>NZ_JAOWFM010000050.1:0-92336 GCF_030333655.1 Citrobacter sp. CK180 | reverse complement strand
ATATAGTCATTCGCACCCTGAGAATTACACTTTAAGTGATTCAGGGTATGCGCTTACTGGTTACGAATATTGAGCGAGAATCACGTGATGATCGCCGCTTTTCTTTCGAGCCAGTGGGTGCTCCACGTTCGCTAACGAATACTCAGGGCATGCAGATAAACTGCTGGCTATATTTCTTTCGAAGAGCGTGGAATGCATACCAATCCCCGATAAAAAGGAGTTGGTGATGACTGCGACTAATCAATTTGCTGCGCACGTTGGTCTGGACTGGGCAGATAAAAAGCACGATGTCTGTGTTCAGTTTAAAAACGGTGAACGCACATTCCATGTGATTGAACATACGCCGGAAGCACTTGATGTCTGGCTTACCGAGTTACACCAGAAGGTAAAAGGCAGGATCGCTATCGCCGTTGAGCTGAAGAAAGGTCCCGTGGTGTATGCTCTTCAGAAATATCCATTTATCACCGTTTTCCCCGTCCACGCTTTGTCCCTGGCTCGTTACCGGCAGGCCTTCTCGCCCAGCGGCGCTAAAGATGACCCGCAGGATGCCGAGCTGGCATTAGAGTTAATGCTGCGTTATCCCCAAAAGATAAAAGCCATTGAACCCGACAATGCGGATATCCGGTTACTCCAGCAACTGGTTGAGCAGCGCCGTCAGCTGGTTGAAGATAAACGCCGTTTTGTGAACCGGATAATCAACACACTTAAACAGTATTATCCTCAGCCACTGGAGTGGTTCTCACATCGGGGTAGCTTACTATTGTGTGAGCTGATTATCCGGTGGCCCAGTCTGCAACAACTGAAACGAGCGAGGCGCGACACGATCCGCAACTTTCTGAATGCCAAAGGTGGCCGCGCAATGGCTCTTACCGAGCAACGTGTTGCGAGTATTGATAACGCGATCCCATTGACTACAGACCCGAGCGTTATAGAGGCTAATGCTTTGATGGCAACAGCACTGGCGACACAAATTAAAGTCGTGAGTGAAATCATCAAAACCTATGACGAACGAATCGAAGCGTTGTTTGACACATTGCCAGATGCGGAGCTGTTCAAATCACTTCCGGGCATGGGGCCGTGTATGGGCCCACGAATGCTTGCTGCACTTGGTGATAACCGTGACCGGTTTAACAGCGCTGAAGAAATTCAAAACTACGCAGGTATTGCACCGGTGACAGAACGAAGTGGCCAGAAATCCTGGGTTCACTGGCGATGGCAGTGTGCCAAGTTCGTCAGGCAAACCTTTGTTGAATGGGCTGCCAAGACGGTTAATTCATCATACTGGGCCAGACTGTATTATCAGGGCCTCAGAGAGAAGGGCAAATCTCATCAGTCTGCGATCCGGGCACTGGCGTTCAAATGGATAAGGATCATTTACCGCTGCTGGAAGGCCAGAACCCAGTACGATGAAGCAAAATATTTGCTGGCTCTCGAAGCGCGCCACTCGCCCTTACTGAAGCCATAAAAAGCTTGTCGAATGTCTCAGGGCGTGAAGCGGTCTTTGTACCGGGTCTGGCCATTCTGTGCGGCGTTTTTGATGCGCTGGCGATCCGCGAACTCCGCCTTTCCGACGGGGCGCTGCGCGAAGGCGTGCTGTACGAAATGGAAGGCCGCTTCCGTCATCAGGATGTGCGCAGCCGTACGGCCAAAAGCCTGGCGAATCAGTATAACATCGACAGCGATCAGGCCCGGCGCGTGCTGGAAACAACCATGCAGATGTATGAACAGTGGCAGACGCAACAGCCAAAGCTGGCGCATCCACAGCTGGAAGCGTTACTGAAGTGGGCTGCAATGCTGCATGAGGTGGGGCTGAACATCAACCACAGCGGCCTGCACCGCCACTCTGCCTATATTCTGCAAAACAGCGATTTGCCGGGTTTTAACCAGGAACAGCAACTGATGATGGCGACATTAGTCCGTTATCATCGTAAAGCCGTTAAGCTGGATGACTTGCCCCGCTTTACGTTGTTCAAGAAAAAACAATTCCTGCCGTTGATTCAGCTATTGCGCCTGGGCGTTCTGCTGAATAATCAGCGCCAGGCCACCACAACGCCGCCAACGCTACGGCTTAAAACTGACGACAATCACTGGACGTTGTGCTTCCCGCATGACTGGTTTAGCCAAAACGCGCTTGTCCTGCTCGATCTGGAAAAAGAGCAGCAATACTGGGAAGCGGTCACGGGCTGGCGTCTCAAAATCGAAGAAGAGAGTTCGCCCACTATCGCGGCGTAATTTCGCCTCAGGCACCAGACAATGGTGCCTGTACCTCTTCCAGCGTCGCCGCCAGCGGCCTGGGTTCACCAAGCAAATAGCCCTGAAGGTAATCGATCCCCAACGCGCTCACCGCGCTACGAATTTCTTCGCTTTCCACATATTCCGCCACCACTTGCATATTCTTCATTCGCGCCAAATGGCAAATGGACGCCACAATCTGATAATCGAGACTGTTAGAGACGATATTGCGAATAAAGCTGCCATCGATCTTGAGAATATTCGCGCTCACATTTTTCAGCCGCGCATAACTGGCATAACCGGTTCCAAAATCATCAATCGCTATCTGGCAACCTAACTGTTGCAACTGTGACAACGTTGCCTGACCCTGTTCGGCATTGGTGAACGCATTGCTTTCGGTCACTTCAAAGATCAGTTGCCACGCTTCAACTTCGTACTGGCTCAGCAGGTTACTGACATCAATTGGAAACTGGGCGCGGCATACCGACGTTGGTGACAGATTGATGGCAAACCGGTGGGCTGGCAGCTTATCCCGGTTTTCCGCCATAAAGCGCAGGGTATTTTCAATCACCCACAGATCGATGCTGGACGACAGGCCAAATTCGTGAGCAACGGGCAGAAAACCATCGGGATTGATCATGCCGCCATTATCGTCTTTCAGTCGCAGCAGTATTTCATGGTAAACATCGCCGCGAATACCTGAAATCGGCTGCGCCATCAGGCAAAAATGATCGTGCTCCAGCGCATACTGCAAGCGGTTCATCATCGCCACTTTATCTTTCAGGTCCCGCTGCAAATGCATTGCGCCACGCCGCTGCATATTCTCCGGTTTGTTGGTCATCAGAGAAAGATCGGCGATGGTACTTAATTCGCCTAATAACAGATAGATATGGCTGACCGGAGAGCGCACATAGCAGTAGCTTACCCCAACCTGCGGCTGGAGCGGCATATCATCCCACATGAAACGGAATTGCTTGATATGGTTGTCCAGCGCTTCAATGCGCTGTTGATGCGACTCCATATTCAGACGCAGAATCAAATCATGCCCCGACAGCTGATACACGCATTCACCGGGCGCCAGCAAGGTGTTTATCCAGTGGGAGAGCTTTTGCTTGTACTGAATTCTCAGCATAACGCCATAGTTCTTCCCCAGTAATTCCAGGCCGGGCACGCGTAAAAAACAGAGTGCTGACCAGGGCGAATTTTTCAGCGCGCGATTTAGCGCCCGCAGGTTAGGCAGATGCACGACGGGATCAAGATACGCGAGCCGACGCGCCCGACCGCTGACGATTCTCTGGCGCGTCGCCAGCACCGCCATATAGCTCACAATAAAAGAGAAAACCAGGTAGCTTGAAGACGTAATAGTGAGTTGTGTGTCATACCCGGAATAATAAGGCATGTAGCTCTGGTAATAATGAATTGCGGTAATGAGAACAGCCGACCATATCAGCGAAATAAATCGATAACCGTAGCGCATCGCTCCCCATAGCATTACCGGCAATAATAATGACAAGGTATAGTTAGTGCTAAATATTGAACTATTTTCATTCAATGGCATGCAAAGCATTGTCATGAGCAATGTCAGCACGAGTAACCAGATAACAACCTCTTTCTTTGTGACTTTCTTATCAAACTGTTGTTTCAGCTGCGCATAATATCCACGCAGGTACAGAGGATTGCGGACAGTACGAATAATAAAATAACACAGCGGAACGCCGATAAGATTTCCCACCAGCAAAGCCTGATAGTTAATCAATGTATTGATATTAAAAGGCATTACGCCCATCATGCTTGATTTACTCGCATACATTCCCAGGAAGGCGGCAAATTGAAAGAGCACCAGAAATAACGTCGCCGGGCAAAACACCTGCCAGAACATCCGCTGAAACATCAGATGAGCATCGCCATGAGACACCTGATTACGCCGGGGAGTAAACACGCGATACCCGCCCCAGCAGAGCACGACCGGGATAATGAAATGTCCGATAATGGAGAGCGTCTCATACAATCCCACTATCGGATAGCGGTTCCAGAAGATTGCGACCGCAATGCCTGGTAATGCCGCCCAGTCAAAAAATGACATCAGGCTGATAGTGAATGCCAGAGGAAGGTAAAAAAGCGTGACATTACCGGAACCCGTATTGGTATGTGCGTAGGTATTGGCAATGCTTAATATGGGCAACAGCAAAGAGGGTAAAATGAGAGGCAGCACCCACCATTTATCTCTGATTTTGATATAGGTCTGATTTAGTTTCATAGATGCTCAGCAAAAACCCTCGCTTCCTGCAAGGTGCTTCAGACAGGCATCCCACCTGACTTTAAAATAATAATAAAAACAACGTCACAATATGTGTCTTGATTCTAGTTATCAACGGGAAGCAACATTTGATATATATCAATCAATTTTCTTCTCAGTAACTAATAATTACGTTTTTTCTGCTTCGTTATCATTAATTTATTATTAATGTAAATACTAAAATTATCTTCCATAACAATAAGAGATAAATCAACTGACGTATTTTTACATAATCGACAATTGACCATTCCTTTACAATGTGCCTTAATGTACCCATCGCCCACTATGCTGGGCATACCCTAAGGAACCTTTTGTGAGTCAGGCAACCAGTATGCGAAAACGACATCGATTTAACAGTCGAATGACCCGTATCGTACTGTTTATCAGTTTTCTCTTCTTCTTCGGACGCTTCGTCTACTCTTCTATCGGTGCCTGGCATCATCATCAGGATAAAAAAGAAGCTCAACAGTCCACTCTCTCAGTCGAGACGCCTGCTCAACGCTAAACTTTTCCTGCTCACATAAACATACTGTTTTCTGGATTGCATATGCATTCGCCAGACAGATAGCGCTGTGCCTCAGCCGGGTAAAGAAAAACCCCCTGCACAGGCAGAGGGTCTTTA
This sequence comes from Citrobacter sp. CK180, assembly GCF_030333655.1. Classification (NCBI taxonomy): domain Bacteria; kingdom Pseudomonadati; phylum Pseudomonadota; class Gammaproteobacteria; order Enterobacterales; family Enterobacteriaceae; genus Citrobacter; species Citrobacter sp. CK180. The sequence goes on along the minus strand of NZ_JAOWFM010000050.1, from coordinate 87,186 downwards.
TTCATTACAACGCAGTGGTCATGAAGCGGGTGATTACTCCCACTCAATCGTTGCTGGCGGCTTACCGCTGATGTCATACACCACGCGGGAGATGCCGTTGACTTCGTTGATGATGCGGTTAGAGACGCGGCCGAGGAAATCATACGGCAGGTGCGCCCAGTGCGCGGTCATAAAGTCGATGGTTTCTACCGCACGCAGGGAGACAACCCAGTCGTATTTACGGCCATCGCCCATTACGCCAACGGAGCGAACCGGCAGGAACACGGTGAACGCCTGGCTCACTTTGTTGTACAGATCCGCTTTGTGCAGCTCTTCGATGAAGATAGCATCCGCACGACGCAGCAGGTCGCAGTACTCTTTCTTCACTTCGCCCAGCACGCGTACGCCAAGACCCGGCCCCGGGAACGGATGACGGTACAGCATGTCGTACGGCAGGCCCAGTTCCAGACCAATCTTGCGCACTTCGTCTTTGAACAGCTCTTTCAGCGGCTCAACCAGACCCATCTTCATCTCTTTCGGCAAGCCGCCCACATTGTGGTGAGATTTGATGACGTGCGCTTTACCGGTGGCGGAAGCGGCGGACTCGATAACGTCAGGATAGATAGTGCCCTGCGCCAGCCATTTCACGTCTTCGAGTCTGAACGCTTCTTCGTCAAAGACTTCAACGAATACGCGACCGATGATCTTACGTTTCGCTTCTGGATCGTTTTCGCCTTTCAGCGCGGTCAGGAAACGTTCTTCCGCCGGAACGTGAACAATGTTGAGACCAAAATGATCGCCGAACATGTCCATTACCTGCTCGGCTTCGTTCAGACGCAGCAGGCCGTTATCAACGAATACGCAGGTCAGGTTTTTACCGATGGCACGGTGCAGCAGCATCGCGGTAACGGAAGAGTCAACGCCGCCAGACAGGCCGAGGATCACTTTGTCGTCGCCAACCTGTTCACGAATGCGATTTACCGCATCGTCGATAATCTTCGCCGGAGTCCACAGCGCTTCACACTGGCAGATATCACGCACAAAGCGTTCCAGCATGCGCATACCCTGGCGGGTATGCGTGACTTCCGGGTGGAACTGCACGCCGTAAAAACGTTTTTCCTCGTTAGCCATAATAGCGAACGGGCAGGTTTCGGTGCTGGCAACGGTGACAAAGTCAGACGGGATAGCGGTAACTTTATCGCCGTGGCTCATCCACACATCCAGCAGCGGCTTACCGTCTGCGGTCAGGGAGTCTTCAATGCCGCGAATCAGCGCGCTGTCGGTTCTCACTTCCACCTGCGCGTAACCGAATTCACGTTCATTGGATGCTTCAACATGGCCGCCCAGTTGCATCGCCATCGTCTGCATACCGTAGCACACGCCGAATACCGGCACGCCAGCTTCAAACACATACTCCGGCGCGCGCGGGCTGTTTTCTTCAGTGGTGCTTTCCGGGCCGCCGGAAAGAATAATACCGCTTGGGTTGAATTCGCGAATTTGTGCTTCCGTAACATCCCACGCCCACAGTTCGCAGTAAACGCCGAGTTCACGCACGCGACGCGCAACCAGCTGAGTGTACTGAGAACCAAAATCCAGGATGAGAATGCGATGTTTATGAATATTTTCCGTCATTGACGCTAATTCCGAGGCAAGTGAAACAGATTAAATAAATCGCCCGACACGAGGTCGGGCGAAGAAAATCAGGAGCCCAGACGGTAGTTCGGGGACTCTTTGGTGATGGTCACGTCATGAACGTGGCTTTCCTGAATACCCGCACCGCTGATGCGTACAAACTCCGCTTTGGTACGCAGCGCGTCGATAGTACCACAGCCGGTCAGACCCATACAGGAGCGCAGGCCGCCCATCTGCTGGTGAATGATCTCTTTCAGGCGGCCTTTATACGCTACGCGGCCTTCGATACCTTCCGGCACCAGTTTGTCTGCCGCGTTATCGCTCTGGAAGTAACGGTCAGAGGAGCCTTTGGACATCGCGCCCAGAGAACCCATACCACGGTAGGATTTGTAAGAACGGCCCTGGTACAGTTCGATTTCGCCCGGGGATTCTTCAGTACCCGCCAGCATGGAACCGACCATTACCGCGCTTGCGCCTGCGGCGATCGCTTTGGCGATATCGCCGGAGAAACGAATACCGCCATCGGCGATAACCGGAATGCCCAGGCCTTCCAGCGCTTCTACTGCATCAGAGACAGCAGTAATTTGTGGAACGCCTACGCCTGTGACAATACGGGTCGTACAGATAGAGCCTGGACCGATACCCACTTTCACCGCGCTGACGCCAGCGTCTGCCAGCGCGCGCGCGCCTGCGCCGGTTGCTACGTTGCCGCCGATGATTTGCAGATCCGGGTATTTGGCGCGTGTTTCACGAATGCGTTGCAGAACGCCTTCGGAGTGGCCGTGAGAGGAGTCGATCAGCAGTACGTCAACGCCAGCGGCAACCAGCGCGTCAACGCGCTCTTCGTTGCCCGCGCCCGCGCCGACTGCCGCGCCAACGCGCAGACGACCCTGCTCATCTTTACAGGCGTTCGGTTTACGTTCCGCTTTCTGGAAATCTTTTACGGTAATCATGCCGATCAGATGGAAGCTGTCATCCACAACCAGCGCTTTCTCAACGCGTTTTTCGTGCATTTTGGCAAAAACCACTTCACGCGCTTCACCTTCGCGTACCGTGACCAGGCGCTCTTTCGGCGTCATATACACGCTGACAGGCTGGCTCAGGTCGGTGACAAAACGCACGTCACGACCGGTAATGATACCGACCAGCTCGTTATCTTCGGTGACAACCGGATAGCCAGCAAAACCGTTACGTTCGGTCAGTTCTTTCACTTCACGCAGCGTGGTGGTTGGCAGAACGGTTTGCGGGTCGGTAACCACGCCGGATTCATGTTTCTTCACGCGGCGAACTTCTTCCGCCTGACGCTCGATAGACATGTTTTTGTGGATAAAACCAATGCCGCCTTCCTGTGCCAGGGCGATTGCAAGGCGCGCTTCCGTCACGGTATCCATTGCTGCGGAGAGCATAGGGATGTTCAGACGAATGGTTTTCGTCAACTGCGTGCTGAGGTCGGCAGTATTCGGCAGAACGGTGGAGTGAGCGGGAACGAGGAGGACGTCGTCAAACGTCAGAGCTTCTTTAGCAATACGTAGCATGGGCAATATCTCTAACCTGGGGGTGGATAAATATTGCCGTGGCATTATACAGAGCGAAACCGATTGCATCCACACTTTTTTGCAAATAATGCTTGCGATCCCCTGTGGGCGGGTTACTATCGACTGAATAACTTGCTGATTTAGAATTTGATCCCGCTCACATGTTATCCTCTCAGACCTCCTCAATCTTTACCGTAAGCCGCCTTAATCAGACGGTTCGTCTGCTGCTTGAGCAGGAAATGGGGCAAGTATGGATCAGCGGTGAAATCTCTAATTTCACGCAGCCCGCCTCCGGCCACTGGTACTTTACGCTAAAGGATGACACCGCCCAGGTACGCTGCGCGATGTTCCGTAACAGCAACCGCCGCGTCACTTTTCGCCCGCAGCACGGGCAGCAGGTGCTGGTTCGCGCCAATATCACCCTGTATGAGCCGCGCGGCGACTATCAGATCATCGTTGAAAGCATGCAGCCTGCGGGTGAAGGCCTGCTCCAGCAGAAATATGAATTACTGAAAGCAAAATTGCAGGCTGAAGGGCTGTTCGATCAGCAGTATAAACAACCGCTCCCCTCGCCCGCTCACTGCGTCGGGGTGATCACCTCAAAAACCGGTGCCGCTTTACATGACATTCTTCATGTCCTGAAACGCCGCGATCCCTCCCTGCCGGTTATCATCTACCCGACCGCTGTTCAGGGTGATGACGCGCCGGGCCAGATTGTTCGCGCCATTGAACGGGCTAACGCCCGAAATGAATGCGACGTGCTGATCGTCGGGCGCGGCGGCGGTTCACTGGAAGATCTGTGGAGCTTTAACGATGAGCGCGTCGCGCGGGCGATTTTCGCCAGCCACATTCCGGTCGTTAGCGCCGTCGGCCATGAAACCGACGTTACCATCGCCGATTTTGTTGCCGACCTGCGCGCGCCGACGCCTTCCGCAGCCGCCGAGATAGTCAGCCGTAATCAGCAGGAGTTGCTGCGCCAGATTCAGTCCGCGCAACAACGCCTCGGGATGGCGATGGATTACTATCTGGCAAACCGCAACCGCCGTTTTACGCAGCTTTTCCATCGGTTACAGCAGCAACACCCGCAACTGCGCCTGGCGCGCCAGCAGACGATGCTTGAAAGATTGCGCCAGCGGATGAACTTCGCGCTGGATAATCAACTCAAGCGCGCGGCCTCGCGCCAGCAACGTGTCCTCCAGCGTTTAAACCAGCAAAACCCGCAGCCGCGAATTTATCGCGCGCAAACGCGTATTCAGCAGCTGGAGTATCGTCTGGCCGAGAACGTGCGCGCACGTCTGAGCGCCACACGCGAACGCTTTGGCAATGCGGTAACGCATCTTGAAGCCGTCAGCCCGCTCTCCACGCTGGCGCGTGGTTATAGCGTAACCACGGCGACGGACGGCAAGGTGCTGAAGCAAACCAGACAGGTGAAAGCCGGTGATGTGCTCACCACCCGGCTGTCAGACGGCTGGGTGGAAAGCGAAGTGAAAGGCGTGACGACCGCGAAGAAAACGCGCAGGAAAAAGACGGATTAAAGCGGCACAAACTCCACGCGCTTTTTAGAGATCAGCCCATGACCATTCTGGCAGAAATAATCCACCGCGCCGCAGGCTTTTAACACCTGGAGCGGCTTATGGCAATCCGGGCAGCGCGCTTCAAGTTCAATATCTTTATTGCAGCTGTCGCAATGCGCCGCACCGTTTTGCGGTTCCAGTTCTGCATGGCAATCCGGGCAGGTAATCGACACGGTAACTCCTTTGATATGTTGCGGGCTGAGCATCAAAGCTCATGACCAATAAATCCCTGAACGCCTGTTCCCGTCTCGTTCGTTGAATTGCCGGGGCGTCACTCACGCCCCGGCCAGGTCGGATGTTGCATCAGGCGTTAGTGACCGGCTTCTGCTCATTTTTAGTCTGTGTATTTTCCAGCATACGACGAACCGGAACAATAAGCACGATCAGCACCGCAGCGCAAATCAGCAGGGCGACGGAACAGCGCGCGAAGAGGTCCGGCAGCATATCGAGCTGATCGGCCTTCACATGGCCGCCAATCAGGCCCGCAGCCAGGTTACCCAACGCGCTCGCACAGAACCACAGCCCCATCATCTGACCGCGCATTCTTTCCGGCGCCAGCAGCGTCATGGTCGCCAGACCAATCGGACTCAGGCACAGCTCGCCCAGCGTCAGCATCAGAATGCTGCCTACCAGCCAGAACGGCGATACGCCCGCCCCGCCGTTATTCAGCACGTTCTGCGCCGCCAGCATCATCAGGCCAAAGCCCGCCGCCGCACACAGAATACCGATAACAAACTTGGTGATGCTGCTCGGGCGAATGTTCATGCTCGCCAGCTTTGGCCATGCCCAGCTGAACACAGGCGCCAGCAGGATGATAAACAGGGCGTTGATCGACTGGAACCATACGGCCGGGATCTCAAAATCGCCGATCATGCGGTTAGTGTAGTCGTTGGCAAACAGGTTGAATGAGGTCGGCTTTTGCTCAAACGCAGACCAGAAGAATGCGGCTGAAACCAGCAGGATAAAGCAGACCAGCAGTCGTGCGCGCTCTTTACGGTTCAGGCCCGAAAAAACAAACAGGTAGATAAAGTAGAGCGCAACAGACGCCGCAATCACGTACACCAGCATGCTGGCTACCGCGACCGGGTTAATCACAATCACGCCCTGAGCGATCAGCGCAACGATAACCACCACGCCTACCGCCAGCGCCAGCAGCCATGCGCCCACGCCGTTTCTCTTCACTACCGGGCTGTTCCAGGTGGAGTCCAGCCCCACTTCGCTGTCGTAGCGTTTCATTGCCGGAACGGCAAACACGCGGAAGATGATCAACGCCACCAGCATCCCGATGCCGCCGATACCAAAGCCCCAGTGCCAGCCGTGGCTTTTAATCAGCCAGCCGGAGATCAGCGGCGCAATGAACGACCCCATATTGATGCCCATATAGAACAGCGAGAAACCGCCGTCACGACGCGCATCGCCTTTTTTATACAGCGTCCCTACCATGACCGAGATACAGGTCTTGAACAGGCCAGAACCGAGCACGATAAACATCAGGCCGATAAAGAACAGGTTGTCGCCCATCACGGCAGAGAGCGCAATCGACAGGTGGCCGAGCGCAATCAGAATCGAGCCGTACCAGACCGCTTTCTGCTGGCCGAGCCAGTTATCCGCCAGCCAGCCGCCAGGCAACGCCGCGAGATACATCGTACCGGCAAAGATACCGACAATTGCGGAGGCGTTTTCACGCGCCAGTCCCATGCCCCCGTCATAGACGGTCGCAGCCATAAACAGGATCAGTAACGGACGGATGCCGTAAAACGAGAAACGTTCCCACATCTCGGTGAAGAACAGCGAACCGAGCGGATAAGGATGGCCGAAGAACGTTCGGCTTTCTTTTTGATTAACAGAGGATTGCATAATTCTCCCGAAAAGGTATGTCGTTGTGCTTATAAACACCGCAATGCACGCCGACCAGTTACGTATCTGGCCGATTTTTTTACATGCGGCGAAGGGTTATTTAACCATTTGATAACCTGGAGCCAGTTTTGTCTAGTACCAACCCCTGGACTTTAAGATGAAAATTCGACAATTGTCTACTTTCTTAGATTTAAAATTGGAAGAAAACGAATAGTCATTGACATCACACAGGGAAACCATCGGCTGGAGCAAAACAAAAAAACCCGCGACAGGCGCGGGTTTTATCAACGTCAGCGACGATTATTTGCTTTTCTTAATGTGCTTAATCAGACGTTTACGCTTACGCATCTGAGTCGGGGTCAGCGTATTGCGCTTATTCGCATACGGGTTTTCCCCTTCTTTAAACTGAATACGGATAGGCGTTCCCATCACGTCCAGCGATTTGCGGAAGTAGTTCATCAGATAGCGCTTGTAAGAATCCGGCAGGTCTTTCACCTGGTTGCCGTGAATCACCACGATTGGCGGGTTATATCCCCCGGCGTGGGCATATTTCAGCTTCACGCGGCGACCGCGAACCAGCGGTGGCTGGTGATCTTCAACCGCCATAGTCATGATGCGGGTCAGCATGGCGGTGCTGACGCGACGGGTTGAACTGTCATACGCTTCACGTACGGACTCAAACAGGTTGCCCACGCCGCTGCCATGCAGCGCAGAGATAAAGTGTACGCGCGCAAAGTCGATAAAGCCCAGACGGAAGTCCAGCGTCTCTTTCACCTGCTCTTTCACTTCCTGGGTCAGGCCGTCCCATTTGTTCACGACGATGACAAGTGAGCGCCCACTATTAAGGATAAAGCCCAGCAGTGACAGGTCCTGATCGGAAATCCCTTCGCGCGCATCAATAACCAGCATCACCACGTTGGCATCTTCAATCGCCTGCAACGTTTTAATGACGGAGAATTTTTCTACCGCATCGGTGACTTTCCCACGCTTACGTACGCCTGCGGTATCAATCAGCACGTATTCACGCTCATCGCGTTCCATCGGAATATAGATACTGTCGCGCGTCGTTCCCGGCATGTCATAGACCACTACGCGGTCTTCACCCAGAATACGGTTAGTCAGTGTGGACTTACCTACGTTCGGACGACCGACAATCGCCAGTTTGATTGGCAGATCCTGAGGGTTGAAGTCATCTTCCGGCTCCTCTTCCCCATTCTCTTCCGCTGCCAGTTTCGCCCAGTATTCGGCGTCTTCATCCACTTCTTCCTGCGGGGCGACGTCGTCCATCCACGGCAGCAGAACATGCTCCAGCAGGCTGAGCACGCCACGACCGTGAGAAGCCGCAATCGGGTGAATTTCACCTAAACCCAGCGCATAGAAGTCGACAACCGCCTGATCGGGATCGAGCCCGTCAGTTTTGTTTGCCACAAGGAACGTGGGTTTTTCGCGGGAGCGCAGATGTTTGGCGATCGCTTCATCCGCTGGCATCAGGCCAGCACGCGCATCCACCATGAACAGCACAACATCAGCCTCTTCAATCGCCAGCAGCGACTGTTCCGCCATGCGGGTTTCCACACCGTCTTCGGTGCCATCAATACCGCCAGTATCAATACAGATAAACTCGCGGCCTTCAATCTCCGCACGACCGTACTTACGGTCACGAGTCAGACCCGGGAAATCCGCAACCAGCGCATCTCGGGTGCGAGTTAGACGGTTAAATAACGTGGATTTTCCGACGTTAGGGCGCCCGACAAGCGCGACCACAGGTACCATGTTTAAAGCCTCATTTAAAAAATCATCAAACAACGCGCGCGATTTTTGCGCCGTTGTTAAAAACAGTAAAACGGCCCCTGCACCAGGAGCCGTTTTTCAAAGCGTGCAGCCGTGACGATTAACGCGTAATAGAATACAGCGTACCGTCTTTCGCCTGGATCAGCAGTTTGCCATCGGCAGAGACCGGTTCGGTCAGGAAGCCGGAGCTATCCACTTTTTGCTGAGCCACAAAACGACCGTCCTCAACGTTAATCCAGTGCATATAGCCTTCGCTATCGCCTACCACCAGATTGCCATTATACAGCGCAGGCGATGTCAGCAGGCGGTGCAGCAGATCGCTTTGCGTCCACAGCGTCACGCCGCCGTCGGTGGTCAATGCCAGAATACGGTCGTTCTGATCCACCAGGTAGATACGATCGCCGTCAACGATGAAATCATTCACCGAGCCCAGCTCACGTTTCCACATAATCTGACCACTGCGCAGATCCAGCGCCGTCAGGTTACCATTATAAGCCAGCGCGTAAACGACGCCATTGACGATAACCGGCGTGGTATCGACATCGCTCAGACGGTCGATTTCAGTCGAACCGGTCGCCTGGGAAATACGCTGTTGCCAAATCATCTGGCCCTGCTGCATCAGCACGGCGCTGACGCGACCGTTATCACCACCCACAATGGCGGCGCCATACGCGGTAGCCGGAGCGGACTCACCGCGCAGCGAAAGCGACGGCATGTCGAGGTTCACGGTCCATTTGATCGCGCCGTCCGCCTCATTCAGCGCCTGCAACTGACCGTTGCTGGTATGAATAAGCACCAGGCCATCGCTGACAACCGGGCGAGATAACGCTTCACCGGCGACTTTCGTCTGCCATGCCATCGTACCGTCAGCCGCGTTCAACGCATAAACCTGCGCTTTTTCGCTGCCAATATAGACATGGCCGCCGGAGACCGTTACGCCGCCAGACAACAACGCAGGCGCTCTGGAGAACCAGCCGTCTTTCTCCGCCAGGTTCACGGACCAGACTTCTTTCCCGTCATCCGCGTTTACCGCTTTTACGGTGCCTTTACGGTCAGCCGCGTAGACCACGTTATCGGCATACGCCGGGTGCAGGTTGGAATAGAACTCGCCGATACCGCTACCTACAGACGTACTCCATGCGGTAGACGGCGTAAACTGGTTTTCCACCGTCGGCAACGGGGACATTTTGACAACATCTTCTTCGCCACTAAACAGTGAACAACCGCTCAATAACGTAACAGAAAGCAGTCCTGGCAGAAGTAATTTACGCAATTGCATCGGGTCCCTCTCAGATGGACAAATTATTGATTTTCATCTGCATCATTTCACTCAGCGCCGGGCTGGCATCGCTTTTCACGCCTGCTTCCCATGCGCTGCGCGCGCCTTGTTTATCGCCTTTGCTCAGCAACGCTTCGCCACGCAGATCGGCGACAATCGCAGCCCATCCTTCACCTTTTACGGTATCGAGCGTTTTCAGCGCGGTATCGGCCTGCTTGAGCTGCACCTGAACGCGGGCAAGACGCAGATTAATCACCGCTTTGAGGTTCTCATCGCTGGTGGCCGCCAGTCCTTGCTGTAGCTGGGCTGCGGCTTTCTCAAGTTCATTTTGATCAACAAACTGCTGCGCCAGTTCCATAGAAGCTAACGCGCCGTAGGTATTTTTATTCTCCGTGGCGAATTTCTCCGCAGCGGAGATGCTATCCGGTTTGCCCGCGCTCACCGCGGTCACCGCATTTTGATATGCCAGAGAAGCAGAGCGTGCGGACTCCGTCTGATGACTGGTCCAGTAGCGCCAACCGAGCAGCGCGCCAACCCCTAAAATCACCCCAACAGCCAGCGCTTTGCCGTTTTCAGCAAAGAAGCGTTTGATCGCATCAACCTGGTCGTTTTCGTTCTCGTAAATTTCCACGCTGTCCTTCTCCTTAACCCAATAACGTGCGCAAATGTGCGGTCACACTATCCTGTGCGACTGCCGTTTGCTCACCAGAGCGCAAATCCTTCACTACAACGGTGCCGTCAGCCACTTCGGACTCACCCAGCACCAGTGCAACGCGGGCGCCCCATTTATCGGCACGGGCAAACTGTTTCTTAAAGTTGCCGCCGCCGTGGTTAGTCATCAGTTTCACGCCCGGATTTTCATCACGCAGGCGCTCCGCCAGTGTCATCGCCGCAGACTGCGTATCCGCGCCTGAGGCTACCAGGTATATATCGACAACAGGATCGGCATTAAATTCCAGATTAACTGCCTGAACTAACAAAACAAGTCGTTCCAGACCCATCGCAAAGCCCACCGCCGGGGTTGCGCGACCGCCAAGTTGCTCCACCAGACCGTCATAACGACCGCCGGCGCACACCGTGCCCTGAGAACCCAGACTGTTGGTTACCCATTCAAATACGGTGCGGTTGTAGTAATCAAGGCCGCGAACCAGACGCTGGTTGACTGTGTAAGCGATACCCGCCGCTTCCAGCAGTTTGCACAGACCGGCAAAGTGCTCGCGGGAGTCGTCATCCAGATAGTCGCCCAGAGCAGGCGCATCGTTGAGCAGCGCCTGAACGTCCGGGTTCTTGGAATCCAGCACGCGCAGCGGGTTGGTATACATGCGGCGTTTGCAGTCTTCGTCCAGCTTCTCTTTATGCTGTTCAAGGTATGCCACCAGCGCATCACGATAGTTGGCGCGCGCGTCAAGCGAACCGATGGAGTTCAGCTCCAGATTCACATGTTCAGCAATACCCAACGCACGCCACCAGCGCGCGGTCAGCAGAATCAGTTCCGCATCAATATCCGGCCCTTGTAGACCGAAGGCTTCGACACCCAACTGATGGAACTGACGATAACGCCCTTTCTGCGGACGCTCGTGGCGGAACATCGGCCCGATATACCACAAGCGCTGTTCCTGATTGTACAGGAGACCATGTTCGATACCGGCGCGTACGCAACCCGCCGTCCCTTCAGGACGCAACGTCAGGCTGTCGCCATTACGATCCTCAAAGGTGTACATCTCTTTTTCAACCACGTCAGTGACTTCACCGATAGCGCGTTTGAATAACGGGGTCTGCTCTACAATCGGCAAACGGATTTCACTGTAACCGTAGCTGCCGAGCACGTTTTTGAGTGTGCCTTCAATGCGCTGCCAGATGGCGGTTTCGCCAGGCAGATAATCGTTCATGCCGCGAATGGCTTGAATGTTTTTTGCCACGTTTATTCTCTTTCTGAATATAAAAATGAACCCTCAGCGCTTCCCAAACGATACGGGAGCCATGCGGGTTCAATCATACACGGGAAGCGCGCCGCTTCCCATCGCGTTATTATTTTTCAACCTGCTGCACGTCGATTCGACGCGCTTCGTCCATAATGCTGGCCTTCGCGCGGATACGGGCTTCAAGCTGCGTAATCATATCATCGTTGTCGAGTCTGTCTTTACGCACGCCGTCTTCATACAGGCCGCTTTTTTTGTTGCCGCCCGTTACGCCCAGCGTCGAAACCAGCGCTTCGCCCGGCCCGTTCACCACACAGCCGATGATGGAAACGTCCATTGGCGTGATGATGTCTTCAAGGCGTTGTTCCAGCGCGTTGACCGTGCCGATGACGTCGAACTCCTGACGGGAACAGGTTGGGCAAGCGATAAAGTTGATCCCACGCGCACGAATGCGCAGCGATTTCAGAATATCGAAGCCCACTTTAATTTCTTCTACCGGATCGGCCGCCAGAGAGACGCGCAGCGTATCGCCAATGCCTTCCGACAGCAGTAAACCGAGGCCGATCGCCGATTTCACCGCGCCGCTGCGCGCGCCGCCCGCTTCGGTGATCCCAAGATGCAACGGTTGTTCGATCTGTTTCGCCAACAGACGATAGGATTCTACCGCGAGGAAAACATCCGAGGCTTTCACGCTGACTTTAAACTGATCGAAGTTCAGGCGATCGAGATGATCCACATGGCGCATCGCCGATTCCAGCAGCGCCTGCGGCGTCGGCTCACCGTATTTTTCCTGTAGATCTTTTTCCAGCGATCCGGCGTTTACGCCGATACGGATAGGGATATTTTTATCGCGGGCGCAGTCGACAACGGTACGAATACGCTCTTCGTTACCGATGTTTCCTGGGTTGATTCGCAGGCAATCCACGCCATATTCCGCCACTTTCAGCGCAATGCGATAGTCAAAGTGGATATCAGCAACCAGCGGGACATTAACCTGCTGCTTGATCAGCTTAAACGCCTCTGCGGCATCCATTGTCGGCACGGAGACGCGGACGATATCCGCGCCAACACGTTCCAGCGCTTTAATTTGATTGACCGTCGCTTCCACATCCGTCGTGCGCGTATTGGTCATTGACTGTACGGCGATGGGGGCGCCATCGCCAATCGGCACATTCCCAACGTAAATACGTTTCGATTTTCTACGTTGAATTGGAGCCTGGTTATGCATGAAAAATCTCCCGCGTTGCCCGTCTGTTACTGCGCCGGTGATTGTTCGGCATTAAGGGTCAGACGCGCAACCTGGTTAGTTCTGATAAAACGGCTCAGATCGACAGGTTTTCCTTGATACTGGATCTGTACCGCAGCCGGGGCGCCAATTTTAAGCTTATAAGGCGCCTGACCGGTTAGGTTTAAATTGCCATCTTTACGCTGCATTCCGCTAAACAGTTTTTTCCCTGTCGCATCGGTGACTTCCAGCCAGCAATCGGCGGTAAAGTTCATCACCAGCGCGTTCGGATCGACCGCTGACGCAGCCACGCCCGCCTGATCGGTTGGCAATGACGCCGCATCACCCATCGCGGCAGGCGCCGTGGTTGCGGTATCTACATTCGCCTGAGAAGGCGCAACGACCGCATTCTGCTGAGCGTCTGCGGCAGGCGCCGTGGTCGTCGCGGACGCATCCGGCGTCTGCGGCGCGGCGTTTGTCGCCGTAGAGTCAACAGGCGCAGTTGGCGCTGGCGTTGAATCCTGGCTTGCGGCTTCGCTGGTGTCCAGCGGTACGCTCTGGGCGCTATCGCCGCCGGCATTCAGTTCAGCAGAGGATTGATCGACCATCGTGGTGAGTTCTTCCTGCTGCGCCTTATGGTTTTGCCACCACCAGGCCCCCGTCAGGCCAACCACCACAAACAGCACCAGCCAGGTGAACGTCATCAACCAGCCATCGCGCTTTTTACGACGCTTACCTAAAGAGAAGCTCTGCATCGGCGCGACTTTGGAAGGACGAACCGGCGCCTGTTTTTCCAGACCGGGCAGCAGTTCTTCTTCAGGGATGTGCACCAGACGCGCATAAGAGCGGATATACCCGCGCAGAAACGTTGAAGCGAGATCGGCCGGGGCCTTATCTTCTTCAATATCGCGTACCGTGGAAACCTTCAGGCAAAGTCGCTCTGCAACCGCCTGCTGGCTGAGTCCGAGTTGTTCACGGGCATTGCGCAGACGAACGCCGGTGGATTGTGCTTCATTTTGGTCGTGCGTGGCTTCAGTATTCATTCGCTACAGCTGCTGGTACGTAAATTGGGGTTCAGGCGCCGGTGAGACACAATGCCCACCCGCACCGCGAAACATCTGGTCAGTTAACCTTAGTTGGACAGTATAAGACTGTCAGGCTACTTATGACAAAACAGCTTAATCCTTAAGGCTAAACTATTGTTGCACCGCTACATACTGCCCTAAAGTTGACAAAAACGCACCGTTAATATTGACCAGATAAGTACAACTTGAGGCATCATTCAACCAACATTGCGCCACTGTACACAAAACACACAATGCCGCAAGCCGTATCAGACCGCCTTAATGTCGATAGCCTCACCTTGCATACGCTTACGCAGAGTACGTTTGGTACGGTCAATCACATCCCCGGCAAGCTGACCACAAGCGGCATCAATATCGTCGCCGCGTGTTTTACGCACAATGGTCGTGAAACCATAGCTCATCAACACCTTAGAAAAACGATCGATGCGGCTGTTGGAACTCCGGCCATACGGCGCGCCCGGGAACGGGTTCCACGGAATCAGGTTAATCTTACACGGCGTATCTTTCAGCAGTTCCGCCAGCTGATGCGCATGTTCCGTTCCATCGTTGATGTGGTCCAGCATGACGTATTCAATTGTGACGCGTCCCTGATTCGCATTGGATTTCTGCAAATAACGGCGAACCGCGTCGAGGAACGTTTCGATGTTGTACTTTCTGTTGATCGGTACAATTTCATCGCGAATTTCATCGTTCGGCGCATGCAAAGAGATCGCCAGCGCAACGTCAATCATGTCGCCCAGTTTATCCAGAGCCGGAACAACGCCTGACGTCGACAGCGTAACCCGGCGTTTAGACAGACCGAAACCGAAATCATCCAGCATGATTTCCATCGCCGGTACAACGTTGGTCAGGTTCAGCAGCGGTTCACCCATGCCCATCATCACCACGTTGGTGATCGGGCGTTGCCCGGTGACTTTCGCCGCGCCGACGATTTTCGCCGCACGCCACACCTGGCCGATAATTTCAGAGACGCGCAGGTTACGGTTAAAGCCCTGCTGCGCAGTTGAGCAGAATTTACACTCCAGCGCGCAACCAACCTGTGAAGAGACGCACAGCGTGGCGCGATCGTCTTCCGGGATGTAGACCGTTTCCACGCGCTGATCGCCAACGGCAATCGCCCATTTGATGGTGCCATCTGAAGAACGCTGTTCTTCCACCACCTCTGGCGCGCGGATTTCCGCCACCTCTTTCAGTTTGCCACGTAACACTTTGTTGATGTCGGTCATCTCATCAAAGTTATCGCTGCAATAGTGGTACATCCACTTCATCACCTGATCGGCGCGGAAGGGTTTTTCACCTAATTCTTTAAAAAACTCCCGCATCTGCTGACGGTTCAGATCCAGCAGGTTAATTTTTCCATTTTTATCAGGAACAACCGGGGTGATGATTTCAGACGTGACAATTTGTTCAGACATATTCTATTCCGGCCTCGTTATTACACGTTATGGCCCCTGGAGGGTTGAAAAAAGAAGCGCCCCAGTGAGCGGTGCTCATCCTGGGGCGCTGCATTGTACAAATTCTATCGCAAGGATGCCACGCCTGCGCGGGACATTAGCGAAAATAATGTGTAAAGGCAGAGCAGCGTCGTAGACCTGATAAGTCGTAGGCCGGATAAGCGTCAGCGCCATCCGGCATTGCGCGACTGCCTGATGGCGACGCAGATGCGTCTTATCAGGCCTACATACTACATCACTGATTTATTAACGAGTGCGCGGGCACACTTCGCCTTCACCAAAGAAATAGGCGATTTCACGCTGAGCGGATTCCAGAGAATCTGAACCGTGGGTGCCGTTTTCGGTGAAGCTGTCCGCGTAGTCGGCACGCAGGGTGCCCGCCAGCGCGTTAGCCGGGTTGGTTGCGCCCAGCAGGTCGCGGTGACGCTGCACGGCATTTTCGCTTTCCAGTACGGAAACCACGATCGGGCCAGAGGTCATGAACTCGACCAGACCGTCGAAGAACGGTTTACCATCGTGCTCGGCATAGAAACCGCGCGCCTGCTCAACGGTCAGGTGCAGCATTTTCGTACCGACAATTTTGAACCCTGCTGCTTCAAAGCGCGCAAAGATGTTGCCAATAACGTTTTTTGCCACCGCATTTGGTTTGATGATGGAAAAAGTACGTTCAATCGCCATGATTACCTCTGTAATGTGTTCTGCTGTTGTATATATGCTTGTACGACCTGGCGCGGATTATAAAGAGCATCCGGGTTATTGCCTATGGATGAAGGTAACATTTTTTTAAAATAAGATGAGTATTAGCAACAAACTATTGCTATCAGGTCTATTGCAGAATAAATCGCAGCGCAGAAATCTGTCCAGCAGCATCCATAACCAGTAATTGATACTCGCCTTTTTCGGCAAGATGTAACGTAATATTCCGTTCGCGTTCTCCCAACGGCTCACCATTGAGGAACCACCAGCGCGCCCCCGCGCCACCACTGCTCTGAATCGATAAATCCACCCCGGAAGCGCCGGGTAACCGTTTCACTATCGCGCCATCACGCACGCCCGTTAACTGTAGAGGTAAAGGCGCATCCTGCCCCAGCGGCGGGCAGGCCGTCGAAGCCGTCGGTAGTCGCGCAGCGCGGCGTTCAGCAGCGGGCAACCAGGGCTCCAGCGGCAACGGCCAGACAATCAACGTCTGCTCCCGCGCCTGGGCGCAATCGGCGGCAACGCGTTTTCCGTCATTATCCAGCCAGACAGGAAAACGAATGCCGCTAATCCCTTCCTGTTCAGGTAACAGCAGCGTCGGCGGTTGGCTGTTCTCCAGCAGCCAGGTCGCTAGTCGACGGCGGCAGTTACTGTCTCCCGCCGAAAGCGCCTGTCCGCCCGGCCAGCAGATAACGCCCCGGCTCACCGACGCCGGACGCGGATCTTCAGGCTGCGTCGCGGCGCGCGCCATCAGCATATTATTCACCTGATTAAGCAGCGGCACCGCGCTGGCAAAACCAAACTGTCCGGCAACGGGTGTGCCGTCGGGCCTGCCCGTCCAGATGCCAGTCACGTAGCGGGAGCTAACACCTATCGCCCATGCGTCGCGATAGCCATAGCTGGTGCCGGTTTTCCAGGCGAGCGGCACTACGCGCGGCAGGGCGCTATCCGGCAACGGCTGCGCTTCATCGGCCATCACCCGCCGGATGATCCACGCCGCACCCGGCGACATCAGCGGACGCTCCTGCAACGAATCCCCGGGCTGCAAGCGCAATGTTGCCGCCTTGCCATGACGGGCGAACGCACTGTATGCCGCCACCATCTCGTCCAGCCTTGCGCCCGCGCCGCCCAGAATCAGGGAAAGATTAGGGGCCGCGCCCGCAGGCAGATACAGCGGCAGGCCAACGTTACGCAGTTTTGCCGCAAAACGTTTTGGGCCATATGCTTCCAGCACCTGTACCGCAGGCAAATTTAACGAACGCACCAGCGCTTCGCTCATGCTGACGGGGCCATGAAACCCGCTGTCAAAGTTTCCCGGACGATAATCGCCGGTACGGCGCGGCACATCCTGTAACAGCGAGGCAGGATGGATCAACCCGTCATCCAGCGCCAGCCCATAGACAAAGGGTTTAAGCACCGATCCCGGCGATCGGATCGCAGTGACCATATCCACATGACCAAAACGACTGTCATCATTCATATCCACCGATCCAACCCAACCACGCACGCTCATATCGGTATGATCGACAACGATCATCGCCAGCGAACTGCGCGCAGGAAGCCGCCCCTTCCAGTTTTGCGCCAGCTCTTCAAGCTGACGCTGCAACCCGGCATCCAGCGTAGTGACGATTTTGTCACTGTTGCTTTTGCCCAGCATCATGCGTGAGAACAGCGGCGCCAGTTGCGGCATTTGTCGGGGCGCCAGCCAGACGGGTTCTTCGCGGGCCTCCTGAACATGCCGGGCCGACCATACGCCCTGCGCCGCCATCCGCTCCAGCACTTTATTGCGCGCCGCTTGCGCGCGTTCCGGCCAGCGATCGGGACGCAAACGGCTCGGCGCCTGCGGTAAAACCGCCAGCAACGCCGCTTCCGAATAGCTCAGTTGCGCTGGTGGTTTACCCAGATAAGCCCAACTGGCGGCGCCGATGCCCTGTAACGTCCCGCCAAACGGCGCACGGTTCAGATACAGCGTCAGAATATCGCGCTTGGACAGGTGCCACTCCAGTTGGAGCGCGCGCCAGAGCTGGCGAAATTTACCGCCAAAGGTTCGCGGATGCGGGTCCAGCAGTCGCGCCACCTGCATGGTCAACGTACTGCCGCCGGAAATCACGCGTCCTGACGACAGATCCTGCCAGGCGGCACGCAGTACCGAAAACGGATTCACGCCCGGATGCTGCCAGAACCAGCGGTCCTCATAATTAATTAACGCGTCAAGATAGCGGGGAGAAACGTCTTCAATCATCACGGGATAGCGCCAGATCCCCTCCGCATCGGCAAAGCGCCACAGCGGTGTGCCGTCATGCGCCACCACCACCCGTGCCGGATTGACCTCATGCAGCGGCAGCGGCCAGATTTTGTCCGCCGCCCAGACTGCCAGAATCATCAGAAATGGAGCGATGGCCAGCCAGCGCCAGCCACCGCGTAGACTGCGCAGGACGATCATTTATGGCGTGACAATCAAAAGCCCCTCGGTTGATCCCGTCGCCCGCCACTGTGGAACATACATTGACTCCACCTGCGGGACAGGAACCTGATAGGTTCCCGGCGTCACCGCGCGCGCCAGATACACCAGCGTCACCGGCTGCCCCTGGTTAACCGCCACCGCCGCGACAAAGCGATCGTCACGGAATTCCATATGCTGAATATCCGCCTGCTGCATCTGATTTAACAGGTTTTGCACTTCACTGCCGCTGTCTTGCAGGCTGGCGCTGCTGTTTGCCAGGTTCTGGTTTTCCAGCTCCAGACCGGCAGGCAGCAGGTCGACCACCAGCGCGTCTGGCACGTTTTGACTCGCTTTCACTTCGAGCCAGACCAGCACCAGTTCACCGCTGCGCAGGGAACTGAGCGATTTGCTCTGACCATCGGTTCCCAGAATCTGGCGCTCGATGTGCAACACATTGCTGGCAGGTACGGGTGCCGTTTGCGGGTATCCGCTGCTGTCCAGACGCAGCCACAGCGGTTGGTTGCCGCTGTTGGTCACCTGCAACGCGGAAAGCCGATCGGCATCCAGATTACGCGTTTGCGCTTTATCGCCCGTCAACGGCTGGTCAGCGAGCGAGGTCTGCGCCTGCCATGTCCCCGGCAGATCCTGTAACGTGCGCGCAGCAAGGAACAGCGCATTACTCTCCTGCGTCGAAAGCCAGCGCTGACCAAATGCCTGTTCAGAAAGCGTCGTCAGCAGCGTATTTTGCGCCTCGGGTTGCAGTTTATTTTCTTCCAGCAGCGACAGCATGAGCGCGTTATCACGCAACGGGCTACCGTAATCCGCCATCCATTGCTGCGCGTCACGGCGCGGCGTGTTCAGCGCCAGCGTCAACGCCTGTTCACTGCGGCTGGCATCGCCCATATTTTTCAGCGCAATGCCCAGTTGCAGAAGCGGCAAGCCCGACGCGGCCTGACCCCGGCGTTCCCAGATTTCACGCAGCGCGCCAAGCGGCGCTTTTTGCTGACGCGCCAGCACCAGTCCCGCATACGCCTGAACGGCAAATTTGCTGGCCTGGGTATCGTCGCTATAGCGAACCGACATCATGCCCGGGTCCTGCAAATAGCGCAGCAGGCGTTCATTTCCCCGGTTAATCGCATCGGCCGGAACGCTGTACCCTTGCTCGCCAGCGCGCACGAGGAAATCCATCGCATATGCGGTAAGCCAGTATTCTTCCGGTCCGTTGTTATCCCACAGGGCAAAACCGCCGTTATCACGCTGCATTTGCAGCATCCGGGAGATCCCCGTGTCGACTGCCGCACGGCGTTTTTCATCGGTATCACCCGCGATCCCCAACGCCTTCAGTTGCGCCGCGTTGGTATAGAGCGACGGGAACAGGCCGCTGGCAGTTTGCTCCAGACAACCATACGGATAAGCCTTCAGCTCCCGAATATAGCGCGCCAGGTTCAGCGGCGGTTTGCCGCTAAGCAGCAACTGCCCCTGCAACGTTACCGGCGAGAAGTTCTCCAGATTTTGGGCGGGCGCATGCCAGGTTTCCCCCGCCTGAAGCACCGTTCCGCTATTTACCGTCTGCGCAGGCCAGGCCGGACGGACGCCAATTTTCCACTGCTTATGCTGAGCGGGAAGCGTCTCGCCAGGCAGGTTCAGGCCGGTCAGCGTGGCCTGCAATTCTCCCTCGCCAAACCCTTCTTTTGCGCGTACCGGGATAAACAAGGTCGTACGCACGCCCGGCGCCAGGTTTACCGGAGCAGGTTGCTGACTCACCAGTTCCAGTAACCCACTGGCGGCGAGTTCAATCGTCAACATCTGCGGTTTGTCTGTCAGGTTAGTGACATCCAGCGTCAGGCGCGAAGTATCGCCGCCCGCCATAAAGCGCGGCTGATTCAGCTCCGCAATCACCGGAGCGGCAACAATCACCTTGTTTTCACTGCTGCCGAAGTCCTCTGCCGTCCATGCCTGGGCCATAACGCGTAACTCACCGTTAAAATCACCAATCGGTAACGTAACGGAACCTTCGCCCTGCTCATTAAGCGTGACCGGCAGCGCCTGCTGCGCCACGATGTTGACATGGTTGACCGGCGGTTTGCCGCCGCGTTTGAGTTCATCGCCATCGCCGCCAAAACGCAGCGTCGCCAGACGTCCCTGCCCTTCAATCACCTGACCGTAGATATCATAAATATCCGCGCCATAGCGTTTTTGCCCGAAGAATGCCTGCCACGGATCTGGCGTAACGTAATCGGTGATATTCAACACTCCGCTGTCCACCGCAGAGAGCAGTACGTTGATCTGTTTTGGCGTTTCGCCATGTTTAGCGCTGGCTTTGACGTTCACCGTCAGCGGCTGGTTTGGACGTATTTTAGCCGGGCTTTCCAGCGTCAGATCCAGACGACGATTTTCATCCCCCAACGGCAGGTGCAGCAGCCCAACCGCGCGTTTCGGCGTCGCTGAACGCGACTTATCGCCCGGACGCACAACCAGCGCGCTCAGGTAGAGATCGTGTCGATTCCAGGCTTTATCGACGGGAATCGACAGGTCGAGACCCTCGGCAGGTACATCTATTTCCTGCCACCAGAGCGGGCCGTCGCTTGATTCCACCATCGCGTAGCCTTTACCCGCCACCGGCGCGGCGACATGCAGTTTGATGGTGTCCCCAGGACGATAGGTGGGTTTATCCAGCTTCAGGGTGACGCGATCCGGGCGCGCCGCGCCGCTGCCGTCGCTGTTATCCTGCCAGCTGTAACCTGCCCAGAAGCGCACGCTGCTGATCGCATCGTTCGGGGCTTTCACTTCGAGACGATACGATCCCCAGTCAACCGGGAAGCTCACCTTGCCCGTTTCATCGGCGCTGAGATCCAGCGTCTGCTCCCCTTCAACCAGATCTTTTTGATCAAACTGCGACTGCCAGCCTTCGCTTTCCGACCAGTTCCAGTAGTAATCGCGCCGTTCACGGATCAAACGAACCTGCAAACCCGAAGCGGCTTTTTTATTGCCTTGCGCATCGGCGTAGACAATATCAAAGGCGGCGTTACCGCCCTCATCCACGATGGGTTGGTTAACCGTGGCGTCAGTACGATAGTCATACACCGCTTTAGAGGCGAATTGCGGACGAATACCCGGCAAGGTATCGGCAGGCCAGATAGCCTGTTCCGCACGGCGAGTGACCGGGCGACCGCCTGATTCCAGCAGGCTTGCTTGCAGGATCACCTGTAACGGCGAATGCGCTTCCTGCCACTGGCTGTTGGCGGAGACGTCGCCACGGCCATTTTCATCCAGCGTAAGCTGGACTTCGTCCAGGCTGCGGGAAAGGTTTTCTTCCGCAATATCGCCAAACTGGAAGCCCGGCAGCGCCTGTACCGCTTCACGCTGCGGGCGCAGGAAGAGTTGCCCCTGTAACGTGTTGCCATTGGCAGGCGCTCCGTACAGGTAGTACCCAACAACGGAGAACGTCACTTCTTCCGACGGGGCTAACGGCGTTTTCTGCGCGCTGAGATTAAGCGCCATTCGCTCCGGCATAAAATCTTCGACATGGAAATCCCACATCCGGGGCTGGTTGTCGCCCGTGTTCGCGCGGATGTGCCACATACCGGTTGGCGCGCTGCTATCCAGCGGATACGTAAAGCGGTATAACCCGTTTTCAGGCTGGCTGACAACGGTGCGCAGTACCTGACCGTCCGGCTTTACCACTTCCAGTTTGACGGGCTGATCGGGCAAGGTTTTACCGTCGCTGTCGCGTAGCAGTCCGTTGAGGATCACCGTTTCCCCAGGACGATACAGATCGCGCGGGCCGAACATAAAGAACTGCTTGCTGTAGCCCGGCGCGCCCGCAATCGCGAACTCCGCCAGATCCAGCGCGGGCAGTTTCAGATCCAGCAGCGTGGTTTGTCCGTCTTTTCGCGCCAGCAACAGCGCCGCCTGCTGACTATTTTCCAGTTGTACATGCCCCTGCGCATCGCTGGCGGCTTGCGCCAGCGTCTGACCTTTCTCATCAAGCAGAGCAACCTCAACCGCCTGCTGCGCCGCGCCGTTTTCCAGACTCTGCGTAAAGATATCAAGGCGATTGTGATAACGGTGGGCGGAAACGCCAATGTCGCTGAGGGTAAAGAGCGTGGCAGGATTACTGTAGTTGTAATGTCCGGCCTGATTCATTACCGCAATGTACACGCCCGCCTGTTGCAGAGGCTTAATGTCACTCAGCGGCAGCAGGCGTTTTTCACGCGTATTACGCGCAGGATTGAGATCAAAACGCCCGGTATAGACCAGATCCGCCATTTTGAGCAGGTTGTCAGATTCCCAGTTCGAAAGAGCATTGCGGTATTCCCACTGGCTGACGAATGCCGCCAGTGACTCAGGCTTCACGCGAAAGAAGTTTACATCCACGTCGTTCACGTTCAGCGCCATGACCGGCAAGCCTTCCACCACTTTTCCCGGCAGCAGCGAGCCACGGCTGGCAAAGCCGACGCTCGGCTGAACGTCCCGCGTGGTAATGGTTTTTTCATATGCGCGGCCAAAGGCGGTTTTATTCAGCGCCGTTAAATCACGTTCAACGGACACCACCAGATCGCGGTTGGGTTCCAGGTGGCGCAAGCGCAGCTCTTTCAGATTCGGCGACAGCTCCCAGGCGCCATCAACCTTGCCGCTTTTTTTATCGACCACATGTACGGTGCGGGCAAAATCTTGTTCAGGATCTAACGGAATGGAGAACGTCAGCACCAGCGTCGCCGCGCCGTCCAACTGGACTTCGGAGGCGTCCAGCAGCGTCAGTTCTTTACCTTCGCTCTGTTGCGCCAGCTTTTGCAGTTGTGCCGGATCTTTCGTCGGAGCGGATTGCGCAGCGGGCGTCTCATCATTTTTCACCGCCGTTGGCGCGTTATCGTTGTTATCGCACCCCGCCAACGCCAGCATAAGCATGCAAGCGGCTACGCGTATGTGTTTCATTCTTTCATCCCTGGCCACAGTGGCCCGTTAGCAACGTAGAGTAACTATTATGCGTGAGATTTCCCGTTGTGAAAGCCAGTATTCGTTATATAAGTTCTGATTTTTTCATCAGAAATGTGGTTTCACCAGCCAAATCAGCCTCTTTTACTTGTCCCTTTGCGGTAAACGTCCGACAATTTGGCATTATTATGGCAAAAGATGGAGACGCCTATGTCCACCTCCTGGTTTGTCGCCGCCGACTGGCTGGCAGAGCATATCGACGATCCGCAAATTCAAATTATCGACGCCCGCATGGCGCCTCCCGGACAGGAATACAGGGATGTTGCGGGTGAATATCGTTCAGGCCACATCCCCGGAGCACTCTTTTTCGATATTGAAGCGCTCTCCGATCACACCTCGCCGCTGCCGCACATGATGCCGCGCCCGGAAGCCTTCGCCGTGGCGATGCGTGAACTGGGCGTACACCAGGACAGACATCTGGTGGTCTACGATGAAGGCAACCTGTTTTCCGCCCCGCGCGCGTGGTGGATGCTGCGAACGTTTGGCGTAGAAAACGTCTCAATTCTTGCCGGTGGCCTGGCGGGCTGGCAGCGCGATGAGCTGCCGCTTCAGGAAGGCGAAGTGGAACTCCCGGAAGGGGAATTTGACGTTAAATTCACGGCGGAGAAGGTTGTGCGTTTGACCGATGTACTCCTGGCGAGCCATGAAAGAACCGCGCAAATCGTTGATGCCCGCCCGGCGCCACGGTTTAATGCCGAAGCCGATGAACCGCGTCCGGGTCTGAAGCGTGGCCATATTCCCGGCGCGTTGAACGTGCCCTGGACGGAGCTGGTGCGTGAAGGGGAATTAAAAACGACCGATGAACTGGACGTCATTTTCTTCAGTCACGGCGTCAGTTTTGACAGACCGATTATCGCCAGCTGCGGTTCAGGTGTCACCGCGGCGGTCGTGGTGCTGGCGCTCGCCACGCTGGATGTGCCCAATGTCGCGTTGTATGACGGCGCATGGAGCGAATGGGGCGCGCGTAATGATTTACCGGTAGAACCGGCCTAACGTTTTGTAATGTGCCGGATAGCGCTTGCGCTTATCCGGCCTACAGTGCGGGTTGTCCCGGATGACGTTAACGCCATCCGGCTACCGGGATCAGATAATCCGATTCTGTTTAAAATCGCGCAGGAATCCGCCCCAGCGGCGCTCGTAGAACGGCGCGATGTGCTCGGTAATAAAGTGGCTGATGCCCTGCTCACCTTTTTTCACCTGACAGATATCAATCGGTTCATCGCCGGGCAAGGTATCAGTCGCCACGCTGCCCGCCGCATGAATGATCTCTTCGATGTCGCCATCCGCTTCAATGCCAATCAACAGATTCGGCTGGGCGTCATTGCTCTCTTTAATGGTGCAAAGAAAGGCGCGCTTAACCAGTTTGATGGTTTTAAACAGCGTGGTCAGGGAGTCGATCATCTGCGCAGGTGGTTCCGCCACCTCAGACAGAATCAGCGATTCACCGCCTTCCAGCACTTCCTGTGTACTCAGCGGATTGCCTTCTTCGCCGATCAGATGGCTGATCTCACGCGGCATAAACTCTTTGCCGGTAGGCAGTTTTGCGTTCAGGAAGAGCGTTTCGCCGAGCGTCATTTCAAATAACGTGCGCACCGGCATCACCACGAATGCCTGCTCGTCTTCTACCGCCTGCTGCAAGGCTTCCAGAGAGGTAAAAAACGGGATGACCGTCGTGCCGTCTTCTTTTTCCCAGTGCTGCAAATCCAGCGCGCTATCGTCAACAATCGCTTCGCCTTCAGCCGCTGTGCCTGGCACCCAGACGGTGGACTCCAGTAAGGTACGGAAAAATGCCGGACGATGCGCGGGTTCAGTCGCCGCCTTCTCCAGCAGGGTTTCTAATTCGTTTTTTGTTTCGGACATAAGGATCACAATAGAGATGCGTGTAGGGCGGGCAAGCGAAGCGCCCCCGCCGTTATCTTGCCGGATAGCGCTAACGCTTATCCGGCCTACATAATTATGCTGTTAACAGGTTAGCGATGGTGCGCACACCCAAACCGGTCGCCCCTGCCGACCACTGCTCAACCGGCGCTTTACGGTAGGTTGCAGAGCAGTCAATGTGCAGCCAGCCCTGCTGGTAGTTTTCGACAAAGTGCGACAGGAAGCCCGCAGCGGTGCTCGCCCCGGCAGGATACGCCGCGCTACCGGTATTGTTCAGTTCCGCAAAGTTAGAAGGCAACTGATTGCGGTGGAACTCCGCCAGCGGCAGACGCCAGAACGGTTCATTTTCTTCTGCCGCACTCGCCAGCAGACGCCCCGCCAGCGCGTCATCAAAACTGAACAACGCGTGGTAGTCGTTACCCAGCGCGGTTTTCGCGGCGCCGGTCAGCGTCGCCGCATCGATGATCAGCTCTGGTTTTTGCGCACTGGCGTCGATCAGGCCATCCGCCAGCACCAGGCGCCCTTCCGCATCCGTGTTCATCACTTCCACGTTCTTACCGTTGCGATAATGAATAATATCGCCCAGTTTAAACGCGTTGCCGCTGATCAGGTTATCCGCGCAGCACAGGTACAGCTTCACGCGTTTGTTCAGACCACGGGTAATCGCAAATGCCAGCGCGCCCGTTACCGTTGCCGCACCGCCCATATCGGACTTCATCGAGTCCATAAATGCGCTTTGCTTGATGCTGTAACCGCCGGAGTCAAAGGTAATGCCTTTGCCCACCAGACAGGCGTAAACCGGCGCGTCTTTATCGCCGGTTGGGTTGTAATCCAGCGCCAGCAGCACCGGCGCGCGATCGGAACCCCGGCCAACGGTATGCAGCCCCATGTAGTTTTGCTCGCGCAGATCTTCGCCTTTGGTAATGCGGTAAGAGACGTGATCGCACGCGACGCTGCACAGCAGATCAACAGCACGCTGCGCCAGCTGTTCCGGCCCCAGCTCTTCCGCCGGCGCGTTAATGGTGTCACGCACCCAGTCAATGATCGTCAGACGGTTGTCCAGTTCCTTCCGCTTCTCATCGTCAAGATCTGGCCACTCGACCTTGCGGCTGCCTTTCGGCCCTTTGTAACCCTGCCAGAATGCCCAGCTACGCTCCACATCCCAGCCAGCGCCGGTCAGTTGTACGTGTTTAATGCCCAGGCCGTCGATTTTACGCGCCGCGCGCTGGATTAAACCGGAGTCATCTTTACCGTTCAGGTGCAGGGTAATGCCGTCGTTATTGATGCTGTATGTGGCTTTGTCTCCCCAGCGAGCGTCAGCCGGTTGGGTGGAGAGCGTAATTTTCATCGCTTCAGTCATTGTTCTTTTCCTTCTTCGCGCATACAGGAAAACGGGCCACCCGTGGGCAGCCCGTTTATTTATTCAGCTTCGTCCAGCCAGACCAGCAGGATAGCCTCAAGGATCTTTTCATTTGATGCCTGCGGGTCATCATCAAAATCCTCAAGATCGCAAATCCATTGATGCAGGTCGGTGAAACGAACGGTCTTAGGATCGAGATCGGGGAACGCGTCGTACAGCGCCTCGCCGATTTCGCGGCTATCAGTCCACTTCAGTCCCATACTACCCTCTGTTAATGCTCGCGTGCATGGTTGATTGTGTAACGTGGGATTTCGACCACCAAATCTTCATCGGTGACGCGCGCCTGACAGCCCAAACGACTCTCCGGCTCCAGACCCCAGGCTTTATCCAACATATCGTCTTCGTCTTCCGTGCTTTCCGGCAGGGAATCGAAACCTTCACGCACGATGCAGTGGCAGGTCGTGCAGGCACAGGATTTTTCACAGGCGTGTTCAATCTCGATACCGTTACGCAGGGCAACGTCAAGAATGGTTTCGCCGGTCTCAGCTTCCAGAACTGCGCCATCGGGACAGAGATCCTGATGAGGCAGAATAACAATCTTTGGCATATTAAACCTCGTCCACGGAATGGCCTTGCAGCGCGCGACGAACAGATTTGTCCATGCGACGAGCGGCGAATTCCTGGGTTTGTTTGTCTACGTTTTTAATGGCTTGTTCTATCGCGTCAACATCATCGCTCTGCGCTACCTCGCTCAAGTGCGCGGCGGCATCATCAATGACCTGACGTTCTGCGGCGCTTAGCAGCGCGGCATCAGCAGCGAGCGCGCCGGTCAGGCTTTCCAGCACGCGCGCCGCTTCCACTTTTTGCTCTGCCAGCATACGGGCTTTTACATCCTGCTCGGCAAAGCTCATTGAATCCTGAATCATGGTGGCGATTTCGCTGTCCGTCAGACCGTAAGACGGTTTGACCTGGATAGACGCCTCAACGCCGGTGGATTTCTCCATCGCGGTGACGCTCAACAGGCCATCGGCATCCACCTGGAAGGTAACGCGGATATGCGCCCCGCCCGCCGGCATCGCCGGGAGCCCGCGCAGCGCGAAACGCGCCAGCGAACGGCAATCCTGCACCAGCTCGCGCTCGCCCTGCATGACATGGATCGACATCGCGGTCTGACCATCTTTAAAGGTGGTGAAGTCCTGCGCGCGCGCCACCGGAATGGTGGTGTTACGCGGGATCACTTTCTCCACCAGGCCACCCATGGTTTCCAGCCCCAGCGACAGCGGAATCACGTCCAGCAGCAGCATTTCGCTGTCCGGCTTGTTGCCGACGAGGATATCCGCCTGAATCGCCGCGCCAATGGCGACGACCTTATCCGGGTCGATTGCCGTCAGCGGCGGACGACCAAAAAATTCGCCCACGCGTTCGCGCACCAGTGGCACACGGGTGGAGCCGCCGACCATCACCACTTCCAGCACCTCCTGCGCCTCAACGCCCGCATCTTTCAATGCGCGGCGACAGGCCATCAGAGTACGTTTAACTAAAGCGGCAATAAGGTCATTAAACTGCTCACGGGTGATGTCGCCCTGCCAGCCCGCCACATTGACGCTAACGGAATCGGCATCGCTCAGCGCGATTTTTGCCGCGATGGCGGCATCCAGCAGTTCACGCTGAACGCGGTTATCGCTGCGATCGGCTATGCCCGCCAACTCGCGGATGTAATCGGCCAGCAGATGGTCGAAGTCGTCGCCGCCGAGCGCGGAATCACCGCCGGTCGCCAGCACTTCAAACACGCCGCGACTCAGGCGCAAAATAGAGATATCGAAGGTGCCGCCGCCGAGGTCGTAAACCGCGATAACGCCTTCTTTGCCGGAGTCCAGACCGTAGGCGATCGCCGCCGCCGTAGGTTCATTGAGCAGACGCAAGACGTGCAGCCCCGCCAGACGCGCCGCGTCTTTCGTTCCCTGGCGCTGTGCATCGTCAAAGTAAGCGGGCACGGTAATGACCACACCATCCAGCTCGCCCGACAACGCTTCCGTCGCCCGCGCCGCCAGCGCTTTCAGGATATCGGCAGAAATACGTACCGGGTTGAGCAGACCTGCCGCCGTTTCAATCATCGGCAGACCATTTTCACTGGCCTGGAACTGATACGGCAGATGGGGATAGCGCGTCTGAATATCCGCCAGCGAGCGGCCCATCATGCGTTTTACCGAGCTGATGGTGTTAGCCGTGTCCTGCGCCGCGTTCGCGCGCGCCGCGTAACCGACCGTGTGGCCCTGCTGCTGATAGTGAACGACTGACGGCAACAGATGGCGACCGTCGTGATCGGCCAGCGTTTCTGCCTGGCCGCTGCGAACGGTCGCAACCAATGAGTTGGTAGTACCTAAATCGATGCCTGCCGCCAGACGACGCTGGTGCGGCGCAGCGCTCAGACCAGGCTCACTAATTTGTAATAAGGCCATATTCGCTTCCGGGAATTAAAAATCGAGCAGCTTTTCTTCGAGTTGTTCGGCGCTGCTTCGCAGTTTATCGAGAAAACGCAGTTTACGCACGGTGTCCGCCGCCACGTCCCACGTCTCGTTGTCCAACTGTTCCACCATCAGCTGATGGCGGGCATCAAACATTGTTTTCACGCGCTTGATGAAACTTTCCAGCCGCGCTTCGTCCTTTGCCTGTTCTATTTCATCAAGCTCTTCACGCAGTTCCAGCTGTTCCATCAAAAACGCGGTATCGCGCACCGTATGCTGCTCGCTGGCCAGATCAAAGCCGTGTAGTGACAGTAAATATTCGGCGCGCGTCAAAGGGTGACGCAGCGTTTGCCAGGCCTGATTAATGGTCGCGGAGTGTTGTACGGCGGCGAGTTGCTCAGCCTGCGTACCGCTGGCGAATTTATCAGGATGATACTGACGTTGAAGATCCTGAAAACGGAGGCTCAGCGCCTGGGTATCGAGTTGATAGTGGGCTGGCAAGCCAAAGAGGGTGAAGTAGTCCATAACATTCTCAGGGCATCGACTCTCTGATGTTTCAGGAAGTCAGGTAAAACAAACCCCACGCGCAGGTGACCACGGTGGGGTTATCGGTAAGCACGTTACACGTTGAAGCTTTCGCCGCAACCACACTCGTCTTTTACGTTCGGGTTGGTGAATTTAAACCCTTCGTTCAGACCTTCTTTTACGAAGTCTAACTGCGTACCGTCCAGAAATTGCAGGCTCTTACCGTCGATCACGACTTTTACGCCTTTGTCTTCAAACACGGTGTCTTCTGCCGCCGGTTCATCAACAAATTCCAGTACATAAGCCATACCTGAACAGCCGGAGGTTCTCACCCCCAGGCGCAGGCCAAACCCTTTACCACGGTTTGCCAGAAAGGTATTTACTCGCGCTGCAGCACTGTCGCTAAGTGTAATCGACATAACAACCTCAACTCTTCTTATTTTGCTTCACGTTTGCTTTTGTAATCCGCAATAGCGGCTTTAATTGCGTCTTCTGCCAGAATGGAGCAGTGAATTTTCACCGGAGGCAGTTCAAGCTCGTCTGCGATATCGGTATTTTTAATCGCCTGCGCTTCGTCCAGAGACTTCCCTTTCACCCATTCGGTGACCAGGGAGCTGGACGCGATAGCGGAACCGCAGCCGTAAGTCTTGAAACGCGCGTCTTCAATGATACCTTCATTGTTGACTTTAATCTGCAACTTCATCACGTCGCCGCAAGCCGGTGCGCCCACCATGCCGCTGCCTACGTTTTCGTCGCTGTTGTCAAAGGAACCCACGTTGCGTGGATTCTCGTAATGATCGATTACTTTTTCGCTGTAAGCCATTATAAATTCTCCTGATTCCGATACCGATTAATGATGAGCCCATTCGATGCTGTTCAAATCCACGCCCTGTTTGAACATTTCCCACAGCGGGGAAAGGTCACGCAGACGACCGATGGATTTGCGCACCAGCTCAATGGTGTAGTCGATCTCTTCTTCAGTAGTGAAACGACCTAAAGAGAAACGGATAGAGCTATGCGCCAGCTCGTCATTCATGCCCAGTGCGCGCAGCACATAGGACGGTTCCAGACTTGCGGACGTACAGGCGGAACCTGAAGACACCGCCAGATCTTTCAGCGCCATAATCAGGGATTCGCCTTCAACGTAGTTAAAGCTGACGTTGAGAATGTTCGGCGCGCCCTGTTCCAGGTCACCGTTCAGGTAAACTTCTTCGATATCGTTGATGCCGTTCCACAGACGGTTACGCAGCGTGCGCAGACGCGCCATCTCGGTTTCCATCTCTTCTTTCGCGATACGGTAAGCTTCGCCCATACCGACGATCTGGTGTACAGGCAGCGTACCGGAACGCATACCGCGCTCGTGACCGCCGCCGTGCATCTGCGCTTCGATACGAATACGCGGTTTACGACGCACATACAGCGCGCCAATCCCTTTCGGGCCATAGATTTTGTGGCCGGAGAAGGACATCAGGTCTACTTTCAGCTGGCTCAGGTCGATAGGCAGTTTGCCCACGCTCTGGGTGGCGTCAACGTGGTAGATAATGCCACGCGCACGGCACATTTCGCCGATGGTCGCGATATCCTGCACCACGCCGATTTCGTTGTTGACGTGCATGATGGACACAAGAATGGTGTCACCGCGCATCGCCGCTTCGAGTTCTTTCAGATCGATAATGCCGTTACTCTGCGGCGCCAGGTAAGTAACCTCAAACCCTTCGCGCTCAAGCTGACGGCAGGTATCCAGCACGGCTTTATGCTCGGTTTTGCTGGTGATGATGTGCTTGCCTTTTTTCTGATAAAAGTTGGCCGCACCTTTAATCGCCAGGTTGTCGGATTCAGTCGCACCGGAGGTAAAGACGATTTCACGCGGATCGGCGCCAACCAGTTCTGCGATCTGGTTGCGGGCGATATCTACCGCTTCTTCAGCTTGCCAGCCGAAACGGTGTGAACGAGAGGCCGGGTTACCAAAGGTTCCGTCCAGGGTCAAAAACTGCATCATTTTCTCGGCAACACGCGGGTCCACCGGCGTGGTTGCGGAGTAATCGAGATAGATCGGTAATTTCATTGCTCTATAAACTCCGTACATCGCTTCAATGCAAGGAATCAGGCAACCGGCTGGATGTACGACCGAGTACACGGGGCGAGTAAACGCCCCGGCCTGATTCTGAAATCTATTATAATTTTTTACCCTAACTGTTTTGCGGTGCAGCAAGGCGACAAGCTTGTGAAACCCAGGCGCTTAACATAAGTAAGTGACCGGGATGAACAAGCGCGGCCAACGCAGCAGCGCCCCGAAACAGGGCGGGTAAATTACGCGCGCAGTTTGACGTCGATTGCGTCTTGCGTACGGGTGCTACGTGGCGCGTCATGGGTGTGCTGACGATCAGACACATCCAGAACTTCCTGGTTATTCACCAGTTCGCCTAAAGTAATGTTGTTGAGGAAACCGGTCAGACGGTCACTCAAATCACGCCACAGCGCATGCGTCAGGCATTTATCGCCGCCCTGACAGCCGCCTTTGCCCTGACAACGGGTCGCATCTACCGACTCGTCAACAGCGCTAATCACTTCGCCAACCGCGATGCTACCTGCGTCTTTACCCAACAGATAACCACCGCCTGGGCCACGTACGCTGGAAACCAGACCATTTTTACGCAAACGTGAAAACAGCTGTTCCAGATAAGAAAGGGAAATTCCCTGACGTTCAGAAATATCAGCCAACGGTACCGGGCCCGCTTCGGAGTTGAGCGCAACGTCCAACATTGCGGTCACGGCATAACGCCCTTTAGATGTCAGTCTCATGTCTTACTTAACCTCAAACTCGCCCCTGCCCGGGGTTTTTTATTGTAAAATGGGGGTATTGCATAGCAGGGTCAAGTCTGACATTCCCGACTAAATCAGTCAACTATTTACTTGACTAATTTAGTCAGGTATTTAACCTTCAGTGCCGTTTCTGTTTGCCGGATGGCGCTCCGCTTATCCGGCCTACAATATTCGGCCTGCAAATCGTGCAGCCATCCGGCATCAACACGCTTACTTGCCTTTATTCTGCTGCTCAATAGAAGCAAGAATACCGCGCAGGATGTTCAGTTCCTGGCTTTCCGGGCGCGCACGCGTAAACAGACGACGCAGTTTGTTCATGACCTGCCCCGGATGGCCTTCACGGATGAAGCCGGTTGAAAGCAGCGTCTGCTCCAGATGGCCGTAAAAACGTTCCAGGTCGTCCACCAGCGGATATGGCGTCTCTTCATGTTCCGCCGCCTCGTCGTTTTCCTGCGTTGCCAGCCAGGCCATACGCACTTCGTAGGCGATCACCTGTACCGCCATCGCCAGGTTGAGCGAGCTGTATTCCGGGTTTGCAGCAATCGCCACATGGTAATGGCATTTTTGCAGTTCGTCGTTGGTCAGGCCAACGCGCTCGCGGCCAAAGACCAGCGCAACCGGCGTATTCGCGGCTTCCGCCACGCTTTTCAGACCGCATTCGCGCGGGTCCAGCATCGGCCACGGCAGCGTGCGGGAACGCGCGCTGGTGCCGACCACCAGGCTACACCCTGCCAGCGCGTCATCGAGCGTATCGACGATCTGCGCATTGCCGATCACATCGCTGGCGCCAGCCGCCAGCGCGATAGCCTGGGAGTCCGGCTTGACCAACGGATTTACCAGCCACAGGTTTGTTAAACCCATTGTTTTCATGGCGCGGGCAACAGAACCCATATTGCCGGTGTGAGAGGTTTCCACCAGCACAATTCGAATATTTTGCAGCATTGTCTTTCTTCGGCTAAAGATTATTCGGGCATATTATCATAAAACGGAGACATATTCCGAACTCGCTGCTATACTCTGCGCCGTTTTCCCGTTCTTTAACATCCAGTGAGAGAGACCGATGCATCCGATGCTGACCATCGCCGTGCGCGCAGCGCGCAAGGCGGGTAATGTAATTGCCAAACACTACGAAACGCCTGACTCAGTAGAAACCAGCCAGAAAGGCAGCAATGATTTTGTGACCAACGTCGATAAAGCCGCCGAAGCGATTATTATCGAAACGATCCGCAAATCTTACCCACAGCACACCATCATTACCGAAGAAAGCGGTGAACATGAAGGTACCGATCAGGATGTTCAATGGGTTATCGATCCACTGGATGGCACCACCAACTTTATCAAACGTCTGCCGCACTTCGCGGTATCTATCGCAGTACGCATCAAAGGCCGTACTGAAGTCGCGGTAGTTTACGATCCTATGCGTAACGAACTGTTCACCGCCACTCGCGGTCAGGGCGCACAGCTGAACGGTTACCGTCTGCGCGGCAGCACCGCGCGCGACCTGGATGGCACCATCCTGGCGACCGGTTTCCCGTTCAAAGCCAAACAGTATGCGACCACCTACATCAATATCGTTAGCAAACTGTTCACCGAATGCGCTGACTTCCGTCGCACCGGTTCTGCTGCGCTGGATCTAGCGTATGTGGCTGCGGGTCGCGTTGACGGTTTCTTTGAGATCGGTCTGCGCCCGTGGGATTTCGCCGGCGGCGAACTGCTGGTGCGTGAAGCGGGCGGTATCGTCAGCGACTTTACCGGCGGCCATAATTACATGACGACCGGTAACATCGTGGCCGGTAACCCACGCGTGGTTAAAGCGATGCTGGCAAGCATGCGCGACGAATTGAGTGATGCGCTGAAGCGTTAATCGTTTGATGCCGGATGACGGCTAGCGCCTTATCCGGCCTACCAGGGGAGTTTCCCGTAGGCCTGATAAGCGAAGCGCCATCAGGCATTCATCCTACAACTGTGCTAAAACGGTCTTAATCCCCTGCCCACCGGCACCGCACTGACCCACATCACAACAGCAGCCACAACCAAAATCACGCCACCGGCTAACGCCAGCGTTGTCCAGCCAATCTGTCGCCACAATACCGGCGTTTTATTGCCGCTTAATTTTACCGCCAGCGTGCGGAAACTGTGGACCAGCAACGCCAGAGAGGTAATGGTCAGCGAGGTTCCCGCCGCCATCGCCAGCGCCGACGCCATTCCCCAACTAAAGACGCCAATAACTTTACTGAACAGCAGCACCATAATCGCGCCGGAACAGGGGCGCATCCCCATCGACAGAATAATCATCAGCCGCGCGCGCCAGTCATCGCCATTCCTGAGTTGCTCTGGGTTCGGCAGATGCTGATGCCCACAGCCGCAATGTTCGTGGTGAACATGATGCGGCGTAAATGAGATAAATTTCGGCTTGCGCAGCAGCGCGCGAAGCGTCTTTAGCGCCCGCCAGCAAAGCAATATTCCCAGCACGCCGACTAACGCATAACTGCCCTTCTCCAGCCAGAAGCTGCTCAGATGTAACTGCCTCGCCGGAAGCTGCAATACCGTCAGCACCACAACCACCAGCGCAATGGCCACCAGCCCCTGCAACAACGATGAGGCCAGCGTCAGGCCGATGCTTGATTTCAGCTTTGATGGATGCGTCGCCAGCCATGTGGTAATCACCACTTTACCATGACCCGGCCCCAGCGCATGGAGTACGCCATACAGAAAGCTAAACAACAGCAGCGAACCGCCCGCCTGCGCCGGATTCGCCGCCACCGCTTTTAATAAGGCGCTCATCTGCTGATTCACTTCCCGCTGCCAGACAATGCTTTTCACCATCACCTGCGGCCAGGCCTGCCATAACCACAGCCCGCCCGCGATGGCCAGCAACAGAAATACCGCCAGCGGCCACAGCGGCAGCCAGCGTAGGGAGCGCGGACGTTGTTGGGAGATTACTGACATTGCACCGTTACCTTCTGCGCGAACTGTTTACCCAAATCC
This sequence comes from Citrobacter sp. CK180, assembly GCF_030333655.1. Taxonomy (NCBI): domain Bacteria; kingdom Pseudomonadati; phylum Pseudomonadota; class Gammaproteobacteria; order Enterobacterales; family Enterobacteriaceae; genus Citrobacter; species Citrobacter sp. CK180. Next base: position 51,683 of record NZ_JAOWFM010000050.1, on the reverse strand, counting down.
ATATCCTCCGGCGGCGCGTCTTCTTTATCCAGCGACTGCGCAAAACTGAGCGTCTCTTCACTCGGCGTCGGCGTATGCACGCTCATGCTGCATTGTGTGCTTAACGCCTGCGGCAACGAGGCGTCCCGATCGTTGGCGTAGCTCATATCCACATAGTATGTGGGATCGAAGGTCGAGAAAGTATAAGTCTGGCCGCTCAGCGGGTGCGGTTCAGCCAACGGCAGGACAAACGTCAACACCGCCTGGTGCGCTTCCCGTTCCATTCCATATTCCGTCGGGCGATTTTTAAACTTGACCTTTTGTCCGTTGTGCCACACTTCGGTGAAGTAGTGCTGGCCGAGCACGTTCGCCATCACTTCCGCCGCCAGCTTTTTCCAGATCTCCGAACCGGGCTTCGCGTCTCCCGCGTCGTAAAGCAGGTCTGCGGAGGTGATTTCATCCATCGTCCAGCGCATTTTTAGCGCCACAAACCGATCGTTTTCACTCACCAGTTGCGTCTGCAATCGAATAAAGCTATGAGGGTGCGCCTGCACTGTGAAAGATAAAACAGCGAGAAAGAGTGTTAAAGCGCTGCGTTTAACTAATTGCATCTGTTCCTCACGTTAAAAATTCTGTGATGCTCGCCAGCATTCCTGGCGTAAAGCCCTCTTATAACCATTTCCACGCACAAACTTTAGCTATCCTTATCAAACAAACTAACGGGAGACCAGACAGATGATGCCAACGCTTACTTCGCCGTCTGTACTTTCTGCTCCCCAGCGCCGCTGCCGGGTTTTACTGACGCTTTTCCAACCGGGGCAAATCGCCACCACGGAAACATTCAGCGCGCTCAATGGCGTCGATGATGAAATTGCCCGTGAGGATATCACCGAAACAGGCCTGGAGATCCAGCGCTATCATCGACTCGCCATCACAACGGGTCAGAACGGACGCTACCGAATCGAGGGGGCTGCGCTCAACCAACGTTTGTGCCTTTTACACTGGCTCAGACGCGGCTTACGCATATGCCCGACCTTCATTACGCAACAGTTTACGCCGGCATTAAAAACCGAGCTTAAACGGAGAGGGATCGCGCGTACGTTGTATGACGATACCAATCTGCATGCGCTGATCAACCTTTGCTCGCGGCGGCTGCAAAAACCGTTTGAATGCCGGGATGTGCAGTTTCTGCGGCTGTTTTTACAATATTGCCTGCTACAGCATCATGCGGGCATCGCACCGGCGTTTAATCCGCTACAGAAACAGTGGGCGCAGTCCTGCGCCGAATACCCGCTCGCGCTGGAGATTGGCCGTCACTGGCAGCGCCGCGTCATGCAAAACGCGCCGCCCGACGAAACGCTGTTTATGGCTTTACTGTTTTCCATGATTCGCATCCCCGACCCTATCCACGACAACCATCAGCAGGATCGCCGCCTGCGCCTGGCTGTCGCCCGGCTGGTGTTGCGCTTTCGGGAAATGGGGCAGGTACGCTTCAGCGACGAACAGGGACTTAACGACCAACTCTATGTGCACCTTGCCCAGGCGCTGAGCCGAAGTTTATTCGCCATTGGTATTGATAACACGCTGCCGGAAGAGTTCAGTCGCCTCTACCCTCGGCTGGTGCGCACCACGCGTGACGCCCTCGCCGGGTTTGAAAGCGAATACAGTGTGCGTTTCTCTGATGAAGAGACAGGGCTGGTCGCGGTAATTTTTGGCGCATGGCTGATGCAGGAGAACGACCTGCACGAAAAGCAGATCGTGCTACTGACAGGCAATAACGGCGAACTGGAGGCACATATTGAGCAGCAATTACGAGAACTGACGCTCCTGCCGCTCAATATTAAGCATGTGCCAACGCAGACCTTCCAGAAAGAAGGTTCGCCGCGCGGCGTGGCGCTGATTGTCACCCCGTATGCCACACCGCTGCCGCTCTTTTCGCCGCCGTTGATTCATGCGGACCTGTCACTTACCGCACACCAACAGCAGCAGATCCGCAAAATACTGGAATCATGATGACGCGGCGACGTTAGGCCGTAAGAAAATAGCAGGCAACGCCACCAATGCCATCACCCAGAATACGCCGTTCCCTAAATGCTGATACAGGAATCCGGCGAATACGGTCATGATGGCGATGCTGCCGCCCATCGCCACGGCAGAATAGACCGCCTGTAGACGAATCACTTCGCTTCCCTGGCGAGCGGCGATGTAACGCATCGCGGCCAGATGGCAAACGGTAAAAGTGCCGCAATGCAGAATCTGGATCGCTATCAGCCACGGCAGCGCGGTGCTCCAGCCCATTAATCCCCAGCGAATGACGCCGCATACGGCGGAGAGCAATAGCAGATCGCGAGCGCTAAAACGGCGGAACAGTTTGTTGCTCAGCGCAAAAATAACCACTTCCGCCACCACGCCCAGCGACCACAAATACCCCACTGCCGAAGCGGAATAGCCCGCCCCCTGCCAGTAAATCGCGCTGAAGCCGTAATAAGCGGCATGCGCGCCTTGCAGCAGGCACACGCAGGCGAGAAAGCGCCAGCTCTGGACGACGAGCGTACGCCAGGCCGGCCAGCCCGCGCTCTCCTGATGACGGCTTTCCCCCTGCGGTAATACGCTCGGTCGCAGCAGCATACCTAACAGCATCGAGGCCACCCCAAGCGTCAATAGCCCCAGAATCGCCTGATAATCAAAGAGGCTCACCAGTTTCCCGGTCAACGCCGAGCCGATCACAAACGCAATGGACCCCCACAAACGCACCCGGCCATAGTCCATCGTTAACTGTTTTTGCCAGGTATTGGCCAGCGCATCGGTGAGCGGCACCAGCGGCGAGAAGAAGAGGTTAAAACCGATCATCACCACCATCAGCCACGCAACGTGCGTCCCTGCCCAGAATGCAAGGGCAAACACCAGCGTCAGCAACGCCAGAAGGCGTAACGCAAAAATCAAGCGGGAAGGATCGCTCACCCGTGGCGCAATCAACAGGCTACCGAGAAAACGCGCCACCAGCCCTGCCCCCAGCAGGAGACCGATGGTTTCCGGCATCAGTCCCAGGCCTTTAAGCCAGACGCTCCAGAATGGCAGAAAAATACCGTAGCTAAAGAAGTAGGTAAAATAACCGAGCGCCAGCCAGCGCGTGGAGTGCAAAACCATGATTCCCTCCCGTATGGAGGCGATAGTCTGGCGATAAATGCAGGCTGGCGCAAGAGAGCATTAACAGGCGAATAACATCTTTTTTGGCCTAAACAACAGCGATTTGCATCGCGAAATGGCACTGGTCTCCCTGAGCTAAAGCCTGGAGTCCCGGTTGCCCCGGCATGTTGTGGGCATTTACCGGGTGCGACTGCGGTTCCAGACACAAGAATGACTCCCCTTGCATTCTGAATAGCATAAGCCAGGGCGTTTGCGATAAAAGCGTGACCTTCATCACATCACGCTGCACGATCGCCCGCCCGCTCCAGCCGGAATACCCTACGTTAAGCCACGCATCCTCGCCATATTGCGCACCGGAAAAATCTGCCTGCCGGGGAATATCGCTCTGCCATTCCTGCGGCAGATGCTGCTTACCTTCCGGCCAGTAACCGCTGGCGGCAAACTGCACGGTACTGTGGCGATCAAAAGCAAAGTACGGGTGGAATCCGCAACCATAAAGCATCGGTCGTTCCCCCCGGTGCGTTATCGTCAGCGAGGCATGAAGCACAGAAGCGTTCAGCTGATAGTGAAGATCCGCGACATAATCATAACCGCACGCCATTTGACGACCTGAACGCAGATGACAGGCATCCTCATGAACGGCAATCGTATCCCAGCGCCTGAGCCAGCCGTCACCGTGCAGAAAGAAAACGGCATCCTCCTCATGCCGGGGAAGATTCACCGCCTCTCCCCGGAACAGAAAACGGTTTTCGGCAACGCGATTGGCGACCGGCAGCATGGGGAACAGGCCGCATTCGCCGGGTTTTACGCCGCATCCTTCACGTAAAACGGCCTGCTGATGCGCTAATGAAAATAAACTCAACAATCTGCCGCCCTGTGGATCAACACGCATCCGCAGATGCGTGTTTTGTAATGTCAGCGTATCGTCCATTACCGTGCGCTTCGCTGTTGAGTTGACGGGCTGGATTTCACATGCCGCGCCGCCAGTTGCTCTTCCAGCGCTTCCAGCGTCACGCCTTTCGTTTCAGGCACATTGCGCAGCACGTAGAAATACCCCATCGCGCAGATAACGCCGTAAAGCAGGAAACTACCCGCTGCTCCCAGCCCCGCATTAAGCAGCGGGAACGTGTAGGTCAGCAGAAAGCAGGCAATCCAGAGCGCCAGCGTCCCCAGCGACATCGCCAGACCACGGACTCGGTTCGGGAAGATTTCCGACAACAGAACCCAAGTGACAGGCGCCAGCGTCAGGGCGTAAATCGCAATAGCCGCCAGCACCAGCACCAGAACCGGCCAGCCCATAATCCCCATCCCGTAAGCGGCAGCAATCAGTACATAAATCACCGTGAGTCCTGAAGCGCCAAACAGCATCAGTTTTCGGCGACCAATTTTATCGACCAGCGGCAGCGCTGCGAGGGTGAAGACGAGGTTAATGATCCCTGTGGCGACAATGGATTTTAACGTTCCGTTGATATCAAACCCTGCGGAAGCGAAGATCTCCTGCGCATAGTTGAAGATCACATTGATCCCGCACCATTGCTGGAAGACGGCCAGCACCATGCCGATGATGACAATCGGTTTAATCTGCGGCTGCAACAGCGTTGACCAGGCCACTTTGTGGTTGTCTTTCAGCAGAGTATGTTCTATTTCCCGCAACGTCTGCCCGGCATACTCCGCTGAGCCAATCCGTTGCAGCATGGCGCGGGCGCGTTCAGGTTTGCCCGCTTTGACCAGCCAGCGCGGTGATTCCGGCACAAAGAACATCAGAACCAGAAACGCCAGCGCAGGCACCAGTTCCGCGCCGAACATCCAGCGCCAGCCCATCTGCCCATTCCAGCTTTCAACAATCGCCTGCCGGGTCGCGTCGGTCGCCACCGGTTCAGCAATCATCAGGTTAATGAGCTGGGCCGCCAGCACGCCGATCACGATCGTGAGTTGGTTGACCGCCACAAAACGGCCACGCTTTTCCGCCGGGCTGACTTCCGCGATGTACAGCGGGCTAAGGGCGGACGCCAGGCCGATTCCTACGCCGCCAACGATACGGTAAATCACAAACATATCGAAATTGCTGGCGACAGCGGTTCCCCAGGACGATGCGCTGAACAGGATCGCGGCCAGAATCAGCGGCATTTTTCGCCCAAATTTATCAGCGCACCAGCCGGACATCAGTGCGCCAAAGATACAGCCGACCAGCGCTGAACTCATCGCCCAGCCGGACTGCGCGGGATCGGTAATTGAAAAATAGGCTTCGTAGAACGGTTTGGCGCCGCCAATCACCACCCAGTCATAGCCAAACAGCAAGCCGCCGCAGGCGGCAACCAGACAGATAGTCCAGACATAACCGATTCTTAAATGTGTCTGCGTGTTATTCATTATGATTCCTCTTTCAGGGAAACGCAGGGAACAGCAGGTTTCAGGTGGAGTCGCCTCCACCTGTTCAGAGTCTATTGAAATAACGGTACGTTGAGCGCATGGCGCAGCAGCTGCGCCTTGTCATGCGTCGGATTGCGTTGCAGGAGCGCGTTTAGCGCCTGCTGGCACGCCGGGATATCGCCCAGCCCCAGATGGCCCAGCGCGGTAATGAACAGGCAGTGCTGCTGGTGTTTCTCCTGCGCGGGTGTATCCAGTACGACCAGATCCGGTAACGATACGGCGAAGAAATCGACGTCGGGAACCTTGTCACGCTGCGTCTCCACCCATTGCAGGAAACTCTGGAAAAGAAGGTTCGCTTCAGTGCAGTCACCTGACGCTTTCAGCGCCATCCCCTGCCAGAAGAGATAATCCACCGGCTGGTCATTGTAGTAACGTCCCGCGTCCAACGAGCTGCCTCCGCGAGTCGCGCGGGTGAAATAGCGCTGCGCCTCATCATGATGACCTCGCTGGCGCGCGCAATAGCCCAGCAAATACCAGATGTCATTATCCGTTTGTCCCGGTAAACGCCCCTCGCCGAGATTGTGCGGATAGTGCAACGCCTGCTGAAGCAAAACGGTGGCGTTTTGCGGCTCGCCACGGCGAATAGCCTCCAGCGCCTGATGGATCTGATTCAGTAAATATTGCCCGGTGGCTTTGCCCTCCCCGCCTTCCCAGGGGTGAAAAACACGTTCGCGCAACACCCCGGCGGCCGCTTCGTAGCGACCGAGGCTATTCCATACGCTAAGCAATTCCACGGTCAGATCGTCGCGATGGAAAACAATCTCTTTGCTGGCCTCCAGCCGTTGTAAACGCGCCTCGGCTGGCGCTGCCATCAGTTTGTTCAGATAATCCAGCTCAAACAGGAAGCGGGCATTCTTCGGCTCCAGCGCAACCGCCTGAGACAGGTATTTCAGCGCTTTCTGCGCATCGTGCTGTTTGTTCCAGGCGTAAATCCCCAGCAGCCGATGCACCGGCGCGAAATTCGGTTCCTGCTCCAGCGTAAACTGCCAGCAATTCACCGCCTCTTCATAACAACGCTTGCTGTACCAGAAACAACCCAGCAGATAGCGAGCGAAGGCGCAATCCGACAGCGTTTGCAGCATTTGCACTTCGTCGAGCGTGTTGGGAAAACGAACGCGGTTGTGCAAACAGTCGCGAGCCAGCGCAATAAACGGTTGCGGATCATCACTCAGCGACGCGCGCCACAGCATGGGCAGCGTCTCCTGGCTGTCGAGCAGCGTCAGCACCGCGCGGGCGGCCTCTTTTTGCCCACAAGAGACCAGCCAGCCCGCCAGCTCGCAGGCGTTGGTGCCACGGCGCCCGGTAATGGCGATAAGCGCCTCTTTCGCCGCCTCATCCTGACGGATAGCCCAGCGCGCATAATGCAGGGTATAACTCAGCGGGTACTCAATAAGCTGCTGTGAAATATACGCCAGCGCTTCGGTTGTGCGCCCGAGTCCGGCCAGAGCCAGTGCTTTCAGCCCCATCGCCAGATTATTGCTGCCATTAAAGCGCAAACTCAGATTCACTTTCTCCAGCGCATCGGCGTAATCATTCCGCTTCATGGCGATTCGCGCCAGCGACCAGAAGGCCGCGTCACGACAGTTGCCGCTCCAGCTGGCTTTGTAGTAGTGCTCACGGGCGAGGTCATCCTTGCCCTGGCGTTCCAGCGCGGCGGCCAGCAGCATACTCGCCTCCCCATCACGCGGATTTTTATTGAGCTTATGCGCCCGCTGTAAGGCAGACTGCGCACAGCGCTCTGCCTGCGCCCAGTCCGCACGATTCAGCGCCAGCGTGCCCAGCGCGACATTGTTGCGATAGTCATGCGGGTCCACGTCCAGCGCTCGCTGGTAATACTCTTCTGCATAGCGGCTGGCATGGTTGTACTGCTCCAGATGCTGACCAATAAAATAGAGCTCATCAGTACTGGACAGCGCCTCTGGCAGCTCGGGCGCGCAGGCCGCTTTCGGCAACGGCAAGTCCTCCGCGATATGCTCCTCATACGCCAGCAGCGTGACGCCATCACGACGGGCAACGGTCATTTTCACCCGCGCGTGGCCCGCGTCAGAAAGATCGGCGCGCCAGCTTTGACCGGGTTCCAGCGTGAGTGTTTTTTCAAAGAACGGTTGCCCCTGGGCACAAAGCGTTACCTGAACGTCATGTAGCGGCGCAACGGCATAAACGCCGGATGAAAGCTGGTTCCCTTCTCGCTCAAGGCGCAGCGCAAGCTGCGTACTGGCGTTTTGCACCATGCCCAGTTCACTGTAGGGCAGGAAATTCTGCACGAAGACTTTCTCTTCATACGGCGCAAGCCAGGTAAAATCTGGCTGGTTGTCGGTGAAGACCCCGGTCATGAGTTCAATGTACGGGCCGTTGTCATCGGTCAGGTTGCGATCCCAGGCCACGCCAAAATCACCGTATCCCCACGTCCACTGTTTTTTACCCGGCGAAATATGGTGGTCGGCCACATGCAGCAGTCCCCCTCGTTCGCCATGATGCCAGGCGCCGACAAAATCATAATCTGACTTTTCAGCCATATAAGAGGTCGGCACCGGCACATTTTTATAACGCGAGATATCCACGCCGGCGGAGTAGTCCACTTTGTAATAAGTGCCCGTCGCGATCGGAAAGGCGGAGACATCCCGTTTACCGTGGTCATATACGGCAGTAACGTCCGGCGGGAAGACGCTCTGGTGGTCGTCTCCGCCTTTCACCGCCGGGTTTGCCCACCACAAAAAATGGCGCGGCGTAGCGTTGCCGTTAAAGACTTTTCCGGTGATTTCAATTAATGCCCGATCGGGGTACAGCGTAAATCCGGTCATCACCTGCAAGCCGCGCATGGGTTCCACTTCCCCCATCCACACGGTTTGTTCTCCGTGTTCGCCCTGCTGACAGGTAAAATCCACCGGCATAAATGTGGTAGGACGGTGATGCTGCGGCCAGTTAAATTCAATCCCACCGGAGATCCACGGCCCCAGCAGCCCGACCAGCGCGGGTTTCACCACTTCGTTGTAGTAAACAAAATCACGCTGCTGTACTTTGTCATACGCGCGATGAATACGTCCGCCCAGCTCCGGCAACAGCATGATGCGAATAAAATCATTCTCCATCCAGACTGCCTGATACTCGCGCATTTCACGTTTACCGGTCAGCGTATCGATGACGCCATAAGGATAAACCGCACCTGAAGACCCCTGATAAACCCGCTTTTCCAGGAACATCGGGTTCGGATCTTCTTCGCCGGTTGTCCACGTAGGGAGTGAGAGTGTTTCCTGCCAGACCTTAACTGAACCGTACATGTCATTCTCCACTAAACAAACAAAAGTAAAATTTCACCTTACTGCTATTCTGGGGCAGATAACTGGCGTTAAAATACGCAATGCTCACGCAATATAGTTAAGGGAGTTAAGTGTATGCAGCGTACAGGGTTCAATAACGCCCGGGTCAGGCAAGCCAACAAGCAGATCTTTCTGTCGCACCTGTGGCGTGAAAAACAGCTCAGTAAATCCCGGCTGGCGCAGCTCAGCGGCCTGTCGATTCCGGCGGTCAGCAATATTCTGGAGGAGTTGATCGATGAGGGAAGAATTTGCCATTCCCGGGAGACGTTAAGCCAACGAGGGCTGAGTAGCGGCAGCTATCACCTGCCCGAACAGGGAGACTGGACGCTGTGCATGAACGTGACGCCCACCAGCATCACCAGCCAGCTGGCAGATGCGCGTCTGGTCGCCGTGGGCGACTGGCGCCATGCGGAGATCAATGCCGGTTCGCCAAAAGCCTTGCTGACCGCGCTTGCCGCTCACTGGCGGGAATATCGTCAGCGCTATCCCGACGTGACCATCAATCTGGCATTAGGCGTTCACGGTCAGGTCGATCCCATTACCGGGGCGTCAAAAACCATGCCGCAGGCACCGTGGAAAACCCCGGTTGAGATTAAATATTTGCTGGAGGAGATGCTCGGCGTACAGGTGCGGTTAGACAATGACTGCGTGATGCTGGCGCTGGCGGAGAAGTGGCAAAACCCGGCGGCAAACCGCGATTTCTGCGTCATTAACGTCGATTACGGGATTGGTTCCTCCTTCGTCATCAACGACAACATCTGGCGCGGCAGTTTGTATGGCAGCGGTCAGATCGGACATACCATCGTCAACCCGGACGGGGTAGCCTGTGATTGCGGCCGCTACGGCTGTCTGGAAACCGTGGCCTCGCTCAGCGCGCTTAAAAAGCAGGCCCGACGGTGGATGAAAACGCAGCCCACGGCGGATTGCGACCCAGAAACTATCACCATCGATCAACTGATTACCGCCTGGCAACAGGGCGATGTCCGCATCCAGGCCTGGGTGGAACACGCCGCCAGCGCGATTGGCCTGAGTTTATATAACTTTCTGAATATCCTGAATATTAACCAAATCTGGATTTATGGCCGCAGTTGCGCCTTTGGCGAAAGCTGGCTGAATACGCTGGTGCAGCAAACGGGGTTTAATCCCTTTGATCATGGCGATAACCCGCAGGCAAGATCCACCCGGATCGGCTTTGGCACACTCAGTCGTTCGCAACAGTTGATGGGGATCGGCTATCTGTACGTCGAATCACAGCTAAACGCGCTCTGAATATGAGTCCGACACCCTGCGATGAAAGGAGACTCGCTTGTCGAATGAAAAACCACCGGCGCGGTATTAAAATTATTCATATAACCGGGTATCAAAGTCGCGCCTGGATTCGCCCGCACGGCGTGACCCGGAAATAAAAAAGGCTCCCCGCAGGAAGCCTTTTTCACGATGCCAGGCGTATCGCTTACGCGTAAACCGGGAAGCGTGCGCAGATGTCCAGCACTTTGCCTTTGATGCGCTCGATAACCGCTTCATCGTTGATGTTGTCCAGCACATCGCACATCCAGCCAGCCAGCTCTTTAGCTTCAGCTTCTTTAAAGCCGCGACGCGTAATGGCCGGAGAACCGATACGGATACCGGAAGTGACGAACGGGCTCTTCGGATCGTTCGGCACGCTGTTTTTGTTAACGGTGATGTTGGCACGACCCAGCGCGGCATCAGCTTCTTTACCGGTCAGGTTTTTGTCCACCAGATCCAGCAGGAACAGGTGGTTCTCCGTACCGCCGGAAACCACTTTGTAGCCACGGTTCAGGAACACTTCCACCATCGCTTTGGCGTTTTTGGCAACCTGCTGCTGGTAGACTTTGAACTCCGGTTCCATCGCTTCTTTCAGCGCCACCGCTTTACCGGCGATCACATGCATCAGCGGGCCACCCTGAGCACTAGGGAAAACGGCAGAGTTCAGTTTTTTGTACAACTCTTCGTCACCGCCTTTCGCCAGGATCAGGCCGCCGCGCGGACCCGCCAGGGTTTTGTGCGTGGTGGTGGTCACAACGTGAGCATGCGGAACCGGGTTCGGATAAACGTCTGCGGCGATAAGACCCGCGACGTGCGCCATATCAACAAACAGGTACGCGCCAATGCTGTCGGCAATTTCACGCATTTTTGCCCAGTCAACGACGCCGGAATAAGCAGAGAAGCCGCCGATGATCATCTTCGGTTTGTGAGTCTGAGCCAGCTTCGCCATCTCTTCGTAGTCAATTTTACCGGACTCATCGATGCCGTAAGGCACGATGTTGTACAGTTTACCGGAGAAGTTTACCGGAGAACCGTGAGTCAGGTGGCCACCTTGCGCCAGGTTCATACCCAGAACGGTGTCGCCCGGTTGCAGCAGCGCAGTGTAGACCGCGAAGTTAGCCTGAGAACCAGAGTGCGGCTGGACGTTGGCGTAGTCTGCGCCAAACAGTTCTTTCGCGCGGTCAATCGCCAGTTGCTCAACGACATCCACATATTCGCAACCGCCGTAGTAGCGCTTGCCCGGATATCCTTCAGCGTATTTGTTGGTCAGCTGAGATCCCTGCGCCTGCATCACGCGCGGGCTGGTGTAGTTTTCGGAGGCGATCAGTTCGATGTGCTCTTCCTGACGTACTTTTTCCTGCTCCATAGCCTGCCACAGTTCGGCATCATAATCGGCAATGTTCATTTCACGCTTTAACATCCGCATCTCCTGACTCAGCTAACGATAAATTTTTGGCCTAAAAAGGCAATCCCGTGGGACAACGGCCAACAGTATAACCGAATCATTCTGCGATAACAGGTCTTGACAAAGGATTTTACGCAAACGATTACCTTCATGCTGTACAAGGCTTTGTCGAATGAAGACCTTACGAATTTCAACGGATTTCTTTTCAGGTTTGTGATGCAGATTTTTCACGTTGTAACGTTAAAAACGCAAAGTTACAAAGAACCATTTACAATACAGGGTTATTTTTTATAAGATGTATTTGACATACATCATTAAAGTCTCAGATAAAGGAAGACAGTATGCTTGACGCTCAAACCATCGCCACAGTAAAAGCCACCATTCCCCTGCTGGTTGAAACCGGTCCAAAACTGACCGCCCATTTCTACGATCGCATGTTTACCCACAACCCTGAACTCAAAGAAATTTTTAACATGAGTAACCAGCGAAATGGCGATCAACGTGAAGCGCTGTTTAACGCCATCGCGGCCTATGCCAGCAATATCGAAAACCTGCCTGCGCTGCTGCCTGCGGTAGAAAAAATCGCCCAGAAGCACACCAGCTTCCAGATCAAACCAGAACAGTACAACATCGTTGGCGGCCACCTGCTGGCAACGCTGGACGAAATGTTCAGCCCAGGCCAGGAAGTGCTGGATGCCTGGGGTAAAGCGTATGGCGTTCTGGCCAATGTCTTTATCAATCGCGAAGCGCAAATCTACAGCGAAAACGCCAGCAAGAATGGCGGCTGGGAAGGCACTCGTCCGTTCCGCATCGTTGCGAAAACACCGCGCAGCGCCCTGATTACCAGCTTTGAATTTGAACCGGTCGATGGCGGCCCGGTCGCAGAATATCATCCGGGTCAATACCTGGGGGTCTGGCTGAAACCGGAAGGCTTCCTACATCAGGAGATCCGTCAGTATTCCCTGACCCGCAAGCCGGATGGTAAAGGTTATCGCATCGCAGTTAAGCGTGAAGATGGCGGTCAGGTTTCCAGCTGGCTGCACAACCACGCAAGCGTCGGCGATATCGTCCACTTAGCCGCTCCGGCTGGTGATTTCTTCATGGATGTCGCAACGGACACGCCTGTTTCTCTGATTTCCGCAGGCGTCGGCCAGACTCCGATGCTGGCCATGCTGGATACGCTGACCAAAGCCAACCACACCGCGCAGGTGAACTGGTTCCACGCGGCGGAAAACGGCGACGTGCATGCGTTCGCAGATGAAGTGAGCGAGCTGGGTAAAACCCTGCCGCGCTTTACCGCACATACCTGGTATCGCGAGCCGACAGAAGCCGATCGTGCGAATGGCGCGTTCGACAGCACAGGTCTGATGGATTTAAATAAACTGGAAAGTGCGATCAGCGATCCGGCAATGCAGTTTTATCTGTGCGGTCCGGTCGGCTTTATGCAGTTTGCTGCGAAGCAGCTGACAGGGCTGGGCGTGAAAAGCGAAAACATTCATTACGAATGCTTCGGCCCACATAAAGTGCTGTAATTAAGTCATGCCTGATGGCGCTGCGCTTATCAGGCCTACGGGATTTTGTAGGCCAGATAAGGTGTTTACACCGCCATCCGGCAAGCACGACGCGGCTTAAATTGCCGCGTCGTCTTCTTCACCGGTACGAATACGAATCACGCGCGCAACGTCAAAGACGAAAATTTTACCGTCACCGATTTTCCCCGTCTGCGCGGTGCGAATAATGGTGTCAACGCAGGTATCCACGATATCGTCGGTCACCACGATTTCAATTTTCACCTTCGGCAGAAAATCCACCATATATTCCGCGCCACGGTACAGCTCGGTATGGCCTTTCTGACGCCCAAAGCCTTTCACTTCGGTAACCGTCATACCGGTAATGCCTACCTCAGCCAGCGCTTCACGGACGTCGTCCAGCTTGAAGGGTTTAATAATCGCATCAATCTTTTTCATGCTATTCCTTGAAAAGGTCGCCTGTCTTTTAATCTGATAAACGTAACATAATTCACGCTACTTTACGGCATGAAAACTACTCTTTGAAATCGTTTGCATCCAACTCATGGCGCGAGAGCAGCTTATAAAATTCCGTCCGGTTACGCCCTGCCATTCTCGCCGCATGGGTGACATTCCCTTTGGTGATTTGCAGCAGTTTACGCAAGTAGTTAAGCTCAAACTGATTACGCGCCTCAACAAACGTCGGCAGCGCCGTATTTTCGCCTTCCAGCGCCTGCTCCACCAGCGCGTCGCTGATGACCGGCGAGGAAGTTAACGCCACGCACTGCTCAATAACGTTCACCAACTGACGCACGTTTCCCGGCCAGCTTGCGGTCATCAGACGCTTCATCGCATCCGTTGAAAACGCCCGCACAAACGGTTTATGCCGCTCTGCTGACTGGCGCAGAAGATGATTCGCCAGCAGCGGAATATCTTCCGTACGCTCCGCCAGCGTCGGGATCTTCAGACTCACCACGTTCAGACGGTAATATAAGTCTTCGCGAAATTCACCCCGCGCCATCGCCTTAGGCAGATCGCGGTGCGTTGCGGAGATAATGCGCACATCAATATCGATATCGCGATTGCTGCCAAGCGGTCTGACTTTGCGCTCTTGCAGAACGCGCAGCAGCTTAACCTGTAACGGCGCGGGCATATCGCCGATTTCGTCAAGAAACAGCGTGCCGCCTTCCGCCGCCTGAAATAACCCTTCGCGATTGCTGACCGCGCCGGTAAACGCCCCGCGCGCGTGGCCAAACAGTTCGGACTCCAGTAGCTGTTCCGGCAGCGCGCCGCAGTTAATGGCGATGAAAGGTTTACTGCTGCGCGGGCTGGCGTTATGGATAGCCTGCGCGAAAATCTCTTTCCCGGTGCCGCTTTGCCCGTTAATCAGCACGCTGACATCCGATTGCGCCACCATCCGCGCCTGTTCCAGCAGGCGTATCATCAACGGACTGCGCGTAACGATTGATTCGCGCCAGCTGTCGTCCATTGCTGGCGCCGACTGTTCAAGCGCGTCATCAATGGCCTGATACAGCGCATCTTTATCGACCGGTTTGGTCAGAAAGCTAAACACGCCTTTTTGCGTCGCCGCCACGGCATCAGGAATGGAGCCGTGTGCGGTCAAAATGATGACGGGCATACCAGGCTGGACTTTCTGGATTTCCGTGAACAGCTGCATGCCATCCATTTCATCCATTCGCAGATCGCTAATGACCAGATCCACTTTTTCGCGATTCAGTACGCGCAGCCCTTCCTGACCGCTTTCCGCCGTCACGACGCTGTAGCCTTCGCTGGTCAGGCGCATCCCCAGCAGTTTCAACAGCCCCGGGTCATCGTCCACGAGCAGCAGATGTGCCGGTTTGCGGCTTATCATGGCGTTACCTCATCTTGTGGCGGTGTGGAAGATGCGCCGTCGTCAGGCGCTGCGGGTTTGTCATTTCCGTGTGTCGCGTCAGGATTGTAGTTGCCTGCGGGTTTGCGCGTGGAGAGCTGGCGCTCAATATCAGTCAGATTCTCCAGCTTGCGCGTCGTGAGATCGAGCTGCGCCTGTAAGTGCTGATGCTGCTGACGCAACGTATCAAGCTCGCTATCCGACGCTTGCTGGAGTTTACTGTAACGCTGGCGCTCTTCGGCAAGCTGTAACTGTAGCGCCTGGCCGTCGCGCCAGAGCTGATAGAGCGGGCGCACCTGAGCGGGAATTTGCGCGCTTAGCGCATCGAGGCGAGTGACCATATCGCGCCGTTCAAGGGGCGTAATTTTAGCATCCGCCAGCAGAATCCCGCGTTTGAACGTGTTCTGCCAGCTGCCATCTTCCAGCGCCCGCGCTTCATTGCGTGACTGAACAGGCAACAGGCGATCGGCACAATCAATCGCCCGCTGCCAGTAAAGCGGATTGTTATCCGTCGATGGTCCTTTAAGTAACCAGATATCCGAACAGTCGGTAGAGAGATAATCCGCCAGCTGATACGGTGGAATTTTTTCCTGCGACGCATCATTTACGACATGCTTCGCGGCATGTGGCGCGCACCCCATCAGCACCAGGCAAGGCACACTCGCTAACCATCCTCTTCGGGGAAATAATCGCTTCAGAACTCGAACAAAAACGTGTGGCATACTCACCAGGCTTAGCTTCATTTTTAGTGGTTTTTCGATGCAGATAGCGGCAGTTCGATACGGAAACAAACTTCTTGCGCATTCTCATCGACCAGATACAGTTCCCCCTGCATACGACGGATGCAGTCCCTGGCGATACTTAACCCTAATCCACTCCCCTTCACCGCACCTTTACGCTGATGGCTTCCCTGGAAAAAGGGTTCAAAAATCATGGCCCTTTCCGCTTCCGGGATCGGCGTGCCCGTATTGATCACATCAATGTGCGCCTTTGAACCATATACATTGCTGCGAATACAAATGTTACCGGATTCAGCGCCATAGTGCACCGCATTGGAATAAAGATTGTCCAGCACGCTCATTAATAGCATCGGCTCGGCCAGACAGTTGTCGATAGCCAGCCTGACCTCGGTATGCATCATTTTAGCGCGCGCAGGCAAACTGTGAGCGGAAACCACCATATCCACCAGCGGTTCAAGCTCCACGGTTTCCATCTCAATCGCGCTGTCCGCCAGTTTCCTGTTGTAATCAAGCAGTTGCTCAATCAACTTCTGTAAGTTGCGGCTGCTATCGTCCAGAATGCCGACGACCTCTTTTTGCTCTGGCGTCAACGGCCCCACGACCTGATCGGCCAGCAGCTCTGTCCCTTCGCGCATACTGGCCAGCGGCGTTTTCAGCTCATGCGACAGGTGACGTAAAAATTGATGCCGTTGGGATTCCAGCCAGGACAGACGTTCACTCAACCAGATAATGCGCTGCCCCACCGAACGCAGCTCGCGCGGCCCGGTAAACGACACGGTATTCCCCAGAGAGCGCCCTTCTCCCAGCCGGTTAATCATCCGTTCTATCCCTTTCACCGGCCCAATGATCATCCTTGTAAAAAGCAGCACCATCGCCAGACTGACCAGAAACAGCACCAGCGCCTGCCAGCCAAAGAATTGTCCGCGCTCTGCGATTTCCTGCTGTAACTGCTGCCCGCGCGAGAACACCACCGTGCGCGTTGCCTGCACCATTTCCGTATTGGCGTTGGCAAAAGCTTCCAGCCGCGCGGCGGCGGTAGCGTCAGGGCCGCTATTTTTACACTGTAATTGTGCAAGACCGTTCAGATCATCGCGTAGCGCCTGGTAAAGTTTAGCGTCCGGCAATACTCCCGCATGTGCGTCCAGCATTTCGCTGTAGCGTTTTCGCTGGCTCTGATACACCTTCGCCAGCGTACGGTCGTCGAGCACGCAATATTGCCGGTAGCTGCGCTCCATCTCCAGCGCCACGTTGGTCATCGCTTCGCTGCGCCGGGCATCTATCAGCGTGGTGCGGTTAGTCTGCGCCGCCTGGGCGCTGAGCGCGTTGAGACTTTGCCAGGCCTGCCAGGCCAGTACCAACAAAGGCAACAGAATCAGCAGAAATGCCAGCATAACCAGTTGTCGCAAGGACCGGGGGAAAACAGACCAGCGCTTCAAGGCGTTACTCTCATCGGATAAGGATACAAGGATGCTAACCGAGGGGAACATCAGATACAACAAAGCCGGGATTAACCCGGCTTTGTTATGGAATAAGGCGGTGCCTAACTCGACGTTTCGCCCGGTGGTTGATAAAGCGACGCTATTATCAGAAGTTGGACGGCAGGCACCTTGTTGTGCGTCATTCGAAGTTTATGTAGCGCTTCCCGAAGGGGCTGACATAAGAAGGTGAATGAGCCACTGGTTACTATTATGCAGTAAGTGTGCCAACTTTAAAAACAAATAATTAACATTATGATTTTATTTGGTTTTATAGAGAAATCATCACCGTTACAAAACGAACAAAATTTCAGCAAGATGTCGCCATTCAGAGACACCTAAAAACAAACCTTACGCTATCTTTGTAAATCAATGAGTTAAATGTCTCCTTTTGGCGACACAGACAATCTACTGATGTCGGCATTTCCCGACACCTTTATGGTTGATGGCAGGGCAAAAAATATTGCCATCCAGTGAGCGGAATTATTCTGAAGAGAGAACATAGTATCCCGGAGTATTATGCCGTTCACTTTATGTCCCGCATTTCTCTGGCGCTTCATCACCCGTGAACGTGTTAAGGAGGCTCGTCGCCGCCTCCTTAACAATCCTGGCTCCCGGCGGGAAAATTGTTGCTTCGCAATACCCTCCGCTTATTCCTCCAGGCTACCGGGGCGGGCGCGAGGTAGCGTCCCTGCAAAACACGCCCTGAACCCGCATCCATGCGGGTTCCTCCGGCCTTACGGAAACACGTCGGCAATTTTCAGCCGGACCCGCCTGCACCTGACCATTTCTGCGGTTTGTTTTTTTAACAGCAAAACCGGTGCAACTGAAAATCAGGGCATTGCAGCAATGCCCCTGTTCCGGCTGAAAATCGATGAGACGTTGACGGCTGACCGGGTCCGCACGCAGGGACGCGGGCGGAGGGGACGGCCTGCCGGGACGCAGGCTCGGCCCCGACCCGAAAGGCAGACGGAATAAGGCGAATAAACCGCGCAGCGGCGATTTTCCTTGCCGGAGAGCCAGGGTTGCAAGGGAGGCGGCGGTGAGCCTCCCTCGCACGTTCACGGGTACTGAGTCTTCAGAGAAATGCGGGACATAAAGTGAACGGAAAAATTTACCAGAATAAAAAGGTTCTCCGTTTAACGGATAAACACACGCCCTTCACGGAAGCTTCCTTGCCGGATGGCGGCTTTGCCTTATCCGGCCTACGCGTATGTCCAGGCCCGATAGCGCTTTGCTTATCGGGCCATTTACGTGCGGATTAACCTAACTGCTTACGCGCATTGCGGAAAATACGCATCCACGGGCTGTCTTCGCCCCAGTTTTCCGGGTGCCAGGAGTTGCTGACGGTACGGAAGACGCGCTCCGGGTGCGGCATCATAATGGTTGCGCGGCCGTTTTCCGTGGTAACGGCGGTGATGCCGTTTGGCGATCCGTTAGGGTTGGCCGGGTAGTTTTCCGTAACCTTACCGAAGTTATCGACATAACGCAGTGCAACCAGACCTTTGCTTTCCAGCCCAGCCAGATGCGCATCGTCACGCACTTCAACGCGCCCTTCACCGTGGGACACCGCGACAGGCATCTGTGAGCCAACCATTCCCTGCAACAGCAGAGACGGGCTTTGGGTCACTTCCACCAGGCTGAAGCGCGCTTCAAAACGGTCAGAATGGTTACGCACAAAACGCGGCCACAGCTCGCTCCCCGGAATCAGTTCACGCAGGTTAGACATCATCTGGCAACCGTTACATACGCCAAGCGCCAGCGTCTGCGGGCGGTGGAAGAACGTTTCGAACTCGTCGCGTACGCGATTGTTGAACAGAATCGATTTCGCCCAGCCTTCACCCGCGCCCAGCACGTCACCGTAAGAGAAACCGCCACAGGCAACCAGCGCCTGGAAATTACCCAGCCCAATACGGCCAGCCAGCAGATCGCTCATATGCACATCAATCGCGTCAAAGCCCGCGCGATGGAACGCCGCCGCCATCTCAACGTGGGAGTTCACGCCCTGTTCGCGCAGTACGGCAACCTTCGGACGTGCGCCGGTAGCAATATACGGCGCGGCGATATCTTCATTGATATCGAACGACAATTTCACGTTCAGACCCGGGTCGGCATCGTTGGTTTTTGCGTCATGTTCCTGATCGGCACATTCCGGGTTGTCGCGCAGGCGCTGCATCTGCCAGGTCGTTTCCGCCCACCAGGTACGAAGCGTGGTGCGGCTTTCGCTGAAGACGACCTGCCCGTTGGATTCAATCACAAAACGGTCGCCGGAAACGGCCTGACCTAAATAGTGTACGCAGTCACTCAGACCGTGCTTCGCCAGCAGCGCCTCGACCGCTTCGCGATCGGCCGCCCGCACCTGGATCACTGCGCCCAGCTCTTCGTTAAACAGCGCCGCCAGACGATCGTCGCCAGATGTTGCAATATCAACCTGGATGCCGCAGTGACCGGTAAAGGCCATCTCGGCAAGCGTGACCAGCAGGCCGCCATCGGAACGGTCGTGATACGCCAGCAGTTTACGCTGCGCCACCAGCGCCTGAATCGCATCATAGAAGCCTTTCAACTGCGCCACATCGCGCACGTCTGCCGGTTTGTCGCCCAGTTGACGATACACCTGCGCCAGCGCCGTTGCGCCCAGCGCGTTATGCCCCTGACCCAAATCGATCAGCAGCAGCGCGTTATCTTCGGTCGAGAGCTGCGGCGTGATGGTATGACGCACATCTTCCACGCGGGCAAACGCGGAAATCACCAGCGACAGCGGCGAGGTCATTTCGCGCTGCTCGTTGCCTTCCTGCCAGCGGGTTTTCATCGACATAGAGTCTTTGCCCACCGGAATCGTCAGGCCAAGCTGCGGGCAGAGTTCTTCGCCTACCGCTTTCACCGCGTCATACAGACCGGCATCTTCACCCGGATGACCGGCCGCTGCCATCCAGTTTGCGGACAGCTTGATGCGTTTGATATCGCCAATCTGGGTCGCGGCGATGTTCGTCAGCGCTTCGCCAACGGCCAGACGGGCGGAAGCGGCAAAGTCCAGCAGCGCTACCGGCGCACGTTCACCGATAGACATCGCTTCACCGTAGTAGCTGTCGAGGCTGGCGGTGGTCACCGCGCAGTTCGCCACCGGCACCTGCCACGGGCCGACCATCTGATCGCGCGCCACCATACCGGTCACGGTACGGTCGCCGATGGTCACCAGGAATGTTTTCTCCGCCACGGTCGGCAGATGCAGAACCCGTTTAACCGCGTCAGCAATCGTGATATCAGCACGATCCAGCGCATCGCCTTTCGCTGTCAGCGTCTGCACGTCGCGGGTCATTTTCGGCGTTTTACCCAGCAGCACGTCCAGCGGCAGATCGATCGGTTGATTATCGAAGTGACTGTCGTTCAGGGACAGATGCTGTTCTTCGGTGGCCTCACCGATCACCGCATACGGCGCGCGCTCACGCTTGCACAACTCATCAAACAGCGGCAACTGGTCGGCGGCCACGGCCAGCACATAACGCTCCTGAGACTCGTTACACCAGATTTCCAGCGGGCTCATGCCCGGCTCATCGCTGAGGATATCGCGCAGCTCAAATTTACCGCCGCGCCCGCCGTCGCTCACCAGCTCCGGCATCGCGTTGGAGAGACCGCCTGCCCCGACGTCGTGAATAAACAGGATCGGGTTGGCATCGCCTAACTGCCAGCAGCGGTCGATCACTTCCTGGCAGCGACGTTCCATTTCCGGGTTATCACGCTGCACGGAGGCAAAGTCGAGATCCGCATCCGACTGACCAGAAGCCATAGAGGACGCCGCCCCGCCCCCCAGACCAATGTTCATCGCCGGCCCACCGAGCACGATCAGCTTCGCGCCAACGACGATCTCGCCTTTCTGTACGTGATCGGCGCGGATGTTGCCGATCCCGCCCGCCAGCATGATCGGCTTGTGGTAGCCGCGCAGCTCTTCGCCGTTGTGGCTGTTTACTTTTTCTTCGTAAGTACGGAAGTACCCGTTCAATGCCGGGCGACCAAATTCATTATTAAACGCCGCGCCGCCCAGCGGGCCTTCGGTCATAATGTCCAGCGCGGTAACGATACGCTCTGGTTTACCAAAATCTTCTTCCCACGGCTGCTCAAAGCCCGGAATACGCAGGTTAGACACGGAGAAGCCCACCAGACCCGCTTTTGGCTTCGCGCCGCGTCCGGTTGCGCCTTCATCACGAATCTCACCACCGGAACCGGTCGCCGCGCCCGGCCACGGCGAGATCGCCGTCGGGTGGTTATGAGTTTCCACCTTCATCAGGATATGCGCAGGCTCCTGGTGGAAGTCATAGCGACCGCTCTCGTGGTCAGCAAAGTAGCGTCCCACGTCAGAACCTTCCATCACCGCCGCGTTATCTTTATAGGCAGACAACACATGATCCGGCGTGGTTTCAAAGGTGTTTTTGATCATCTTAAACAGCGACTTCGGCTGCGGTTTCCCGTCGATAACCCAGTCAGCGTTAAAAATCTTATGGCGACAGTGTTCGGAGTTTGCCTGCGCGAACATATACAGTTCGATATCGTTCGGATTGCGCCCCAGCTTCGTGAAGGCGTCTTGCAGGTAATCAATTTCGTCATCCGCCAGCGCCAGACCCAGACGCAGGTTGGCGTCAGTCAGCGCCTGACGCCCTTCACCCAGCAGATCCACACTGGCAACCGGCGCAGGCTGGTGATGAACAAACAGTTTTTCCGCATCAGATAAAGAAGAGAACACGGTCTCCATCATCCGGTCGTGCAGTTCAGCGGCAATCGTCTGCCACTGTTCAGCCGTGAGCGTAGCGGCTTCAACGTAGTATGCAACGCCTCGCTCCAGGCGGCTTACCTGTTGCAGACCGCAGTTATGGGCGATATCAGTCGCTTTGGAAGACCAGGGGGAGATGGTGCCAGGACGCGGCGTGACCAGCAGCAGCTTTCCTTCAGGGGTATGGCTGCTTAAGCTCGGCCCATATTTCAGCAAACGTGCAAGTTGCGCGTGCTCATCCTCGTTTAAGGGGGCGCTCAGGTCAGCAAAATGGACATACTCAGCGTAAATATTGTGGACCTGAAGATTGGCCGCCTGAAAACGCGCCAGCAGTTTGTTAATACGGAATGCAGACAGTGCAGGCGAACCACGCAGAATTTCCATCATAAGTCTCTCGTCTTCGAAGCGCCTGAGGCGCTTTAAGTGTGCGCAAGGGGGGAAACGGGCGACATTATAAAGAATCTGACGCCCCGACGAAACCGTTTGCGTCGAAATAAAATCGCCGCCTTTTCTTATCATACGGTGCGGCCAATCATTCTAATTAGTTGCCAACTGGCGCATTGTTGCGCAAAATGCCGCACATTCATGATGATTTTAACCCACCAAAATGACATTAGCAGGCTGAGATTACGCACGATTCAGAGAATTAACTAATTGAAAAAATTAAAGATTAATTATCTGTTCATCGGCATATTGACTCTGCTGCTGGCAGCGGCCCTCTGGCCATCAATCCCCTGGTTCGGCAAAGCCGACAATCGTATCGCCGCGATCCAATCGCGGGGAGAGTTACGCGTCTCAACAATAGAGTCGCCGCTGACTTACGCCCGCATTAACGGAAAAAAGTACGGTCTGGATTACGAACTGGCGCAGCAGTTCGCCAGCTATCTTGGCGTAAAGCTGAAAATTACCGTACGCCAGAATATCAGCCAGCTATTTGACGATTTAGATAACGGCAACGCCGATCTGCTGGCGGCAGGACTGGTTTACAACAGCGAGCGCGTGAAGAATTATCAACCCGGCCCGACCTACTATTCCGTTTCGCAACAGCTGGTTTACCGGGTAGGACAATACCGGCCTCGCACACTGGCCACGGTGAATGAAAGCCAGCTCTCTATCGCGCCAGGGCATGTCGTGGTGAATGACTTGCAGGCGCTGAAAGAGACTAAATTTCCCGATCTGAGCTGGAAAGTCGATGACAAAAAAGGGACGGCGGCGCTGCTCAGCGAAGTCATCAGCGGCAATCTGGACTATACCATTGCCGATTCTGTCGCGATCAGCCTGTTCCAGCGCGTACATCCTGAACTGGCCGTCGCGCTGGATGTCACCGATGAGCAGCCTGTCACCTGGTTTAGCCAACTGGACGATGACAACACGCTTTCCGCTGCGCTGCTCGATTTCTTCAACGCTATTAATGAAGACGGCTCACTGGCGCGTATGGAAGAGAAGTATCTGGGGCACGGCGACGATTTTGATTATGTCGATACCCGCACCTTCCTGCGGGCCGTGGACGGCGTATTGCCCGATCTCCAGCCGTTGTTTGAAAAATACGCGCAGGAGATAGACTGGCGCCTGCTGGCCGCAATTTCCTATCAGGAGTCACACTGGGACCCGCTGGCCACCTCCCCGACGGGCGTTCGCGGTCTGATGATGCTCACTAAAAACACCGCGCAAAGTCTGGGGCTGACGGACCGTACCGATGCGGAACAGAGCATCAGCGGCGGTGTGCGTTATATCCAGGATATGATGGGCAAAGTGCCTGAAACCGTGCCGGAAGAGGAGCGTATCTGGTTTGCGCTCGCCGCCTATAACATGGGTTATGCACATATGCTTGACGCCCGTGCGTTGACGGTTAAAACCAGGGGCAACCCGGATAGCTGGGCCGATGTAAAACAACGGCTGCCGCTGCTCAGCCAGAAACAATATTACAGCAAGCTGACGTACGGCTATGCGCGCGGGCATGAAGCCTACGCTTATGTGGAAAATATTCGGAAGTATCAGATTAGCCTGGTCGGCTATCTGCAAGAAAAAGAGAAGCAGACGGCAGAAGCGATAAAGCTGGCGCAGGATTACCCGGCAGTGTCTCCGACCGAGTTTGATACGGAGACATTTCCTTTCTCTTCTTTCTTATCGCAGCCGTCATCGAACTACCTGTCACACTCTCCTTCTTTGCCGTTTTCACTGAAGAAGAAAGACGAAAACTAATCTCACAGGGCTGGACGCTTTCACGCCCTGGCCGCCCTACAACGATTCTTGCGAAGATTTTTTTAGCGCTTTGATCTCCTGGCGACGCATGCGGAAGAAATCACTGAGCAGCGCTGCACACTCATCGCGTAACACACCTTCGGTGATCTCTACGCGGTGGTTCATGCCCGGATGATGCAATACGTCCATCAGCGACCCTGCCGCGCCGGTTTTCGCGTCGCGAGCGCCAAATACCACCCGACCAATGCGGCTGTGTACCATTGCTCCCGCACACATCACGCACGGCTCCAGCGTCACGTAAAGCGTGGTATCCAGCAAACGGTAGTTCTGAAGCACCAGCCCGCCCTGACGTAACGCCATGATTTCAGCGTGCGCAGTGGGATCATGATGACCTATCGGACGGTTCCAGCCTTCGCCAATGACGCGATTGTTATGCACCAATACCGCGCCAACCGGCACTTCACGCTCATCCCAGGCGCGTTTCGCCAGCGTCAACGCATGACGCATCCAGTATTCGTGGCTAAATTCAACATCAGACAAAGGAGACACTCCGGTAATAAAAGCGGGCGCATTATACATGGGCGCTATCGTTAACTCTATTCGAGTTGCTGGAGCTCCCCTCGCGGCGTGACGCGCCAGCGATGCTGGCAAAAATAGAGAAGCGGGTTATCCTGCTTACTGTCGCTGTAGCCGCTGTACAGACGTAACGGCGCACCAATCTGGCGTTCCAGTTGGGCGACCTTCTCGTGCCCCAGACAGCGCATAGTCAGCAGCCAGCCGCCGTAGCCACGCCGCATCTGGCTGGCGATCAGGTTCACGCGCGGCAGCCAGAGCGTATCGAAATAGACCTGTTCCACCAGCGATTGCGGAGAGCCGGTAATCAGCCAGATATCAGCGTCAGAGCTTAACAGATAGGTCGTCAGGCGCTCCTGAACAACCGGAAACGCCGTGACGTTATCGCGAAACCAGCGAACGAAATCCGCCTGATGCGCCTTGAGCCGCGCTTCACTGTGACCGAAGGTACAACCCCATAACAGCAGGCTCATCGGCCAACGCGCCGCCCGACCTTTAATCAACAAGCCAATCCCGATAACCGGCAATAACGGCAGCACGAGCAACGCATTCAGCGGCTGGCGACGCAACAGATAACGCAGGAAACTGCCAAACATATCCTGCTGGTGCAACGTACCGTCCAAATCAAAAAATACGACACGACGCTCGTGATTAACCAAACCCTACTCCTCTGGATTGTTGAAGCCCAATAGCCGGGTTAACCGAAACCCGGCGATAATCGTTACCAGATAGACTAACAGATAGAACCTCAATTTTCCGGTAACGTTAGCGTTCTAACGCCGCGCGTAGAAATCCCTGGTGAGCGGACAATTTCGCCCTTGCGTCTTCGGCATTCAGCCCGGTAAGCGCCATCAGAATGGCCGGTTTAACCTCGAAATCTGTCTGCTTAAGCAGCGCTTCGGCCTCTTCACGCGTAATCCCGGTAGCCTCAACCACCATCCGGCACGCTCTGTCAACGAGCTTAACGTTGGTGGCTTTCATGTCCACCATCAGGTTCTGGTACACCTTGCCGAACTTCACCATCGCCCCGGTGGAGATCATATTGAGCACCAGTTTTTGCGCAGTACCGGATTTCAGTCGCGTCGAACCGGTTAGCGCCTCCGGCCCAACAACCGGCGAAATGGCGATGTCAGCCTCACGCGCGATGGGAGAATCGGGATTACAGGAGATAGCCACCGTGACGCAGCCCACCTGACGCGCGTATTTCAACCCGCCAATGACGTACGGCGTACGACCGGACGCCGCCAGCCCGACAACCAGATCCTGCGCGGTCACGTTAAGCGCCCGGAGATCGTCCTCCCCTAACTGCTGACTGTCTTCCGCGCCTTCCACCGCTTTCAGCAGCGCGCCAGGCCCGCCGGCAATCAGCCCAATCACCAGCCCGTGCGGTACGCCAAACGTTGGTGGGCATTCGGAGGCGTCCAGAACGCCAAGGCGTCCGCTGGTGCCTGCGCCCATATAAATAATGCGCCCTCCCGCCTTTAAGGCGTCGGCGGCGGCATCTACCGCGCGGGCAACGTCTGGCAGCGTCTCTTTTACTGCTTGCGCTACAAGCGTATCCTGTTGATTAAAACGATGAACCAGCTCAAGCGTAGGGAGTGCGTCAAGATCCATAGTCTGTGGATTGCGGGTTTCTGAAACTAACGAGCCGAGATTCATTTTTGTTCCTTAGGAATTTTTAATTCATAATAACTATAATAATGGAATATTATATTCTTTCGGGCGAGGGAAAATCTTTTTATGATCCCCGTCATGTTTTTCGCCAGGAGTCCTCATGAACTGTTTGATTCGTATACGTCAGCGTTATCCGGACCTCGCACAAAGCGATAAAAAGCTTGCTGATTATATTCTTGCTCAGCCGGATGATACACGGCATCTCAGCTCACAACAGCTTGCCGTTGAGGCGGGCGTTAGTCAGTCCAGCGTGGTAAAATTCGCGCAGAAACTGGGCTTTAAAGGCTTTCCGGCACTGAAGCTGGCGATCAGCGAAGCGCTGGCCAGCAATCCAAATCCTCACTCTATTCCGGTACATAATCAGATCCGGGGCGACGATCCGATGCGGCTTGTCGGCGAAAAATTGATCGAGGAAAATGTCGCCGCAATGCACGCAACGCTCGATGTTAACAGCGAAGAGAAATTGTTCGAAAGCGTCATGATGCTGCGCAATGCCCGGCGTGTTGTCATAACCGGTATTGGCACATCGGGCCTGGTGGCGCAGAACTTCGCCTGGAAGCTGATGAAGATAGGATTCAATGTCGTCGCCGAACACGATATGCATGCGCTGTTAGCCACCGTGCAGGCGCTGGCGCCGGACGATCTCCTGCTGGCTATCTCCTATAGCGGCGAGCGCAGAGAGTTGAATATGGCGGCGGATGAAACGTTGCGGGTGGGAGGAAAGGTTCTGGCGATCACCGGCTTTACACCGAATGCCCTGCAACAACGCGCCACCCGTTGCCTGTATACGATCGCCGAAGAGCAGGCCACGCGCAGCGCCGCAATATCCTCTACGCATGCGCAGACGATGTTGACGGATTTGCTCTTTATGGCGCTGGTACAGCAGGATTTGGGGCGCGCGCCGGAGCGTATTCGCCACAGTGAGGCCCTGGTAAAAAAACTGGTCTGAGCAAAGAATGCGCGTATAATGCCCGCCCGGTTTGTGATGTTTTGAGAGTTTCCTGATGGCCCTGTTAATCACTAAAAAGTGTATCAATTGCGATATGTGCGAGCCTGAATGCCCGAATGAGGCGATTTCAATGGGCGACAGCATTTACGAGATTAACAGCGACAAATGCACCGAATGCGTGGGCCATTACGAAACGCCGACCTGCCAGAAGGTGTGCCCAATCCCCAATACCATTCTCAAAGACCCGGCGCATGTCGAAACGGAAGAACAGCTGTGGGATAAGTTTGTTCTGATGCATCACGCGGATAAGCTGTAATTCTCCCTGATGGAATGACACCAGGCCGGATGGCGACGTAAACGCCTTATCCGGCCTACAAAGTCCCGAATCTAGCTTTCGATGATCACCGTCGCACAGGCGTAATGACGTTCATCCGCTAATGTCACATGCATATGCGCCACGCCCAGCCTCTCCGCCAGTTTCAACGCCTCGCCCCACAAACGCAAACGCGGTTTACCCAGCTCATCGTTAAACACTTCAAACTGATTGAACGCCAGCCCATTGCGAATGCCGGTGCCGAACGCTTTTGCCGCCGCCTCTTTTACCGCGAAACGCTTGGCGAGAAAACGCACCGGTTGCTGATGCATCTCCCAGATAGCCCATTCGTTGTCGCTAAGCACGCGTCTTGCCAGGCGCTCTCCAGAACGGGAGATCACCGCCTCAATGCGGGCGATCTCCACAATATCCGTGCCTAACCCCAGAATCGCCATTAGCCGCGCGCTTCCAGCATCAGGCGTTTCATCTCGGCGACCGCCTCTTTCAGGCCGCTCATGACCGCCCGCCCAATAATGGCATGACCGATGTTCAGTTCATGCATTTCCGGCAGTGCGGCAATGGCCTGCACATTGTGATAGGTCAGGCCATGACCGGCGTTCACTTTCAGCCCCAGGCTTGCCGCAAACGTCGCCGCTTTGGCGATGCGCGCCAGTTCCTGCGCTTGCTCAGCATCCGTTTTAGCATCCGCATAACAGCCGGTATGGATTTCAATGTACGGTGCGCCAACGTCCGCAGCGGCTTTAATCTGTTCTTCATCGGCATCAATGAACAGCGATACCAGAATACCTGCATCTGCCAGCCGTTTGCAGGCATCACGCATTTTGTCACGCTGACCCGCGACGTCCAGCCCGCCTTCGGTGGTCACTTCCTGACGTTTTTCCGGCACCAGGCAGCAAAAATGCGGCTTCGTCTCAACGGCAATCGCCAGCATCTCTTCAGTCACCGCCATTTCCAGATTCATACGCGTATCCAGCGTCTGGCGCAAAATGCGTACATCACGGTCGGTAATATGGCGACGATCCTCGCGCAGGTGTACGGTTATACCATCCGCCCCCGCCTGCTCGGCGATAAACGCCGCCTGTACCGGGTCCGGGTAAGCAGTACCACGCGCATTACGTAAAGTGGCAATATGGTCAATGTTGACGCCTAACAGTAATTCAGCCATGACAATCCTCGTTAATCATTATTCGTATTTTCTGCCCACCCTGGCCGTTTCGGCATAAATTGTCGAAACAGTTCCCGGCTTTTTAACGGCTTACCACCAAGATACGGCTTTAGCGCCATGCGGGTAAAGCGTTTCGCCGCGCGCAACGTATCAACATCAGGAAATTCTCGTGCATCCAGCGCTTTCAGATGCCGCCCGGTAAAGGTGCTGTTATCAATGACCACGCTGGCCATGAATCCCTTCTCTTCGCGATAGCGGTAGGTCATGGTGTCATCGACCGTCTCGCCGCTCCCTGCGCAATGCAGAAAATCCACGCCGTAGCCCAGATGCCCCAGCAGGGCGAGTTCGAAACGGCGAAGCGCAGGTTCGGGCGAACCGGTCGCGCCAGCCAGCGACTGAATACAGTTCAGGTAATCAAAAAAGAGTTCAGAGAAGCGCGTTTCGTATTCCAGAACGCGGGAAAGCAGTTCGTTGATGTACAAACCGCTATAAAGCGTGATGCCGCTTAAGGGGAGCGCCAGAGAGACCGCTTCAGCGCTGCGTAAGGTTTTCACCTCGCCGCGCCCGCCAAAGCGGAGCAACAGTGGCGTAAAAGGTTGTAATGCGCCTTTCAGACTGGAACGTTTAGAGCGTGCGCCTTT
Organism: Citrobacter sp. CK180; assembly: GCF_030333655.1. NCBI lineage: Bacteria > Pseudomonadati > Pseudomonadota > Gammaproteobacteria > Enterobacterales > Enterobacteriaceae > Citrobacter > Citrobacter sp. CK180. The sequence continues at coordinate 22,204 of NZ_JAOWFM010000050.1, read as the reverse complement.
GGCAACCAGACGCACGCGCCCCGACTCTTCCGTGAAGACGTCCAGCATCAGGCTGGTTTCGCTCCAGGGGCGACTATGCAGGACGAAAGCTCTCTGCCAGCCTTCCACGTAGTGCTAACTCAGAGGTCGTCTACATAACCGAGACTGCGCAGCGCACGCTCATCATCGGCCCAGCCGGATTTCACTTTCACCCACAGTTCCAGGTGTACCGGCGCTTCAAACATTTCCTGCATGTCTTTTCGCGCTTCGATACCGATGGTCTTGATTTTGGCTCCTTTGTTGCCAATGACCATCTTCTTCTGCCCTTCGCGCTCAACGAGGATCAGGCCGTTAATATCATAACCGCCGCGTTCGTTAGAAACGAAACGTTCAATCTCAACGGTCACGGAATACGGCAGTTCGGCACCGAGGAAACGCATCAGTTTTTCACGGATGATTTCAGACGCCATAAAGCGCTGTGAACGATCGGTGATGTAATCTTCCGGGAAGTGATGAGTCGCTTCCGGCAGGTGTTTACGCACGATACCAGCGATGGTATCCACGTTCATGCCAGTTTCCGCAGAAACAGGCACGATATCGAGGAAGTTCATCTGGCTTGCCAGGAATTGCAGGTGCGGCAGCAGATCGGCCTTTTCCTGTACGTTATCCACTTTGTTAACGGCCAGAATGACCGGCGCTTTACCGTCGCGCAGTTTATTCAGCACCATCTCGTCATCCGGCGTCCAGCGGGTGCCTTCCACGACAAAAATGACCAGCTCAACGTCGCCAATCGAGCTGCTTGCCGCCTTGTTCATCAGGCGGTTGATGGCGCGTTTTTCTTCCATATGCAGCCCCGGCGTATCAACATAGATAGCCTGGTACGCCCCTTCGGTATGGATACCGACGATACGGTGACGCGTGGTCTGCGCTTTACGGGACGTGATCGAGATCTTCTGTCCGAGCAGCTTGTTCAACAGGGTGGATTTGCCTACGTTCGGACGTCCGACGATGGCAATAAATCCGCAATAGCTTTTATCTTCGCTCATTCCAGCTCCAGTTTTTTCAGCGCCTGTTCGGCGGCAGCCTGCTCCGCCTTACGACGGCTCGAACCCGTGCCAACCACCGGTTCACTCAGGCCGCTGACCTGGCAGTGGATAGTAAATTCCTGATCGTGTGCCTCGCCGCGCACCTGCACCACCAGATAAGACGGCAGCGGGAGATGACGACCCTGCAAATATTCCTGCAAACGCGTTTTCGGATCTTTTTGTTTATCGCCCGGGCTGATTTCATTCAGGCGCGTTTGATACCAGTTAAGGATCAACTTCTCGACGGTTTGGATATCGCTGTCGAGAAAAACGCCGCCGATTAACGCTTCTACGGTATCCGCCAGAATAGATTCACGACGGTAGCCGCCGCTTTTCAGTTCACCAGGCCCTAAACGTAAGCATTCACCCAGATCAAATTCACGGGCCAATTCCGCCAGCGTATTGCCGCGCACCAGCGTGGCGCGCATACGGCTCATATCACCTTCGTCCACACGCGGGAAGCGGTGATAAAGCGCGTTGGCGATAACAAAGCTCAAAATCGAGTCGCCTAAAAATTCTAAACGCTCATTGTGTTTACTGCTGGCGCTGCGGTGGGTTAATGCCTGCTGCAACAGCTCCTGATGAGTAAAAGTGTAGCCCAGCTTCCGTTGAAGCCGATTAATTACGATGGGGTTCATGCGATACCAATAAATGAATGCGTCAACAATTCAGCACACGAAACAGACCTGAGGAAACCAACGCTGTTTAGTGTGCCGTGGCAACCTGACGGCGCCAACCTAAAACTTCGGGGGAATATTCTATACACAACGACAGGGGATGTCGTTAGTCTGCGGAGATTTATCCAATAAATAATTCATGTTGTCGCCGCAATGACGACAACATGAACGATTATCAGAAATTAATGGATCCCACCAATACGGCTTAAGCGTACGCCGGTCGGCCATTCACCTTCCTGTTTGTCGAAACTCATCCAGATCGCGGTCGCTTTACCAACCAGATTCGCTTCCGGTACAAATCCCCAGTAACGGCTGTCCGCGCTGTTATCGCGGTTATCACCCATCATGAAGTATTGTCCTGGCGGTACGATCCAGGTCGCCAGTTGCTGCCCCGGCTGACGGTAATACATCCCCGCCTGATCCTGTGCGATCGGTACGGTCAGAATACGGTGGGTTACGTCGCCCAGCGTCTCTTTACGCTCCGCCAGACGAATGCCGTTATCTTTCGTTTCGTTTAATGGCACTTCGAAGAACCCACTGCTGGCTTCTCCCCCATTACGGCGGGCAAAGGTCTGCACGAAATCGCTGGGCTGAACGTCGGAGTAAGTCACCGGCAGCGCGTTTTCACATGCCTGACCGGAACGGCACCCTGGCTGTACAGTAACCTCTTTGGCTACCGGATCGTACGTCACTTTGTCACCCGGCAGGCCGACAGCGCGTTTAATGTAGTCCAGGCGCGGATCTTCCGGGTATTTAAAGACCACGATATCACCGCGTTTCGGATGACCCGTTTCAATCAACGTTTTCTGGTAAATCGGATCTTTAATTCCATAGGCGAATTTCTCCACCAGAATAAAGTCACCGATTAACAGCGTCGGCATCATCGAACCCGACGGGATCTGGAAAGGTTCATAAATAAATGAACGCACCACCAGCACAATCGCCAGTACCGGAAAAACCGAAGCCCCTGTTTCCAGCCAGCCCGGCTTAGGCGCCACTTTTTTCAACGTGGCTTTATCCAGTGAATCACCCGCAGCGGCCTGTGCCGCTGCCTGACGTTCCCGACGTTTTGGCGCGAAGATAAATTTATCAACGCACCATAAAATGCCCGTCACCAGTGTGGCAATCACCAGAATCAGGGCAAACATATTCGCCATGCCAACTCCTTAGGATTATTTGCTGTCTTTACCGACATGCAGAATGGCGAGGAACGCTTCCTGAGGCAGTTCGACGTTACCGATCTGCTTCATTCGCTTCTTACCTTCTTTCTGTTTCTGTAGCAGCTTTTTCTTACGGCTGATATCACCGCCGTAACACTTGGCCAGAACGTTTTTACGCAACTGCTTCACGGTAGAACGCGCAATAATATGCGTGCCAATCGCTGCCTGAATCGCAATGTCGAACTGCTGACGAGGGATCAGCTCTTTCATCTTCTCCACCAGCTCACGACCACGGCTCTGCGAATTACCACGGTGAGTGATCAGCGCCAGCGCATCGACACGTTCGTTGTTGATCAGCACGTCGACGCGCACCATGTCGGACGCCTGGAAGCGCTTGAAGTTATAATCCAGCGACGCATAACCACGAGACGTTGATTTCAGGCGGTCGAAGAAATCGAGCACCACTTCCGCCATCGGGATTTCATAAGTCAGCGCCACCTGGTTACCGTGGTACACCATGTTGGTCTGGACGCCGCGCTTCTCGACACACAGCGTAATGACGTTGCCCAGGTATGCCTGAGGCAGCAGCATGTGACATTCAGCAATCGGCTCGCGCAGTTCATAGATGTTATTCAGCGGCGGCAGCTTGGACGGGCTATCGACATAGATAATCTCTTTCGCCGTAGTTTCCACTTCGTACACAACGGTCGGCGCGGTGGTGATCAGGTCCAGATCGTATTCACGTTCCAGACGCTCCTGAATGATCTCCATGTGCAGCAGACCCAAGAAGCCACAGCGGAAGCCGAAGCCCAGCGCGGTTGAACTTTCCGGCTCGTAGAACAGAGAGGCGTCGTTCAGGCTCAACTTGCCGAGCGCATCCCTGAAGTTCTCATAGTCATCAGAACTCACCGGGAACAGACCGGCGTATACCTGCGGCTTCACTTTTTTGAAGCCCGGCAGCGCTTTCTCTGCCGGGTTACGCGCCAGCGTTAATGTATCGCCAACCGGGGCGCCATGAATGTCTTTAATTGCGCAAACCAGCCAGCCTACCTCGCCGCACTTCAGTTCGGTACGGTCAATCTGCTTCGGCGTGAAGATCCCCAGACGGTCAGCGTTATAAACCTGCCCGGTGCTCATCACTTTGACTTTGTCGCCTTTACGCATGGTGCCGTTTTTAATACGCACCAGCGACACTACGCCGAGGTAGTTATCGAACCAGGAGTCGATAATCAGCGCTTGCAGCGGGCCTTCCGGATCGCCTTCCGGCGGCGGGATATCGCGCACCAGGCGTTCCAGCACATCCTGTACGCCTACGCCGGTTTTTGCCGAGCAGCGAACGGCATCGGTCGCATCAATGCCAACAATATCTTCGATCTCTTCAGCCACACGCTCAGGATCGGCGGCTGGCAGGTCAATCTTGTTCAGAACCGGCACCACTTCGAGATCCATTTCCATCGCGGTATAGCAGTTCGCCAGCGTTTGCGCTTCGACGCCCTGCCCGGCGTCAACCACCAGCAGTGCGCCTTCACACGCCGCCAGTGAGCGGGAAACTTCATATGAGAAGTCAACGTGGCCTGGGGTGTCGATAAAGTTCAGTTGATAGGTTTCACCATCAGCCGCTTTGTAATCCAGCGTCACGCTTTGCGCTTTGATAGTAATACCGCGCTCACGCTCAAGATCCATTGAGTCGAGAACCTGCGCTTCCATTTCACGGTCAGACAGGCCACCGCAGATCTGGATAATGCGGTCAGACAGCGTCGATTTACCGTGGTCGATGTGAGCAATGATCGAAAAGTTACGTATGTTCTTCATATAGAGTAATTATTGTGCCTTACGCCTGCCTGAGCAGGCTCTTAGAAGTCGCTGTTCTGAGCTTAACGTCTGTTTAACTGAAACGCCGCATTCTACACTACAACACTGAGGCGAGGAAATGTTCATACAGCAAGGATAGCGGGAACCGGAAACGGCATCGCTTTTCTAATGTAAAACGTCGTAAGGGAAGCATGATGCCCGATAGCACGAGCTTATCGGGCCTGGAGAGTCTGCTTATCGTTCCCAGGCCGGATCAGGCGAAGCCGCCATCCGGCAAAAATATCACGGGTTCGTTTCGGAAGATGATGTTTCAACGCGAACCAGACCAGGAGGAAGAGCAACGTTAAGAATGACCGGCTGCCAGGCCTCGCGTTCAGCCAGTTTACGCGAGTAGCCGCGCGCAATCAGAAAACCCCCGACGCCGCCCAGCACCGCGCCGCTCAACGCGGCAATATCAGAACCAAACAGTACCTGGAACAACGCCGCGAAGATAAACAGCCCAACCAGCGGCGACAGGTAAACCAGCATTGCTGACCCCAGCAGGCTGCCTTCGGCAATGCCCAGTTCCACTTTTTGACCAGGCGCCAGCGGTTCAGCACTTGGCACCACAATAGTATGTGTGGTTTGCGGCCCGAGTTTATTCAGCACACGACTGCCGCATCCGGCCCGTGAGGCGCAACTGCTGCACGATGCTTTGACGTCGCAGCTCACCAGTGCCTGGCCATTTTGCCAGGAGACAACGGTCGCCCACTCTTTAATCATTGTGCCGCCCCGAACTTAATATTGTCCGCAATGCGTTTCGCGGTTTGCGGCGGAAGTTCGCCGACAATCGTAATTTCAGCGTTTTCACGCACGCTGGTGCTGACCGTTCTGCGCCCGGTTCGCAGCATCTGATCGGTGCTGTTCTGCGTCGCACGATTCACGTTCACAGAGAAACTGAACAGGCCGTCAGAATAGAGGCGTGACTCGATAGGCAGATTATCCATTGTAGGCAGCGGGCGTCGGCTGCTGGAGACTTCGCTAAACCCTTGCGGCAACCACGTCGGGCTCCAGTTGAACTTCGCCTTTTCCCCCACAGGAACAGAAAGCAATGGCGGCAAATTCGCTTTTGCCAGCATCTGCATGCTATTACCGACGTCCTGATTCACGGCGAAGGAAATCACGCGGAACTGCTCCAGCGTTTCCCCATCCCGGTCAAGGAGATCCACCCGCATCGGCAGCTTTGTTTCGGTATCCAGCCATACGATATAGCTGTAACGGGTGCCGTCGCGCGCGACAACACGAATGACTTCACACAGCCTGTCGGCAATGCGGGTGCGGCCTACGGAAATAAAGTCATACCAGGGAGAAAGACGTTTAAAGTCGGCATAGATAAGGGACGGCAGAGAATCGACAATATAGTCGCCGTTCAGGGTGAACGGTTCGAGCCCAGGTTCGAAGTAGCTGATTTCGTTACCACGCTGCACCACTTCCCGGCGCGGGCCATCCATTTGCAACAGTTGTGCAAGAGGACGATTGTCCAGGCGTGCATGTCGATAACGCAGAGACTCAACGCCTTGTTTATTGATGCTGACGAATGACAGCTCGTAATTCAGTGACTGGCTGGCCAGATTCATCTGCTGCAATAACGCCCCGGACGCAGTATTGGCCGAGGCGTTAACAGAGAAGAACAGGCTACCCGCCACAAGTGACATGGCAAACCAAAGTTGCTTCATTACTGCGATTGCGTTCCTAAAGTTTGAATTCCTGGCACCTGTACAGCGGCTTGCTGTGTTTGCGCCTGCTCAAACTGAAGCTGTTCGGAGTGCAGTCGGCGTTGCAGTTCGTAATCCTGCAACATGGCATTAATGCGACGACGCTGCTCCTGCACCTGCTGTTGCTGACCGCCGTTAGCCGTCGCGTCAGAAGGTACTCCCAGGCTCACCGGACTGGCTTTGCCCATCATCGGTAATGTATTGAATACCGGCGTTTCGGGCTGCTGGGACGTTTCAGATTGTCCATTATAGTGCTGGACGCCAACAATAACTGCAAGTGATACGCATGCAGCCACACCCATTTGAGTGAGCTGCGCCGCCCACGGACGCATTTTCTGCCAGAATGGCATTTTCTGCCACTGGTGCGGTGCGGGCTGGGCTTCAGGAATCAGCGGTGCCGTCTGGCGTACCGGCTCATTTTCGATGGCGGCCATTACGCGGGCGGAAATATCGAAATGGAGAACGTCAGCGGTATCACCCCGCATGGAATCGCGGATCAGGTGATAACTCTCCCATGTTTTTTGCATTTCCGGGTCGTGAGCCAGTTCTTTCAGCAGCTCACTGTCCAGCGTTTCGCCATCCATTAAAGCGGAAAGTTTTTCTTTCTGCATGCCTAATACCTTTTCCAGTATCCCGCTATCGTCAACGCCTGATAAGCGGTTGAACTTTATTATCAATAGCTTCCCGCGCACGGAAGATACGTGAACGCACCGTACCCACCGGACAATCCATGATAGCGGCTATCTCTTCATAGCTCAGGCCATCCAGCTCCCGCAAGGTTATTGCCATGCGTAAATCCTCGGGGAGGGACTCAATAGTTCGGAAAACTATCTGTCTCAGCTCTTCTGACAACATTAAGTTCTCAGGGTTCGAAATTTCTTTCAATGCGCCGCCACTTTCGAAGTTTTCTGCGTCAATCGCATCAACATCGCTGGAAGGCGGCCTGCGTCCCTGAGCAACCAGGTAATTCTTCGCCGTATTGACGGCAATACGGTACAACCAGGTATAAAAAGCGCTATCCCCCCGGAAAGAATCCAGCGCGCGATAGGCCTTAATAAATGACTCTTGCACCACATCGGGAACATCGCCCGACGGTACATAGCGGGAAACCAGGCTCGCCACTTTATGCTGGTAGCGCACTACCAGTAAGTTAAAGGCTTTCTGATCTCCCTTCTGGACCCGTTCAACCAGGACCTGGTCCGTTAACTGCTCGCTCATCCGAGGTAAAGTCTCCCCAAACCAAATTTCCACGCGCTCTCGAAACGCCACTCCATAAACTGCACTATGAGCAAGCAACAGCTTAGAGTGTCTCTTTTTCGTAAAGTTCCGTTACGCATCTGTTTTTGTTTGTCATGTTGTAGACAGATCATTATCTCTCATTATAAGTCTACAGAGTCTGAACAACGCACTATCTGTATAGAAATGCCCTTTTAGCCGCTTGAAGAGTAACCCAACAGCCACTTTATTTCATCACATAATCTGGCGCTAACGGCCTGCTTCGCAAAATATTTTCTTTGTTTTACTTCCCCTTGAATTTTCCTTTAATGTTTAGCCATTGCAACACATTCAAAAATAAAACGTGCTGTATCGCGCAGTATGGTGCTATGCTGCCCAAACACTGTTTAGTAAATTAAACAAACGCTATGACTACGACTCCTGAACTTTCCTGTGACGTGCTGATTATTGGCAGCGGTGCTGCCGGACTCTCTCTGGCGCTGCGCCTGGCTGAAAAACATCAGGTGATAGTCCTGAGTAAAGGCCCGGTGAGCGAAGGCTCAACGTTTTATGCTCAGGGTGGCATTGCCGCCGTTTTCGACGAGACGGACAGTATCGATTCGCATGTTGAAGATACGCTGATCGCCGGGGCCGGTATTTGCGATCGCCACGCGGTGGAGTTTGTCGCCAGCAATGCCCACTCTTGCGTACAGTGGCTTATCGATCAGGGTGTATTATTTGACACCCAGGTGCAACCGAACGGGGAAGAGAGCTACCATCTGACCCGTGAAGGCGGCCATAGCCATCGCCGTATCCTGCATGCGGCTGACGCCACCGGCAAAGAAGTGGAAACTACCCTGGTCAGCAAGGCGCAGAACCATCCGAATATTCGCGTACTGGAGCGGAGTAACGCCGTCGATCTGATCATCTCCGATAAAATCGGCCTGCCAGGAACACGCCGCGTCGTCGGCGCCTGGATCTGGAATCGGAATAAAGAGTCGGTCGAAACATGCCACGCGAAGTCAGTCGTTCTGGCGACAGGCGGGGCATCGAAAGTGTATCAGTACACCACCAACCCGGATATCTCTTCCGGCGACGGTATCGCGATGGCCTGGCGCGCCGGGTGCCGCGTCGCGAATCTTGAATTTAATCAGTTCCACCCTACCGCGCTGTATCATCCTCAGGCACGAAACTTTCTGCTGACGGAAGCGCTACGTGGCGAAGGGGCGCATCTCAAACGCCCGGACGGCACGCGCTTTATGCCTGATGTTGATGAGCGTGGCGAACTGGCTCCGCGCGATATCGTCGCCCGCGCCATTGACCACGAAATGAAGCGTCTCGGCGCAGACTGCATGTTCCTCGACATCAGCCATAAACCGGAAGCATTTGTGCGTCAGCACTTCCCTATGATTTATGAAAAATTGCTGGGGTTGGGAATCGATCTGACTAAAGAGCCGGTTCCGGTCGTACCAGCCGCCCACTACACCTGCGGCGGCGTGATGGTCGACGATTTTGGCCGAACCGATGTGGACGGTCTGTATGCCATTGGCGAAGTAAGCTATACCGGCCTGCACGGTGCGAATCGCATGGCGTCCAATTCCCTGTTGGAGTGTCTGGTGTATGGCTGGTCAGCGGCAGAAGATATCGACAGACGTATGCCGTATGCCCGTAGCGTTAGTACGCTTCCGGCCTGGGATGAAAGTCGCGTTGAAAACCCGGATGAGCTGGTCGTGATCCAGCATAACTGGCATGAGCTACGTCTGTTTATGTGGGACTATGTCGGCATTGTGCGCACCACCAAACGTCTGGAGCGCGCCCTGCGACGCATTACGATGCTGCAACAGGAAATCGACGAATATTACGCTAACTTCCGCGTATCGAATAATCTGCTGGAGCTGCGCAACCTGGTGCAGGTCGCGGAACTGATTGTGCGCTGCGCGATGATGCGTAAAGAGAGCCGTGGCCTGCACTACACGCTGGATTACCCCGCATTGCTGCCGGAATCCGGCCCGTCGGTGCTTTCGCCGCTCAACGCTTACATGAACAAATAAAACGCCTGGGTCAGCGCCGTGTACCCTTCAGAGTAAAGCTGGTCTGGCCCACGAATCACCAGGCGATCGCTAAAGCATTCCCCCGTTCGCGGGGAAAATGCCAACAGTACCCGATGAGGCAATCGCGACTCCGTTTCGGCTACGTCGGTACGTAAACGCAAATGCCAGCCCATGCTTAACGCCTGCTGCGTGAAGGTGTTGCCAGTCTGTTCCGGCAGCACCACGCAGAAGAATCCCTCTTCCGTAATACATTCAGCCGCGGTGGTAAGTAACGCCTCGTGATCGAGCGTGGTGGTATAACGCGCCTGCTCTCGCTGCGGCGTTGCGCATTCCACCCCTTGTTCATAATAAGGCGGGTTACTGATGATAAGATCAAAGCGCGCGGTCTGGCGCGGCACCCACTGCCGGACATCTTCCGTATGCACCGTTATCCGCTGCGGCCACGGTGAGTGGGCGATATTCTCCTGCGCCTGCGTCGCCGCTTCGCTGTCCAGTTCAACGGCATCAATGGTGACGCTTTCGTCGGTACGCTGCGCCAGCATCAGCGCCAACAGACCGCTGCCGGTACCAATATCGAGGATCCGCGTTACGCCTGCGACTGGTGCCCATGCTCCCAATAAAATACCATCAGTACCGACTTTCATCGCGCAGCGATCGTGCGCCACGAAAAACTGCTTAAAGGTAAATCCATTACGACGAAGTGTGGATGTAGACTGGGACATGAAAGAACAACCTTCCTGGAAAAACGGCAATAGCGTAGGGTGAAAACAATACCTGAGAAGCGATATCCATACAAACAGATGAAGATTGCAGCCGTAACGTCTATAATCAGCGCCCCACACAGAGGTAGAACATGACTGTAACGACTTTTTCCGAACTTGAACTCGATGAAAGCCTGCTGGATGCCCTCCAGGATAAAGGTTTTACTCGCCCGACCGCCATTCAGGCTGCCGCCATTCCGCCTGCGCTCGATGGGCGTGATGTACTCGGTTCTGCGCCGACAGGCACCGGTAAAACGGCGGCATACCTGCTGCCAGCGTTGCAGCACCTGCTCGACTTCCCGCGTAAAAAATCCGGGCCGCCGCGTATTCTGATCCTTACGCCGACCCGCGAACTGGCGATGCAGGTTGCCGATCACGCCCGTGAACTGGCGAAACACACCCATCTGGATATTGCGACAATCACCGGCGGCGTGGCTTATATGAACCATGCCGAGGTGTTCAGCGAGAACCAGGATATTGTGGTCGCCACCACGGGTCGCCTGCTGCAATATATTAAAGAAGAAAACTTTGACTGCCGCGCGGTTGAAACGCTGATTCTTGATGAAGCCGACCGTATGCTGGACATGGGCTTCGCCCAGGATATCGAGCATATCGCAGGTGAAACCCGCTGGCGCAAACAGACCATGCTGTTCTCCGCTACGCTGGAAGGCGGCGCGATTAACGATTTTGCGGAACGTCTGCTGGAAGATCCGGTCGAGGTCTCAGCGACCCCGTCTACCCGCGAACGCAAAAAGATTCATCAATGGTACTACCGTGCCGATGACATTCAGCACAAAACCGCTTTGCTGGTACACCTGTTAAAACAACCTGAAGCCACCCGCTCTATCGTCTTCGTACGTAAACGTGAGCGTGTACATGAGCTGGCAGGCTGGCTGCGCGAAGCAGGCATCAATAACTGCTATCTCGAAGGCGAGATGGTACAGGGTAAGCGTAACGAAGCGATCAAACGTCTGACCGATGGCCGCGTGAACGTGCTGATCGCGACCGACGTCGCCGCTCGCGGGATTGATATCCCTGATGTAAGCCATGTTTTTAACTTCGATATGCCACGCAGCAGCGATACCTATCTGCACCGTATCGGCCGTACCGGACGTGCAGGGCGTAAAGGAACGGCGATTTCCCTGGTAGAAGCGCATGACCATCTGCTGCTGGGAAAAGTGGGTCGCTATATTGAAGAGACGCTGAAAGCGCGCGTCATTGATGAATTGCGTCCAACCACTCGTGCGCCGAGCGAAAAACTGACCGGCAAGCCGTCCAAGAAAGTGCTGGCTAAACGTGCTGAGAAGAAAAAACAAGAAAAAGAGAAGCCGCGCGTGAAGAAACGTCACCGTGATACCAAAAACATTGGTAAACGCCGCAAGCCTGCTGGTACGGGTACGGACGCGCAGAAGCAGTCCAACGAAGAGTAAAAAAAACGCCGGGGCTAACCCGGCGTTTTTATGTTATCAGTCAGCCTTACAGGCTTTCAGTAAAGGTACGAGCGATAACGTCGCGCTGCTGTTCCGGCGTCAGGGAGTTAAAACGCACGGCATAGCCAGAAACACGGATGGTCAGCTGCGGATATTTTTCCGGGTGCTTAACGGCATCTTCCAGCGTTTCGCGACGCAGAACGTTAACGTTCAGGTGCTGACCGCCTTCAACGCGAACTTCCGGTTTTACTTCCATCGGAATTTCACGGTATTCGATTTCACCCAGTTTGTTCACTGCAACCACTTCATCTTCGGCAAAACCAGCTTTCGCCGCGATGCAACGTGCTTCGCCTTTTTCGCTGTCCAGCAACCAGAAAGAATTCAGCAGGTCGTCGTTAGCGGCTTTAGTAATCTGGATACCTGTAATCATGTGATGCCTCCCCGGCAAAAGTGTTTGATTATGATCGGCCTGTTCGCGGCCAATTGGTAAAACCATTGTTGCTTGAGTGTATATATACCCCTCACACACCCTTGATTCTTTGATTTAAATCAACAAAAACCACACCACAAAGAGGGTGTTGCATGGAATTTATTGTTTTACATCAACTTACGCCATATCCACACATAAACTTTTTACATAAATTTTCAACTATCTTTAAGGGGTAGCCGGGTTTGTGACGCACGCGATTTTGCACCATAGAAAGAAGCAGTTAAGCTATGCAAATTGAAAAATTCGCAGGAGAGCGAGATGGCCACCGATTTAACCTGGCACGATGTGCTGGCAGATGAGAAGCAGCAGCCCTATTTTGTTAACACACTCCATACCGTTGCGGGCGAACGTCAGTCAGGAATGACAGTCTATCCTCCACAGAAGGATGTATTTAACGCGTTTCGCTTCACTGAACTCGGTGATGTCAAAGTGGTGATTCTGGGGCAAGACCCTTATCACGGCCCTGGGCAGGCGCATGGTCTGGCGTTTTCTGTTCGTCCGGGTATTGCCACACCGCCTTCTCTGCTGAACATGTATAAAGAACTGGAAACGTCCATACCGGGCTTTACCCGCCCTGCTCATGGGTATCTGGAGAGCTGGGCGCGTCAGGGGGTATTGTTATTAAATACCGTGCTGACCGTCCGCGCAGGCCAGGCGCATTCTCACGCCAGTCTGGGATGGGAAACCTTTACAGACAAAGTGATCAGCCTTGTTAACGAACATCGTGAAGGGGTCGTCTTTTTACTCTGGGGTTCGCACGCACAAAAGAAAGGGGCGATTATCGATCGCCAGCGCCATTACGTGTTGAGAGCGCCGCATCCGTCGCCGTTGTCGGCACATCGGGGATTCTTTGGCTGTAACCATTTTGTATTGGCGAATCAGTGGCTGGAGCAGCACGGCGAGAAGCCGATTGACTGGATGCCGGTATTACCGGCAGAGAGCGAATAAGTTTTTGCTTTGCGCCGGGTGGCGGCTTCGCCTTATCAGGCCTACGAATCATTACCGTAGGCCTGATAAGCACAGCGCCATCAGGCGTTTACGCCGAGTACCCGGCCTACGAATCATTGCCGTAGGCCTGATAAGCGCAGCGCCATCAGGCGTTTACGCCGAGTACCCGGCCTACGAATCATTGCCGTAGGCCTGATAAGCGCAGCACCATCAGGCACTTACACCTGATTATGCTTTATTCTGACGCCACCATTCGCCCAGCAATACGCCGGTTGCGACAGAGACGTTGAGGTTTTCAACATTTCCGGTGCCATCAATTTTCACGCACAGATCGCCAGGTTCACGCGCGGCTTCCGGCAGGGACTCCAGCTCACGCCCTAACACCAGCACCATTTTCGCTGGCAGCGCCGTACTAAACAACGGCTTGCCCTGATCGCTGGACGTGGTGACAATCGTATAACCCGCCTGACGGAAATCATCCAGCACATCCACAATGCTGTCGCCCGTGATCGGCTGAACATGCTCTGCTCCGCCTTCCGCCGTACGGATCGCCGCACCGGATTCAAGAAGCGCCGCGTCCTGTACCACCACGCCTTTTACGCCAAAGTGCGCACAGCTACGCATCATGCCGCCAAGGTTGTGCGGGTTAGCCACATCTTCCAGCGCCAGCACGCAATCCTGCGCGTCCGCCTGGCTTACCCACTGCTTAACGGTCGTACCGTTACGCTTTTTAATCAGGAAACAAACGCCGCCGTGGTGCTCAGTTCCAGAGGCTTTCGCCAGTTCAGCTTCATCCACAACGTGGTACGCTTTGCGGTTAGCCGCCATCCAGCGTAACGCTTCTTTAAAGCGAGGGGTCACGCTCTGAATGAACCATGCGCGGACAATCGCATCCGGGCGACTCTGGAACAGGGCCTGACAGGCGTTTTCGCCGTAGACACGGGTCTCTTCCGCACGCTGACGACGTAAAACTTCAGGATCGATAAAACTTTTACCGCTGATTCCACCGTGATCGGCTTTCTCAGGCGTTTCATCGCCTGGCGCACGGGAAACGGTACGCCACGGTGAGTCTTCACGCTTACGATCGCGAATCTGACCGCTTCTTTCATCACGAGCATCGCGGGCGGGGCGACGGCCACCGTCAGTACGAGACTTTCCTGGACGACCTCCCCCTTTCCCGGTACGCGGGTTATGGGTGCGTTTATCAGAGTCATCATCACTGCGGACATACATCACTTTGACCTTGCCGCTTTTGTTCTTTAATTCATCGTTCATGCTTTTCTCCACCAGCGCTGCGCGAAGCGCGAAGATTACCCGATGTGCACCCGGTTAGCCATTATTTCATTTAAAAGCTAATGACTATTGTACTCATTGAATAAAACACATTGTTGTTTAAAACAGTCTCATCGATAATATGTAACATATTGGAAACATATCGGCGTGATTGCCGGAAAAGTCTACCCTACTCATCCAGAGGTTAGTTATGAATACCGTTTGTACCAGCTGCCAGGCAATCAACCGCATTCCCGATGATCGTATTCAGGATGCGGCAAAATGTGGACGCTGTGGTCACGACCTGTTCGATGGAGAGGTGATTAATGCGACCGGTGAAACGCTGGATAAGCTGCTGAAAGACGATCTCCCTGTGGTGGTCGATTTCTGGGCGCCGTGGTGCGGCCCATGCCGTAACTTTGCCCCGATTTTTGAAGATGTCGCGGAAGAGCGCAGCGGTAAGGTGCGTTTTGTGAAAGTTAACACAGAAGCGGAACGTGAACTCAGCGCCCGTTTCGGTATCCGCAGCATCCCGACCATCATGATCTTTAAGAACGGCGAAGTCATCGACATGTTAAATGGCGCAGTTCCTAAAGCACCATTCGACAGCTGGCTGAACGAATCGCTGTAATCTCCACGGGGCGCATCTTGTGCCCCGTTTTCACCTCTGCGACAATAGCGTTTTTCACTGTATTCTTCCATGACTGATAACGCTGTTCTCCAGTTACGCGCCGAACGCCTCGCACGCGCCACGCGTCCTTTTCTTGCCAGAGGAAACCGCATTCGTCGCTGTCAGCGCTGTCTGCTCCCGTTGAAACTCTGCCTGTGCGATACGCTCTCGCCTTCTCAGGCGACAAGCCGTTTTTGTCTGGTGATGTTTGATACCGGGCCAATGAAACCCAGCAATACGGGGCGTCTGATTGCCGATATTCTGCCGGATACAACGGCCTTTCAATGGTCGCGTACCGAACCGCCGCAGGCGCTGCTCGATCTGGTTAACAACCCGGATTATCAGCCGATGGTCGTATTCCCCGCCTCCTATGCCGGGGAAGAACGCGAGGTCATTTTCACGCCACCAGCCGGAAAACCGCCGCTGTTTATCATGCTCGACGGCACCTGGCCGGAAGCGCGCAAAATGTTCCGTAAAAGCCCTTATCTCGATAACCTGCCGGTTATTTCCGTTGATTTATCGCGTCTTTCCGCCTATCACCTGCGAGAAATTCATGCCGAAGGGCAGTATTGCACTGCCGAAGTGGCAATAGCGCTGCTGGATCTGGCGGGCGACACGGCCGCGGCAACCCATTTAGGCGATCACTTCTCACGCTTTAAAACGCGCTATCTGGCAGGAAAAACGCAACATCAGGGAAGCGTCACAACAGAAACAGCAGAAAGCGTTTAAAATCATTCGGTCACTTCTGCGTAAGGGAGACCGGCATGAGTCAGAGAGGACTGGAAGCACTACTGCGACCAAAATCGATAGCAGTGCTAGGGGCGTCGATGAAGCCCAATCGCGCAGGTTACCTGATGATGCGTAACCTGCTGGCAGGAGGCTTTAATGGCCCGGTATTACCTGTAACGCCCGCATGGAAAGCCGTCTTAGGCGTCCTGGCCTGGCCCGACGTCGCCAGTTTGCCTTTTACACCGGATCTCGCCGTTCTGTGCACCAACGCCAGCCGTAATATCGCGTTGCTGGAGGCCCTGGGGGAAAAAGGCTGTAAAACCTGCATTATTTTGTCGGCGCCCGCAGCGCAGCACGCTGAACTTCTGGCATGTGCCCAACGCTATAAAATGCGACTACTCGGCCCAAATAGCCTGGGTTTACTCGCCCCCTGGCAAGGGCTTAACGCCAGTTTCTCTCCGGTTCCGATCAAGCGTGGAAAACTCGCGTTTATTTCACAATCCGCCGCCGTCTCCAATACGATTCTCGACTGGGCGCAACAGCGGGAGATGGGCTTTTCTTATTTTATCGCGCTTGGCGACAGTCTGGACATTGATGTTGATGAACTGCTGGATTATCTGGCGCGCGACAGCAAAACCAGCGCCATTTTGCTCTATCTCGAACATCTGAGCGACGCGCGACGCTTTGTCTCCGCCGCCCGTAGCGCATCGCGAAATAAACCCATTCTGGTGATTAAAAGCGGTCGCAGCCCGGCGGCGCAACGTTTGTTAAATACCAGTGTCGGCATGGATCCGGCATGGGATGCCGCCATCCAGCGTGCGGGGCTTTTACGCGTGCAGGATACTCACGAACTCTTCTCGGCGGTCGAAACGCTGAGTCATATGCGGCCATTACGTGGCGACAGGTTGATGATCATCAGCAATGGCGCTGCGCCCGCCGCGCTGGCGCTGGATGAGCTGTGGTCGCGCAACGGCAAGCTCGCCACCCTGAGCGAAGAGACCCGCCTTAAGCTAAGCGAAGCGCTACCTGCTCACGTCGATATCGCCAACCCGCTGGATTTGCGTGATGATGCCAGCTGTGAACACTACGTCAAAACGCTGAATATCTTACTCGCCAGCCAGGATTTTGATGCGCTGATGGTGATCCACTCACCCAGCGCCGCCGCACCTGGCACCGAGAGCGCGCACGCGCTCATTGAAGCGGTGAAACATCATCCCAGAGGGAAATTCGTCACCTTGCTCACCAACTGGTGCGGCGAGTTTTCCTCTCAGGAAGCCCGCAAAATGTTCAGTGAAGCGGGATTACCTACCTATCGAACACCGGAAGGCACCATCACTGCCTTTATGCACATGGTGGAATACCGGCGTAACCAGAAGCAATTACGGGAAACCCCGGTGTTGCCAGGCAATCTGACCTCAGACACGGCTCAAGCGCATAACCTGTTACAGCAGGCGATTGCAGAGGGCGCAACGTCTCTGGATACCCATGAAGTTCAGCCTATCTTGCAGGCGTATGGGTTACACACGCTTCCCACCTGGATTGCTGGCGACAGCGCGGAAGCTGTGCATATCGCCGAGCAAATTGGCTACCCGGTAGCGTTAAAACTGCGTTCGCCGGATATTCCGCATAAATCGGAAGTTCAGGGGGTAATGCTCTATCTGCGCACGGCAACGGAAGTTCAGCAAGCCGCGAATGCCATTTTCGATCGTGTAAAAATGGCCTGGCCTCAGGCGCGCATTCACGGTCTGTTAGTCCAGAGTATGGCGAACCGTGCCGGCGCGCAGGAACTTCGCGTCGTCGTCGAACACGACCCGGTCTTTGGGCCGCTGATTATGCTTGGCGAAGGCGGCGTAGAGTGGCGGCCCGAAGAGCAGGCCGTCGTCGCGCTGCCGCCGTTAAACATGAATCTGGCGCGCTATTTGGTTATTCAGGGAATCAAAAGTAAAAAAATTCGTGGCCGGAGCGCGCTACGCCCGCTGGATATCACAGGGTTAAGCCAGCTGCTGGTACAGGTCTCGAACCTGATTGTCGATTGCCCGGAAATTCAGCGTCTGGATATCCATCCCCTGCTGGCTTCTGCTGGCGAGTTTACCGCGCTGGACGTCACGCTGGATATCGCCCCTTATGATGGCGACAACGAGAGCCGACTCGCTATTCGCCCCTATCCGCAGCAGCTTGAAGAGTGGGTTGAGATGAAAAATGGCGAACGTTGCCTGTTTCGCCCTATCCTGCCGGAAGATGAGCCTTATCTACAGCAGTTCATTTCTCAGGTAACAAAAGAGGATTTGTATTACCGTTATTTTAGCGAGATCAATGAATTTACTCATGAAGATTTAGCCAACATGACGCAGATCGACTACGATCGGGAAATGGCATTTGTTGCCGTGCGCCGTATTGATCAAACTGAAGAGATCCTCGGGGTAACGCGCGCGATCTCCGACCCGGATAACATTGATGCGGAATTTGCCGTGCTGGTTCGCTCAGATCTCAAAGGGTTAGGATTAGGCCGGCGATTAATGGAAAAATTGATTGCTTATACCCGAGATCACGGACTGAGACGCCTGAATGGCATTACGATGCCAAACAATCGCGGCATGGTGGCACTGGCCCGAAAGCTCGGGTTTGATGTTGATATCCAGCTCGAAGAGGGGATTGTTGGGCTGACGCTGAATCTGGCCCAATACGAGGAATCGTGAGTAAGGTACTGGAAATGTTGACCACTTTAACGGGTACTGGTGTTATCATTGCTCGCTTATGTCGTCTGCATAGCACAGAGGACCCTTCAATGAACAGAGAAGAAATGCACTGTGATGTTGTCAAAATTTAAGCGTAATAAACATCAACAACACCTTGCCCAACTACCCAAGATCTCTCAGCCAGTTGATGATGTAGATTTCTTTTATGCTCCCGCTAATTTCAGGGAGACTCTGCTGGAGAAGATAGCCAGCGCGACGCAGCGTATTTGCATTATTGCCCTGTATCTTGAACAGGATGACGGCGGCAAGGGCATACTCGACGCGCTCTATGAGGCTAAACGGCAGCGTCCTGAGCTGGATGTTCGGGTACTTGTCGACTGGCATCGCGCTCAGCGTGGGCGCATTGGCGCAGCCGCGTCCAATACTAACGCTGACTGGTATTGCCGAATGGCGCAAGAAAACCCAGGAATCGATATTCCTGTCTACGGCGTGCCGATTAACACGCGTGAAGCGCTTGGCGTACTGCATTTTAAAGGCTTTATCATTGATGATAGCGTCCTTTACAGCGGCGCCAGCCTGAACGACGTCTATCTGCATCAGCATGATAAATATCGTTATGATCGTTACCAGTTGATTCGTAATGCAAAGATGGCCGACATCATGTATGAGTGGGTCACGCAGAATCTGCTTAACGGTCGCGGCGTAAATCGCCTGGACAGTTCCCAGCGTCCGAAAAGCCCGGAGATTAAAAACGACATTCGTTTGTATCGCCAGGAATTGCGCGATGCGTCATACCATTTCCAGGGCGATGCCGACAACGAGCAACTTTCCGTTACGCCACTGGTTGGGCTGGGAAAATCGAGCCTGCTGAACAAGACCATTTTCCATCTTATGCCCTGCGCAGAGCATAAGCTCACAATTTGCACACCTTATTTCAACTTGCCTGCACTGCTGGTTCGCAACATCATCCAACTGCTGCGCGAAGGGAAAAAGGTTGAGATTATCGTGGGTGATAAAACCGCCAACGACTTTTATATCCCTGAGGATGAGCCGTTTAAAATCATCGGCGCGCTTCCCTATCTCTACGAGATTAACCTGCGTCGCTTCCTCAGCCGCTTGCAGTATTACGTCAACACCGATCAGCTCGTAGTGCGTTTGTGGAAAGATGACGACAATACTTATCACCTGAAAGGAATGTGGGTTGATGATAAGTGGATGCTGCTCACCGGGAACAACCTTAACCCGCGAGCATGGCGTCTGGATCTGGAAAACGCAATTCTGATTCACGATCCAAAACAGGAACTTGCTCCCCAGAGAGAGAAAGAGCTGGAGCTTATCCGCACTCACACCACGGTTGTTAAGCATTACCGCGATCTACAAAGCATCGCTGACTATCCGGTCAAAGTCCGTAAGCTCATCCGCAGACTCCGTCGTATTCGAATCGACAGATTAATCAGCCGTATTCTGTAAATCAAAAAGCCCCGTCCCTGCGACGGGGTTTTTCCTGTGAGGGTCACGGTGCGTTTCCTTATACTTTTTAGCATGTTGTTGCTCTCAGGCTGTAGCCATATGTCCAATGACAGCTGGAGCGGGCAGGATAAAGCGCAACACTTCATTGCATCAGCCATGCTTTCCGCCGCCGGGAATGAGTATGCCCGGCATCAGGGAATGAGCCGCGATCGCAGTGCAACCGTTGGGCTGCTGTTCTCCATTAGTCTCGGTGCGTCAAAAGAGATGTGGGACAGCCGCCCCGCAGGGAGCGGCTGGAGCTGGAAAGACTTCGCCTGGGATGTCGCAGGCGCAACCACGGGTTACGCCGTCTGGCAAATGGCGCGGAATTAGAGACGTAACCCTTTTCCCTTGCGGTGCAACATCAGCGACACCAGAAATGCCACGATAGCCATAATGGTCACATACCAGAAGAATGATGTCTCCATACCAACGGACTTCAGAGACAGCGCAACATATTCCGCAGAGCCGCCGAACAGCGCATTCGCCACCGCATAGGAAAGCCCTACCCCCAATGCCCGCACCTGGGCAGGAAACATTTCCGCCTTCAGGATCCCACTGATTGAGGTGTAGAAACTCACGATCAACAGGGCGCACATCACCAACCCAAAGGCTGCGTAAGGTGAAGTGACATTCTGTAATGCTGACAGAATAGGTACGGTGAATAGCGCAGCCAGAGCGCCAAAGCAGAGCATTGATGTCCGTCGGCCGATTTTATCTGAAAGGGCGCCAAACAGGGGTTGAATTAGCATGTAGACAAACAGCGCCGCCGTCATGATTCCGCTGGCGACATTGGCATGCATACCGGCGGTATTCACCAGATACTTCTGCATATAGGTTGTGAAGGTATAGAAACACAGCGAGCCCGCAGCGGTAAATCCCAGTACCATGATAAACGCTTTACGGTTACGCCATAGTCCTTTGAGCGATCCAGCCTCTTTCAGCGCGCGGGTTTCTTGTTTTGAGGTTTCATCCAACTGTCGACGCAACCAAAGCGCGACAACGGCCAGTACGGCACCCAATGCAAAAGGAATACGCCATCCCCATTCTCTGAGGGAAGATTCCTCCAGCGTTTGCTGCAAGATAACCACAACCAGCAGTGCCAGTAACTGACCGCCGATCAGAGTGACATACTGGAACGATGCGTAAAAACCTTTGCGGCCTTCAACAGCTACCTCACTCATATAGGTCGCACTGGTTCCGTATTCTCCTCCAACAGACAGCCCCTGAAACAGACGAGCCAACAGCAGAAGAGCCGGAGCCCAGGTGCCGATCGTGGCATACCCCGGCAGGCAGGCAATGACTAACGAGCCCATACACATCATGCAAACAGAGAGAAGCATTGATTTCTTACGACCATGCTTATCGGCAATCCGACCAAAAAGCCAGCCGCCAATGGGACGCATCAGGAAGCCTGCGGCGAAAACTCCGGCGGTCTGTAAAAGCTGAGTGGTGGTATTTCCCGAAGGAAAAAAGATGTGCGCAAAGTAGAGAGAGCAGAAGGAATAAACATAGAAATCAAACCACTCGACCAGATTCCCTGATGATGCCCCCACAATTGCCCATACGCGACGACGGGTGTCACTGCTTGCCAGCGACCCGTTTACAGTTACACTGCTTTCAGTCATTAGAAATATACTCCCGCCAAAGATCCACCCGAGCTCGTCGGTGCTTTTCACTGTCTTTTTTAGTGAATGAAATGTTATATAATTGTTATTATTTATTTTGTGACAGAGATCGATATTTTAGTTAGCAGGAAAACGATTTAGGAGTATACGGAGGGAATAGTCATCCGGCAGAACAGCGCATATATGCCGGATGGCGGTGTGAACACCTTATCCGGCCTGTAAAAACATCCCGGGTATTTTGCACACAGTCTGTAGGCCGGATAAGGCGCAGCCGCCATCCGGCTGCACCCGGGCGCATGAACGCAAAAAGGCCATCCCTCAGGATGGCCTCTTCACTT
>NZ_JAOWFM010000049.1:0-20098 GCF_030333655.1 Citrobacter sp. CK180 | reverse complement strand
GGCTCATGATGTCCCTCTGGGATGCGCTCCGGATGAATATGATGATCTCATATCAGGAACTTGTTCGCACCTTCCTTAGATTTAATCTGCTACTATGGGTGCTCATGAGGTGAATTAAGGTAAGAGAGGAAACACACAAATAAAAGGAGGCATTATATGCTGGGTAATATGAACGTTTTCATGGCCGTTCTGGGAATTATTTTATTTTCTGGTTTTCTGGCCGCGTATTTCAGCCATAAATGGGATGATTAATGAACGGAGATAGCTCCTCACCGACAAGGCCCCTTGTAGCGTAACTGCACAAGGGGCCATTTTTTTACCCGCCCGGCAGACAGACAGACAAAAAAAACCGCCGGATAAACCAGCGGTGAATGCTTGCATGGATAGATTTGTGTTTTTACCTTATGCGTTATCAGGCAATTCCCTGCGCAGATAACGGATCGTTTACCATCCTGACACAGACAATATCAATGAAGGTTAAACAACATAGAACTAAACCAGCAAAACCGGCGTTTCGCGCTTCCATCCCTTTGCACACTTATGTCAGTGAACCGGTTATGTAAAGAGCGTGCCGTTCGGCTCATGTTACACACGCGTGATTTGCTGATCTTTGTCCATAAACATGCAGCGATTCCTTCCGGTTTGTTTACCCCGGTACATTGCCCTGTCTGCGCGTCCGATGACGACATCCAGCGGTTCTCCCTGCTGCGCCAGGGTAATGCCCGCAGTTACCGTTATCGAAAGTTCTCCATCAGGGTAGTTAATCGGATTATCCGCCACTAGCTGGCAGATACGTAACCCTGCCCGACAGGCCTGTTCATCCGTTTTTGTACGGATGATAATCACAAACTCCTCCCCGCCATAGCGGTAAGGCGTTTCATCGTAGCGCGTCCAGACGGATAAATTCGACGCCAGGGTGCGCAGCACGCTATCACCGACCAGATGACCATAGTTGTCATTGACCAATTTAAAGCGGTCAATATCAAAAAGCAGCAAATATAAATTAAGCGGTTGCGCATCAATAAGCTGACGTTCGAAAGATTCATCAAGGACTCTGCGCCCGGGTAATCCGGTTAATATATCCATATTGCTGCGAATATTGAGCAGATATATTTTGTAGTCCATCACCGCCGAGGTAAATGCTAATAACGCTTCCTGAAAGCTGTCAAAATGGTGATCTTCCGAACGTTTCTCCGCGATCGCCCGCAGTAATTCCCGACCTCGTGTATGCATGTGTTCATGAGCAATAATAATCTTGATAACAAAGCCCTTTTCTTCAGGTTCGTGTACCGGATGATTATTTAGCCATTGGCTGAACTGACACAGACAGTGAGAATTGATATCGAAAATATCGGGTTGATTGACATCGCCAGACACTGTGCAACGAAACATTTTCACCAGCCACTGATAGTGGGCATCAATAGACTGGTTCAGATCTAACAAGATGGTATCGATTTCTATCGTTTTTTTAATCATTGCCGCTCCTTGGGCATACATCCTTGATGTACCGTAGTCTAGCGGTACAAAAGCAAATTTATGTCAATTTATTAATAGAAGGCCGAACCAGGAAATGGAGGTTCTATAACGCTATGATTTTAAAGTGGTAATGAAGGAAAAAAGTGAATAATCCTGGAGTATTTGCAATGCACTTAACATCTTTAATCGCCCTTCCCCTGCTGCGCCAGGCGAGTCAGGATCGTCTGACCGATATAATTACTCCAGTTGAAACTATTTTGCAAAACCACTACCGCGTTGCGATTTCTTTTATCAAACCCAATATAGCTGGAATACCCACCAATATATCCGACCTGATAGGTGATCTTTTGCGCAGAAAACTCATCACTCACCCACGCAATATTCGCTGCTTCTTTCTGTCGATAATAATAAGTCTGTGTGGCTTCAGCAAAAGCCTGATCGATGGCCGAAACGGTTGTGGATGTAAAATGCGCGCGGGCATAATTAGCCAGATCGCGGGCGCTACTGTATAAACTGGCCGCCCCCATCATATTTTTGTTAAAAACCCAGTCTGGCGTCAGATGACCACGGGTAATGAGCTTAGGCTGATCGCCAGCATGGCCCAGCGCTCTTCGCGGGTATGCCTTCAATAAGGTGGGCGTATAACTGCTGTTTGTCATCGCCAGCGGTTCAAATATCATGCGTTGCGCCAGCGCCTGGATCGGCTCTCCCGTTCTGCGCTGCAAAATATACCCCAGGATGGCGTAGCCGATGTTGGAATACTGCGGAACGCGCGCGTCCGGCGCAGTAAAATCACTGAGATAACCCAGCACGGCGTCGCTGTCCAGCTGCGTATAAAAGTTCTCGCCGTTACTGAAATAGCGCATTAAGTTTTCCAGCGTCAGCAAATCCATAGGCTGTCGGGGCAAACCGGAAGTGTGAGTCACCAACTGGAGGAGCGTAATATTTTTGGCGTCAGGGCTTAAAGGCGTATTCTGTGGAAGCAACGTTTCCAGTGTATCCGTCCAGTTAAACACCCCTTCATCCACCAGCATCGTCGTCACTTCTGCCGTCACGCCTTTACTCAGCGAGCCTAAAGCGAACAGCGTATCTGGCGTGATGGGATAACGATTTTTATCATCGGTTATCCCGTAACTGTGAAATTCTGCCGGGCCATTATTCTGAATAACAGCAACAACGACGCCAGTCACCTCTTTTTCCCGCATATATTGCCGAATCATCGGATCAATACCGCGTCCGTAGTATCCCACCACAACTTGCGCGCTTTTTTGCGCAGGCATATCCAGCTGTGAAAGCGTGCTGTTGCCACACCCGATGAGCGCAAATAAGGATACGCAGAGCATCTGGTGTTTAATTTTCATTGTTCGCATCAGTTCTGATTCACAGACACAACAGGGTTTTTCTCAAACAAAGAGAAAAGCGGAAGAGAATACGAACACATGAAAACAGGGGCCCCGGATAAAAAGAAGCCCACATTGTACACCAGTATCCCGGCAGCTTACTTAACATTGATAAAAAATCAGAGCGTTGCCTGATAAACATTCAGGCAGCGCCCTTGTGCTTAGCGGTCTAAACCCCGGTGTTTTAACATGGGTTCGATACGCGGCTCATGACCCCGCCACGCCGGGTAGAGGCGTTCCAGATCCGTACTGTTGCCGCGTGACAAGATGGCATCACGGAAACGCTGTCCGTTCTCACGCGTTAACCCTCCCTGTTCAACAAACCACTGGTAGCCGTCGTCCGCCAGCATTTGCGTCCACAAATAGGCGTAATAGCCTGCCGCATACCCGCCACCGAAAATATGGGCGAAATAGCTGCTCCGGTAGCGCGGCGGCACTGCCGGAAGATCGAGTTCTTCCGCCGCCAGCGCCTGCTGTTCAAAGAGATCGACCGACTGCGATGCCGAAAAGGTTTCAAGACTGTGCCAGCGCATATCCAGCAATGCGGCGCTGAGCAGTTCCGTCATGTCATAGCCTTTGTTAAACAGGCTTGCCCGCCGCATTTTTTCCTGCAACGCTTCAGGCATTTTTTCACCCGTCCCGACGTGGCGCGCATAGCGTTCGAACACCTGCGGATGACTCGCCCAGTGCTCATTAATCTGCGAAGGAAATTCGACAAAATCGCGCGGGGTGTTCGTCCCCGACAGCGTCGCATAGCGCTGTGTCGCAAACAGGCCGTGCAGCGTATGACCAAATTCATGGAACAAGGTGATCACATCATCCCAAAGCAACAATGCGGGCTGCCCTGCCGCTGGCTTCTGGTAATTACAGACGTTGTAGATAACCGGTCTGGTTTCGTTAAGCGTGGATTGTTCAATAAAATTGCCCATCCATGCGCCGCCGCTTTTTGACTCGCGGGCAAAGAAATCACCATAAAACAACGCCAGACCGACGCCATCATGATCGAAAATTTCCCAGACGCGCACATCAGGATGGTAAACCGGGATATCAAAGCGCTCGATAAACTTAATGCCGAACAGCTGGTTTGCCGTCCAGAACACACCGTCGTTCAGTACCGTATCTAACGCAAAGTAAGGTTTGAGCTGCGCTTCATCCAGCGCGTATTTTCCACGGCGTACCTGCTCAGCATAGTACGCCCAGTCCCACGCCTGGGTCGTGAATCCTCCCTGCTCATCATCGATCACTTTCTGGATCTCAGCCTGCTCATCCAGCGCGCGCTGACGCGCGGCCGGAACAATGGCGCGCATAAAAGCGAGCGCCGCGTCAGGCGTTTTCGCCATCTGATCGGCAGTTTTCCAGGCGGCATAACTGGCAAACCCGAGTAATGTTGCCTGCCGGGTACGGATGTCCACCAGACGCTGAACAATCGCACGCGTGTCGTTGGCGTCGTTCTTTTCCGCACGAGTCCATGCGGCGTTAAACAGATTTTCACGGGTCTGACGATCGCGTAAAACGGCCAGTGTCGGTTGTTGTGTGGTATTGAGAAGCGGAATAAGCCAGCGATCCGCCAGCCCTTTTTCCCTGGCGGCATCAGCGGCAAGAACGACCTCCTCCTGACTCAATCCGTCCAGTTGATGGCGATAATCAACCACCATCCCACCGGATTTATTCGCCGCCAACAGCCGCTGATTAAACTGGCTGGTCAGCGTGGCGGATTCGGTATTCAGGCTCCTGAGCTGCGCTTTATCGTCATCGCCAAGCTGCGCGCCGGAAAGTACAAAACGCTGGTGGATAACCTCCACAAGACGCAACGACTCGGCATCCAGCGCCAGCGTCTCCCGCTGTCGCCAGACCGCATCCACACGCGCAAAGAGCGTACTGTTGAGATAAATATCATTTGCCAACGCCGCCAGTTCAGCGGAAAAGGCTTCATCAAGGCGCTGTAATTCGTCATTGGTATGCGCCGCTGTCATGGCGAAAAACACGCTTGTCACACGGGTGAGCAACGCGCCGCTTTGCTCCAGCGCCAGATACGTGTTCTCAAAATCAGGCGCTTGCGGGTTTTGGACAATCGCATCAATTTCAGCGCGCTTTTGCCGCATCCCTTCGTCAAACGCCGGGCGGTAATGGCGGTCTTCAATCAGATCAAAACGCGGGGCCTGGTAAGGCAATACGCTCTGGCTAAAGAATGGATTCGTTAACGACATTTTTCACTCCTGCAAACGATTTGTTCATTAGAGTAGGTCTCCCTTGAAATGACCGCAATCCCATTAACGAGGATTACCCCTGAACAGAGATGGCGTGCTATGGTAATACAACACAAAAAGCGTTGAGGAACAGTGAGATGATCGTTTTAGTCACCGGTGCGACCGCAGGTTTCGGCGAATGCATTACACGTCGTTTTATTGAGAATGGACACAAAGTGATTGCCACTGGCCGTCGCCAGGAACGCCTGCAAGAATTGAAAGATGAGCTGGGCGACAATCTGTTTATCGCTCGTTTAGATGTGCGTAACCGTGCATCCATTGAAGATATGCTGGCGTCATTACCCGCAGAGTGGCGCAACATTGATGTGCTGGTCAACAACGCCGGGCTGGCGCTGGGGCTTGAGCCCGCGCATAAAGCCAGCGTGGAAGACTGGGAAACCATGATCGACACGAACAACAAAGGTCTTATTTACATGACCCGCGCGGTTCTGCCTGGCATGGTGGAGCGCAATCGCGGCCACATCATCAATATTGGCTCTACCGCAGGTAGCTGGCCATACGCGGGTGGCAACGTATATGGCGCAACCAAAGCGTTTGTGCGCCAGTTCAGTCTGAATCTGCGCACGGATTTACACGGTACGGCGGTACGCGTCACCGATATTGAACCCGGTCTGGTCGGCGGCACGGAGTTTTCTAACGTCCGCTTTAAAGGCGATGACGACAAAGCGGGTAAAACCTACGAGAACACAACCGCGCTCACGCCGGATGATGTCACAGAAGCGGTATGGTGGGTCGCTAATCTGCCTGCGCATGTGAACATTAATACGCTGGAAATGATGCCGGTTACGCAGTCTTTTGCCGGACTGAGCGTTCATCGGGGTTAATTTTTATACCCGGCCTGCGGGTCGGGTATAGATAGTGACAAAAAAGTGGTAGAGTATTCTGGTTAACTCTCTAAAAAGTAAGAACGAATGACCGTTGAAACCCAACTCAATCCTACGCAGCCTGTAAATCAGCAAATTTACCGCATTCTCCGACGTGACATCGTGCACTGTCTGATTGCGCCAGGCACACCGCTTTCCGAGAAAGAGGTTTCCGTGCGCTTTAACGTGTCGCGCCAGCCTGTACGTGAAGCGTTTATTAAGCTGGCGGAAAACGGTTTGATTCAAATCCGCCCTCAGCGCGGCAGCTATGTGAATAAGATTTCATTATCGCAGGTGCAGAATGGGTGTTTTGTCCGACAGGCCATCGAATGTGCGGTCGTTCGTCGCGCGGCGTTGATGATCACCGACAGCCAGTGCTATCAGCTGGAGCAGAACCTTCACCAGCAGCGGATCGCCATCGACCGCAAGCAGCTCAACGATTTCTTCCAGCTTGATGATGAATTTCACCAGAAACTGGCATTAATTGCCGATTGCCAGCTGGCGTGGGATACGGTTGAAAATATTAAAGCCACCATCGACCGCGTGCGTTATATGAGTCTGGATCATGTGTCGCCGCCTGAAATGTTGCTGCGCCAGCATCATGATATTTTTGCCGCCCTGGAAAAGCATGACGCCGACGCGGTGGAACGCGCAATGACTGTGCATCTACAGGAGATTGGCGAGTCCGTTCAGCTTATCCGCCAGGAAAACAGCGACTGGTTCAGCGAAGAGTAATCCCGCTGACAAACAAGCCGGATGGCGGCGTAACCGCCTTATCCGGCCTACAATAGTCAATGATGTTGAACGTTGCAGGCCTTATCCGGCCTACAACCACGCAGAGATTACGCTGATGCGATATTCACCGCATATTTTGCAACGGTTGCTTTCGCACCGTTGGCAAGCAGCGACAGATACGCTTCTTTCACCTTATTCGTAAACAGCTCAACGTGCGGCAATTCATTACCGAAAATCGCATCGATGGCCAGCAGCGCCTGAACGCGACTTTCCCCTTCTTCACTGCCCTGAACCGCTTGCTGAATAACCGGCAGCAGCGGATCGCTAATTTCAATCGGATTCCCCTGCTCATCAACGCCGCCAACGTAACGCATCCAGCCCGCCACGCCTAAGGCCAGCAGGTCGAAATGGCTGTTATGCGCGATATGCCAGCGAACGGAGTCCAGCATACGCTGCGGCAGTTTCTGGCTACCGTCCATCGCAATTTGCCAGGTACGGTGACGCAACGCCGGGTTGCTGTAGCGCGCGATCAGCAAATCGGCATAACGCTTCAGATCCACCCCCTTCACTTTCAGCGTCGGCGCCTGTTCCTGCAACATTAACGCATGCGCGGCCAGGCGGTAATTTTCATCTTCCATGCAGTCATTAATGTGCTGATAGCCCGCCAGATACCCAAGGTACGCCAGGAATGAGTGACTGCCATTAAGCATACGCAGTTTCATCTCTTCGAACGGGATAACATCTGCCACCAGTTCAGCGCCCGCTTTTTCCCATTCAGGGCGACCCGCGACAAAATTATCCTCAATCACCCACTGGCGGAACGGTTCACACGCCACACCCGCAGGATCGCGTACGCCGGTTAACTGTTCGATCTTATCCAGCGTGTCAGCCGTCACCGCCGGTACAATACGATCAACCATCGTGGACGGGAACGTCACATGTTGCTCAATCCACGCGGCCAGCTCTGCATCTACCGCACGGGCATAGGCAGTAACCACATTGCGCATGACGTGTCCATTTTCAGGCATGTTATCGCAGGACATCACGGTAAATGGCGCCAGGCCAGCCGCTTTACGACGCGCCAGCGCTTCCACCACCACGCCAGGCGCGGATTTCGGCTGCTGCGGGTTTTGCAGATCGGCGGCGATCATCGGGTGATCCAGCATCAACTGACCGGTCGCCGGAGAGTGGCAGTACCCTTTTTCTGTAATCGTCAGGGAAACAATCGCCACCTGCGGCTCGCACATGGCAGCCAGGACGGTTTCCAGACCGTCAACCTGCGCGTGCAGCGCGTTTTTTACCACCCCAACAACCCTTGCGGTCCAGGCATCCGCTGACATTTCCGCCACGGTATACAGGTTGTCTTGCTGCTTCAGGTCGGCAATCTGCTGCTCGCCGCCAATCAGGTTGACTTCACAGTATCCCCAGTCGCTGTTGTGTTCCGCCGCGAGGATATCCGCGTAGACACCCTGATGCGCGCGATGGAATGCGCCAAAGCCCAAATGCACAATGCGAGGAACCAGTCTGGCGCGATCGTAATGAGGAAGCGAAGCCTTAGCCGTTAAGAGCTTGTTTTGCATGGTATGACCTATTGTATGAATGAATTCAGGACTGTCTCAGAGTAACGCCTGTAGGGTTGTATGATTTGATTTGAATTAAGCTTTTTGCAATTGGTATGACATCATTTTAAAGTTATGTGACAACATGACCGAAATTCAACATTCCCTGTCCATTCCGGTCATGCCCTGTGCGACGTTACCCTACCTGCGTTGCCGAACCCTGAACGCTACTTGCCGCCTTTAGGTCCGCTGCATCCTCCAGCACACTCAGATCGCGATCTTTCACTTCCGGCATCAAAATCGCTGAAATTAAGCCGATAAGAGAATAGGCAATGATCATCGCTAATATAGGCAACCAGGAATCGGTCATATTACAGAAAATACCTGCCAGTACAGGACCAAATCCAACGGCGACTAAGCCACCGGCTTCTTTTGAAATCGCCATCCGGGTAAAGCGATTACGCGAACCAAACATCTCGGCCATCGTAATGTTTTCCAGCGCGAAGAGACCCAGCACGGCAAAGTTATGAATAACAATAAGCGCGGTCATAATCACGCCGGGGCTATAGGTTTTATCCACGATGATAGACAACATCGGGTACGCAAGAATAATCGCAGATATATTCAATAAAATATAAGGCAGGCGGCGACCATATTTATCAGATAACCACCCCAAAAGTGGAATAGTAATAAAACCAATGACAGAGCTAATCATTAACGCGTCGGTAGGAATCGCCTTATTGAATAATAACGTCTGCACTAAATATCCTGCAAGGAATGTCTGAATTAACCCAGAATTGCCCGCCTGACCGAAACGTAAACCGGTTGCCAGCCAGAAGGATTTACTGCTAAACATGGCGCCCAATGTGTTTTCTGATGCGTTATTTAACGCTGGCGCATTTTCGCTTTCATTGACCTTTTCAAATACCGGGCTTTCTTTGAGGTTCATACGCAGCCAGATAGCGAAGATCATGACAACAACGCTCGCCAGGAATGGGATACGCCATCCCCAGGCCAGAAGCTGTTCTCTGTCAAGCGCAAAGAACATCACTGCCCAGATTGCCGTTGCGCTCAGCGTACCGCAGTTTGTTCCCATTGCGACAAGCGAGGAAATAATGCCGCGTTTCCCTTTAGGCGCATACTCAGCCAGCATCGTTCCCGCCCCGGAGATCTCCGCCCCGGCGCCTAACCCCTGAACAATACGTAACGTCACCAGTAAAACAGGCGCAAATATACCAATTTGCGCATAGGTCGGCAGAACCCCAATGAGGGTTGTACAAATCCCCATCATGGTGATAGTGATAAACAAGACTTTTTTACGCCCAATACTGTCGCCCATTTTTCCGAAAATAAACGCGCCGACAATACGTGCGATATATCCTGCGCCATAGGTTCCCATCGCCAAAATAAGCGCCATTGCGGCGGACTGTTCCGGGAAAAATATTTCATGGAAAACTAATGCAGCGCCCAGAGAATATAACTGGAAATCCATAAATTCAAGGGCGGTTCCCAGCCAACCGGATACGGCGGCTCTGATTAAATCTTTTGTTGACCGTTCATGTTTTTGTTGAGTCATATTGGCAATCTCTAAGAGGTAAGATGCGTACCACTCTCTCGCATTTATTAATATTATTCAGAGAATGTGAGTAAAACCTTGCAGCAGTGCCGCTGGTCTTTCTCGAACAATTCAATCGCGTCAGTGACATGGTGGTAATTAAACGTATGCGTGACGAGCTTATCGGGATCGATCAGACCTTTTTCCAGCCAGCCAATAACGACCGGGAATTTATTCGCATTCAGACGGGAGGAATAAATTGACAGCTCCTTGCCGGTAATCCCCTGCTGCACAATCTGGCAAGGTTCGCTGGAGAACCCCATCAGAACAATGCGCGCGGCGGGCGACGCCAGCGAGATAGCTTCTTGTAAAATAGACGGATGACACGCCGCATCGACGATCAGCGTCGGTTTTAACCCTTTTTCATCCAGGAAATCTTGCAGAGATTGCTGTCCATTATTGATAACCCAGTCGGCGCCGCTTTCTTTCGCCATCTCCAGTCGTTCATCAATACGATCGGCAACAATCACCTCTTTAACGTTATAAACGCCCTTCAGCGCCTGAACCGTCGTCAGTCCCATCGGCCCTGCGCCATAAATCAGCGCAATATCGTTCTCTGTCGGATTAACCTGCCCGGTGACGTTCGCCGCAATGGTGAAAGGTTCAACCATCACCGCGTGCTTATCAGCAATGGCATCCGGGATCGTAAACGCGTTTTTCGCCGGAACGACCGCATATTCACTAAATCCGCCGTCGCGGTGTACGCCCAGAACAACCAGCGAGGTACATACATTGGGCTTGCCTATTGAACAGGGATAGCAATGCCCGCAACTGATGACGGGATCGACCGATACGCGTTCCCCCACTCTGGCGTGGCTGACACCTTCGCCTACGGCGTCAATCACACCAAAAAATTCATGCCCGATAACACGCGGATACTTTGCAAAAGGATTATGCCCACGATAGATATGGCTATCAGAACCGCAGATCCCCGCCAGTTTCACTTTAACCCGAACGTCCCCGGCCGCAGGCTCAGGGATAGGACGCTCCGCTAAAACCAGCGTGTCAGGTTTTTCAATCACTATACTTTTCATGTCATATCACTCCTTACCAGTTCCACAACGTGCCATCTTCCAGACGGGCGACCGGCAAATACGCAGGGTCATACGGATATTTCGCCGCCAGTTTTTCATCAAATTCAATACCAAGACCCGGCTTGTCGCCTGGGTGCATATAGCCGTTATCGAACGTCCAGCTATGCGGGAAGACATCAAGCATTTGTTCGGAGTACCCCATGTATTCCTGAACGCCAAAGTTAGGCACCCACAGATCAAAGTGAAGCGCTGCGGCCATGCAAACCGGCGACAAATCAGAAGGCCCATGAGACCCCGTGCGCACCTGGTAAAGCGAGGCAAAATCCGCAATGCGGCGCATCCCCGTAATGCCGCCGGCATGGGTAATGGTGGTGCGGATATAGTCAATCAGTTGCTCCTCAATGAGCTGCTTGCAGTCCCAGATGCTGTTGAACACTTCCCCGACGGCAATCGGCGTCACCGTATGCTGACGAATCAGACGGAAGCATTCCTGGTTTTCCGCAGGCGTCGGGTCCTCCATCCAGAACAGACGATAATCCTCAACGCGCTTACCAAAACGGGCGGCTTCAATCGGCGTCAGGCGGTGGTGCATGTCGTGAAGCAAATGCTCTTCAAAACCAAATTCAGCACGTACGGCGTCAAACAGTTTCGGCGTGAAATCGAGGTATTTCTCGGTTGACCAGAGTTGCTCTTCCGGCCACTGGCCTTTCGTAGCGGGTTCGTAGGCCAGACCTTTGCCTTTAGACATGCCGTAGGTAGTTTTCATACCCGGCACGCCGCACTGCACGCGAATCGCTTTAAACCCCATCTCTTTGTGACGCGCATAATCTTCCAGCACATCATCAATGGTGTGACCCGTCGTGTGGCAATAGACCATCACGCCTTCGCGGGATGCGCCGCCCAGCAACTGATACAGCGGCATGTTGGCGGCTTTCGCTTTGATATCCCACAGCGCCATGTCAACGGCAGAAATGGCAGACATCGTGACCGGCCCGCGACGCCAGTAGGCGCCTTTATAAAAGAACTGCCAGATATCTTCGATACGGTGCGCATCGCGGCCAATAAGCTGCGGGCAAAGGTGATCTTTCAGATAGGATGCCACCGACAGCTCACGGCCATTCAGGGTAGCGTCGCCCAGGCCGGTGATACCGTCCTCGGTGGTGATTTTCAGCGTGACAAAGTTACGTCCCGGACATGTGACAAAAACTTCAGCCCCTACAATCTTCATTGTTGTTCCTTACATCTCTTCTGTGCGATGCAGGAAATTTACACACCTGAACTACTACCATACAAGTATAATGATCAAAAAATCGCTCATCGATCACAAAATGAGGCGCTTAAGCGCGCCCCCACCCGGCAACGATAATCAGCATTCCACAGAGTGCGATCAGTGCGCCTGACCAGTCATAAAGACTGAGTCTGACGCCGTCAACAAAGCGTAACCATAACAGCGCAGTACAGACATAAACCCCGCCATAAGCCGCATAGACGCGGCCGCTGGCGGCCGGATGCAACGTCAGCAGCCAGACGAATAACGCCAGTGAGACTCCCGCCGGAACCAGCAGCCAGGCCGTCGCGCCCCGCTTCAACCATAGCCAGGGCAGAAAACAGCCCACGATTTCGCACAGTGCGGTCATGAAAAAAAGAAGTGTTGTTTTTAGCATCATCATCATTGCGTTACGTCAGGTTTAAGCATGATACGCCAGAATAGCGCCTTCGTATCCATACCCGCAGGATGGGTATGCCCTGCGCCAGGAATGGTGTAGAATTTAGACAAGTTTTATCCCTCTATCATGAAAGGAATTAACCATGAACAATACACTTAGCAAACGCCTGTGCCTGACGGCAATGCTTGCGCTGGGTGCTGTCGTGTATACCACCTCCGCATTCGCGAATACCAGCAAACTGATCATTGAATCTGGAGACAGCGCGCAAAGCCGCCAACACGCAGCCATGGAAAAGGAACAATGGAATGATACCCGCAGCCTGCGCCAGAAAGTGAACACGCGCACGGAGAAAGAGTGGGACAAAGCCGACGCCGCGTTTGATAACCGCGACAAGTGCGAGCAGAGCACCAACCTTAACGCGTACTGGGAACCGAATACGCTGCGTTGCCTGGATCGTCGTACTGGCCGTACCGTTGCGCCATAACAGTGCGTTGAGCGACAGACGGTAAGGACACAAAATGACCCACGCCAACAGTGTTAAGTTGCGCCCGCTGGAGCGCGAAGATTTACGATTCGTCCACCAGCTTGATAACAACGCCAGCGTAATGCGTTACTGGTTTGAAGAGCCGTACGAAGCGTTTGTCGAGCTGTCTGACCTGTATGATAAGCACATTCATGACCAGAGCGAACGGCGCTTTGTCGTGGAGTGCAACGGCGAAAAAGCCGGTCTGGTCGAACTGGTAGAAATTAATCACGTTCACCGCCGGGCTGAGTTTCAAATCATCATCTCGCCGGAATACCAGGGAAAAGGGCTGGCTTCGCGCGCAGCGAAGCTGGCGATGGACTACGGATTCACCGTACTCAACCTTTATAAGCTGTATCTGATCGTTGATAAAGAAAACGAAAAAGCCATTCACATTTACCGTAAGTTAGGTTTTATGGTTGAAGGTGAACTGATTCATGAGTTCTTTATCAATGGCCAATACCGCAACACCATTCGTATGTGCATTTTCCAGCAGCAATATCTGGACGATCACAAAACGCCGGGCTCAAGCCTGCTGAAGCCTACCGCACAGTAAGCCGCTACCCGGCTGTGTCAGACGCAGCCGGGTAATAATCAATCGTATTTTTAATGGTATAGCTCCGCGCAACGGCGGGTTCGACGCTTTCATCAACGATCACAAGCTGGCAGTTGATCGGATTGGCGTAATTATCATATTCACACGTCTGCTTCACATTGCCTAACGGGCGATCGTTCAGCAGGCTGACCGCCGTATAGTCGAGCTTTTTAAGCGGGTCCGCCGACGGTTTTGCATCAATGGATAACGTTTTGTCTTTACTGATGGTGGTCTTACCCAACGGATACCCTTCCGCATCATAGCGGTACTGTACCTTCGTCTCTCTTCCCGTTGCGGAAACAACAAAACCGTTATCGTCCGTATCCCAGACCACGCCTGCCGAGGGCAACTCCGCCAACTGGCATTTCCCCTGCAAGCGCACTCTTTTCTCCATCGTCTCGGCATCGCGGTAGTAGTTTGCATCCAGTACCAACGCCAGCCCGGTATTGTTTTCCAGATCGTGCAGTTCCAGCGTATCAAAGCAGCCTTCCTGCGAAAGCGTTCCGCTGATGCGCTTCGTCACTTCCCCTTTGTCGTTCATCAACGTCTGGCTGAAATCTTTAACCGGGCCGCGCAACGGATCAAAATCGAACTCATTGGAAAAGCTGGCCATTTCCGGGGTAAAGGAGACCAGAACAGTGGCGTTATCACATCCAACAAGCAGCACACACAGAAAGCTCACCAGGGTCTGTTTCTTCACGTTATTCACCAGGATAAGGAGATGATTCTCAATCATATTAGCAAATACAGTTGTTTACACTAGAAATGCTAAGCTTTCATTATCGTGTTCATAAAAGGAGTGAATGATGAAAATCTCAGCAGGAATTGCAGCGTGTCTGCTCATCGTCGCCTCCCCGCAGGTACTGGCGGCGCCGGAGTCATGTGAAAGAGTCAAAAGCGACATCGAACAGCGCATCATTAACAATGGTGTGGCGGAGTCCAGTTTTACGTTAACTATTGTTCCTAATGACCAGGCGGATCAGCCCGATTCCCAGGTCGTAGGCCACTGTGCAAACGATACCCATAAAATTTTGTATACCCGCACCAGCAGCGGAAACGCTCCTGCCAGTACCAGTCCTTCTCAGGACGGGCATGCTGTCGAACCTCAGTAACAGATAAGAGCCTGATATACCAGGCTCTTACTCCCTCTTAGAAAGATTCCCTCAATTTTGACATGGATTAATAACCCCTACCTATAAGGGGTTAAAATCACTCTTTCATTAGTATCCTATTAATTTCGTTATAAACATAATTATATAATGATAACTATAATGGAGTGAATTATGTCCGATGTTGAACAACAGGGAGGCATCAGCCGCAGGACGTTAGTGAAATCCACCGCGATAGGATCGCTGGCGCTCGCTGCCGGAGGGTTCTCCTTGCCTTTCGGGATGCGTACCGCGGCGGCTGCCGTGCAGCAGGCAATCCAGCCCGCTAAAGACAAAGTGGTCTGGGGAGCATGTTCGGTCAACTGCGGTAGCCGCTGCGCCCTGCGTCTCCACGTCAAAGATGATGAAGTCTGGTGGGTGGAAACCGACAACACCGGCGAAGATGTCTATGGCAATCACCAGGTGCGCGCCTGCCTGCGCGGACGTTCAATCCGTCGGCGAATTAACCATCCTGATCGCCTCAACTACCCGATGAAACGCACAGGCAAACGCGGCGAAGGAAAATTTGAGCGCATCAGTTGGGAAGAAGCGCTGGATACCATCAGCAACAGCCTGAAAAACACGGTCGATAAATACGGTAACGAGGCTGTGTACATTAACTACACCTCCGGTATCGTCGGCGGCAACATCACCCGCTCCTCGCCTTACCAGAGAAATTGGCGCGGCTAAACCGGCCTGTATTTGTCAGGGATGGGGCCCGCAGCGTCAGGCGAACGGTGAACTCACCGCACGCGCGATTGCGATGCTGCCGATTCTGACGGGCAATGTCGGTATTCACGGCGGGAACAGCGGCGCGCGCGAATCCACCTACACCATCACCATTGAACGCATGCCGTTACCGGAAAACCCGGTAAAAACGCAGATCTCCGTGTTTACCTGGACGGACGCCATTGCCCGCGGCCCGGAAATGACCGCCCTGCGCGACGGCGTGCGCGGTAAAGAAAAGCTGGATGTGCCGATCAAGTTCATCTGGAATTACGCGGGCAATACCATCACCAACCAGCATTCGGATATCAATAAAACACACGCGATCCTGCAAGACGAATCGAAGTGCGAAATGATCGTGGTCATCGACAACTTTATGACCTCCTCCGCGAAATACGCCGATATTCTGTTGCCGGACCTGATGACGGTCGAACAGGAAGACATCATTCCTAACGACTATGCGGGCAATATGGGCTATTTAATCTTCATCCAGCCCGCGACCGCCCCTAAATTCGAGCGTAAGCCCATTTACTGGATAATGAGCGAAGTCGCGAAGCGGCTGGGCCCGGACGTGCACCAGAGGTTTACCGAGGGGCGAACCCAGGAACAGTGGCTGCAATATCTGTACGCCAAAATGCTGGCTAAAGACCCGGAGTTACCGGGCTATGACGAGCTGAAAAAAATGGGGATCTACAAGCGTAAAGATCCCAACGGCCATTTCGTGGCCTATAAAAAATTCCGTGAAGACCCACAGGCAAACCCGCTGAAAACGCCGTCCGGCAAGATAGAAATTTACTCCAGCCGCCTGGCTAAAATCGCCCAAACCTGGGAGCTGGAAAAAGACGACGTCATCAGCCCGCTTCCCATTTATGCCTCAACGTTCGAAGGATGGGACGATCCTAAGCGCAGCGTATTCCCACTGCAACTCTTTGGTTTTCATTATAAATCACGCACGCACTCCTCTTACGGCAACATTGATGTTCTCAAATCCGCCTGCCGTCAGGAAGTCTGGATTAACCCCGTGGATGCGCAAAAACGCGGTATCGCCAACGGGGATATGGTGCGGGTATTTAACGATCGCGGCGAAGTCCGCATTCCGGCGAAAGTCACGCCACGCATTCTCCCCGGCGTGAGCGCGATGGGCCAGGGCGCCTGGCATGATGCCGATATGTCAGGCGATCGCATCGATCATGGCGCCTGCGTGAATACGTTAACGACGCAGCGCCCCTCTCCGCTGGCGAAAGGAAATCCGCAGCACACCAATCTGGTCGAAATCGAGAAAGTGTAACCCCCATCCCCTGAAACGATTACAGGCGTTTCGGGGGATGTGTTCGCACGTCCATCGGTCATGCGAACAAACCAACGTCCTGTAAAAACAAATTTTATAAATCGCGTTTCTTTTTTTTAATCAATAAGCAAAGTGAGTAACTATGAAAATCACCACGCCTGAGGCGCTCATGACGGCCACTATCAGCCGTCGTAGTCTGGTGAAAACATCCGCCATTAGTGGTCTCGCGCTCGCCAGTAGCGCCTTCACGCTTCCTTTCTCCCGAATCGCCCGCGCCGCTGACGGCCTTTCGCCTGCGCCAGTGGAAGAAAAAGCGGTCTGGAGTTCCTGTACCGTCAACTGCGGGAGTCGCTGTCTGCTACGGCTGCATGTGAAAGATGATGCGGTGTACTGGGTCGAGTCCGACACCACCGGCGATGACGTCTACGGCAATCATCAGGTGCGGGCCTGCCTGCGCGGACGCTCGATCCGTCGCCGTATGAATCACCCGGATCGCCTTAAATACCCGATGAAACGCGTCGGTAAACGCGGCGAAGGCAAATTTGAACGTATCAGCTGGGATGAAGCGCTGGATACCATTGGCGACAACCTGAAGCGTATTCTGAAAGACTACGGCAACGAAGCCGTACATGTGCTGTATGGCACCGGCGTGGATGGCGGGAACATCACGAACTCCAACGTGCCTTATCGTCTGATGAACTCATGTGGTGGTTATCTCAGCCGTTACGGCAGCTACAGTACCGCACAAATCAGCGCCGCAATGAGTTATATGTTCGGCACGAATGACGGCAACAGCCCGGATGACATCGCCAACAGTAAACTGGTGGTAATGTTCGGCAACAACCCGGCAGAAACGCGCATGAGCGGCGGCGGCGTGACCTACTATGTGGAACAGGCTCGCGAACGCTCCAACGCCAGAATGATCGTCATCGATCCGCGTTATAACGATACGGCAGCGGGTCGCGAAGATGAATGGCTCCCTATTCGTCCCGGTACTGATGCCGCGCTGGCGGCGGGGATCGCCTGGGTACTCATCACCGAAAATCTGATCGACAAGCCTTTCCTCGATAAATACTGCGTCGGTTACGACGAAACGACCTTACCCGCCAGCGCGCCGCGTAATGCGCACTATAAAGCCTATATTCTGGGCGATGGCCCGGACGGTATTGCCAAAACACCGGAATGGGCCGCGCATATCACCAGTATCCCGGCAGAAAAAATCATCCAGCTGGCACGGGAAATCGGCTCGGCAAAACCGGCATATATCTGTCAGGGCTGGGGGCCGCAGCGTCACTCCAATGGCGAACAAACTGCGCGCGCGATCGCCATGCTCTCGATCCTGACCGGCAACGTCGGGATCAACGGCGGCAACTCCGGCGTGCGTGAAGGCACCTGGGACCTCGGCGTAGAGTGGTTTTCTATGCTGGATAACCCGGTAAAAACGCAGATCTCCGTTTTTACCTGGACAGACGCCATCGATCATGGCGCGGAAATGACCGCCACACGCGACGGCGTGCGCGGTAAAGATAAACTTGATGTCCCGATCAAATTTATGTGGTGCTACGCCAGCAATACGCTGATTAACCAGCATGGCAACATCGCCCACACCCATGACGTATTACAGGACGACAGCAAGTGCGAAATGATCGTCGGGATTGAGCACTTCATGACGGCGTCCGCAAAATACTGCGACATTCTGCTGCCGGACCTGATGCCAACGGAACAGGAAGATCTTATTTCGCACGAATCCGCAGGCAACATGGGTTATGTCATCCTGGGGCAACCGGCCACCTCACCAAAATTTGAAAGAAAGCCGATCTACTGGACGCTGAGCGAAATCGCCAGACGCCTCGGCCCGGACGTCTACCAGACATTTACGGAAGGCCGTACCCAGCATGAGTGGGTGAAATACCTGCATGCCAAAACCAAAGCGCGTAACCCGGAAATGCCGGACTACGAAGAGATGAAAACCACCGGCATCTTCAAGAAAAAATGCCCGGAGGAACACTATGTCGCCTTTCGCGCATTCCGCGAAGATCCTGCCTCCAGTCCGCTGAAAACGCCATCAGGGAAGATTGAAATCTACTCCGAGCGGCTGGCGACCATCGCCGACACCTGGGAGCTGGAAAACGATGAGATCGTTCATCCGCTGCCCGCCTATGCGCCAGGGTTTGATGGCTGGGACGATCCCATCCGAATAACCTATCCGCTGCAATTGACCGGCTTCCACTATAAAGCCCGCACCCACTCCAGCTACGGCAATATTGACGTGTTGCAGCAAGCGTGCCCGCAAGAGATCTGGATTAACCCCATTGACGCGAAAGCGCGCAACATCCAACAGGGCGACACGGTGCGCGTATTTAACAATAACGGGCAGATGCTGATCCCGGCAAAAGTCACGCCACGCATTTTGCCGGGCGTTACCGCCATCGGACAAGGCGCCTGGCTCAAGGCGGATATGTTTGGCGACCAGGTCGATCACGGCGGTTCCATCAACATTCTGACATCACATCGTCCTTCTCCGCTGGCGAAGGGGAACCCGTCTCACAGCAATCTCGTTCAGGTTGAGAAGGTATAAGGAGTAACCGATGACAACCCAATATGGATTTTTTATTGACTCCAGTCGTTGCACCGGTTGCAAAACCTGCGAACTGGCCTGCAAAGACTACAAAGATTTAACCCCGGACGTCAGCTTCCGTCGCATCTATGAATATGCGGGCGGCGACTGGCAGGAGGATAACGGTGTCTGGCACCAGAACGTCTTTGCCTACTATCTCTCCATCTCCTGCAACCACTGCGAAGACCCGGCCTGCACGAAAGTGTGCCCGAGCGGCGCAATGCACAAACGCGAGGACGGTTTTGTGGTAGTGGATGAGGACGTCTGCATCGGCTGTCGCTACTGCCATATGGCCTGCCCGTACGGTGCGCCACAGTACAACGCCGCCAAAGGCCACATGACCAAATGCGACGGCTGTCATGACCGCGTTGCCGACGGCAAAAAACCGATCTGCGTCGAGTCCTGCCCGCTGCGCGCGCTGGACTTTGGCCCGATAGAAGAGCTGCGGAAGAAACATGGCACGCTGGCGGCCGTTGCACCGCTGCCGGGCGCGCACTTCACCAGACCGAACATTGTGATTAAACCCAACGCCAACAGCCGCCCGACCGGGGATACCACGGGTTATCTGGCAAATCCGAAGGAGGT
>NZ_JAOWFM010000048.1:0-234346 GCF_030333655.1 Citrobacter sp. CK180 | reverse complement strand
GATGCCAAGAGTGGCCTGACCCACAGCCTAGTCACCACCGCGGCCAACGAGCATGACCTCAATCAGCTGGGTAATCTGCTGCATGGAGAGGAGCAATTTGTCTCAGCCGATGCCGGCTACCAAGGGGCGCCACAGCGCGAGGAGCTGGCCGAGGTGGATGTGGACTGGCTGATCGCCGAGCGCCCCGGCAAGGTAAGAACCTTGAAACAGCATCCACGCAAGAACAAAACGGCCATCAACATCGAATACATGAAAGCCAGCATCCGGGCCAAGGTGGAGCACCCATTTCGCATCATCAAGCGACAGTTCGGCTTCGTGAAAGCCAGATACAAGGGGTTGCTGAAAAACGATAACCAACTGGCGATGTTATTCACGCTGGCCAACCTGTTTCGGGCGGACCAAATGATACGTCAGTGGGAGAGATCTCACTAAAAACTGGGGATAACGCCTTAAATGGCGAAGAAACGGTCTAAATAGGCTGATTCAAGGCATTTACGGGAGAAAAAATCGGCTCAAACATGAAGAAATGAAATGACTGAGTCAGCCGAGAAGAATTTCCCCACTTATTCGCACCTTCCTTAGAGGTAGACAATAATTAGACTGAGCAGGTTAATTATTGATATCCATCAAGCGTGGATGTGAATAAGAATTAGCATGCAAGTAAATTTGAAGGGGATCGCAGATTACACAGCAACGGAATATATGAATACAAAATCGTTAAAACACAGCCAGTTACACTGCATAATATAGATATTTAAACCGGCATTAAATTAAATATCAGGAGAAAGTTTCAAATAATTAAAATGGCGATTCAAGAGAGAGAAAATATCCCGTCGTTATATAAATAAATATACAATGAAATAAAGTAAAACGGAACCCATTACTGCTTCATAACGATATTCACGGTAAAAATCATTCTCCTGACAGCCATCATGTCGGTAACACCTTCTGGTGGACGTTTTGTGTCTACATTCTTACGACTTGCGGACTCGTTCACATAACTTTGATCTGATTACTTCTTATACAACCGATAAGTCCAGTACACTTAAGGTGGAGATAAAACAAACAGGAGGTGGTGAATATGTATCGTTCTATTCTGGTGCCGATTGATATCTCAGAAGCCAGCTTGACCCGTCAGATCATCCCGCAGGTTGAGGCGCATGCTAAAACCGCAAAGGTGCATTTTTTGGCCGTAATACCTTCTGTCCCGTTCTATGCCTCACTGGGTCTGGCCTACTCCAGCGAGTTCCCGGATAGAAGCGGTCTTCAGTCAAAAGCCGCCGTCAAACTGGAGGAAATTGTTAAACAATTCAATATCCCCGAGGGCAGGAGCCAGTCCCATGTTGTCTACGGCCCGCCCAAAGATCAGATCCTCAAACTGGCGGATGCGGTAGAAGCCGACCTGATTATCATTGCGTCGCATCAACCGGGTTTCAGCACCTATCTGCTGGGTTCAACTGCTGCGGCCGTTGTTCGCCATGCAAACTGCCCTGTTCTGGTTGTACGCTAATACCGCTCGCTAACCCTGGCGAAAACGGGAGCCAACAGGCTCCCGTTCTTGT
This sequence comes from Citrobacter sp. CK180, assembly GCF_030333655.1. Taxonomy (NCBI): domain Bacteria; kingdom Pseudomonadati; phylum Pseudomonadota; class Gammaproteobacteria; order Enterobacterales; family Enterobacteriaceae; genus Citrobacter; species Citrobacter sp. CK180. The sequence continues at coordinate 232,784 of NZ_JAOWFM010000048.1, read as the reverse complement.
ATCACATCTGTTTTCTGATGAATGACTCCCGATAAAAACAGCCTTATAAAACGAATGGTTGAATCATTAAATGATAATGGTTATCATTCTCTTGCTGTAAATACCTTAGCGCCTAATACAGGTATTGAAAGCACGACATTGCTCACATTGCTTCCAGTATGATTTTGCCCGCACTCTGTTGCGGGCTTTTTTTGCCAGAGTATTCATGCTCTCAGGGAAAAGGGCATGTGAGTCGTTAAACATTAAAAGGATATTTATGAACATAAAGAGAGTTGCCGGCACGATTTCAATCGTATTGTTGACGGCTTGTGTCGACTCAGAAGTACAACCCGCGCCCTCTTCCGCCAGCCCAATTTGTCAGGGATTCGGCTGCGTAAAAACTCCCGGGAAACTTCCCAGCCGCGCCGCCACCCATAAACCGACAAAAGAAGAAAGAAACCGTGTGATCCGGGGCGAGAAACCCGATTTTGGCTCCGAAGAGTGGAGTGTCGGGGGTACGCTGCCTGGCTGGTGATTGCAGGTGCAGAGTCGTCACTCTCACAACACATAAAAAAACGGGAACTGACAGGTTCCCGTTCTTGTTTATCCTCAGGTGCATATTTACAGATACCCGGCGATATAACCGGAGATCATACGCACAAGATAAGGCCACCCGGCCATGACAAGCAGCATCAGCAGCGCGATAAGCAGCCCCGTTAATACTGACCGAATGCGTTCATGTTCCGTACCCATTTTCACCTCCCCTGACCGCAGAAAATGAATGACTAAATTCCCAATAGCACGAACACATGACAGGTTTATGACGGCATTATTGACCAGTAACCGCCCGGAGGCGGTTTGAAACCAGGAAACGAGCTATTCGCCGTTACTCTCAATCGCGTTTTCCTTCTTCCCATACAGGGCCGGCTTGCCTGCTGGTCGGGTCTTAAAGCGACGGTGTAGCCACATATATTGTTCAGGAGCCAGGTTGATTGCGCGTTCAATCGCCCGATTCATTCTGGTCGCAACGGTTTCCTTGCCCTCGTCATACAGTTCATGGCCGATATCCGGGAGGATGATCAGCTCGTACCCTCTTCCATCCGCTCGGCGTCGGGGAACAAAAGGAACAACCGCCGGGCGGGCGCTTCTGACAAGCATGTAACTGCCGGCGGTAGTCGCCGCATCGGGAACATCAAAAAAAGGAACAAACACGCTGTTACGAGCGCCATAGTCATGATCAGGTGCATACCAGACAATCTCACCTTGTTTGAGCACTCGTATCATGCCTTTTAAATCATAGCGATCGAGCATGGTTTTATTTGAGCGAAGACGTCCCCGCGTCTGCAACCAGTCATACAGCGCGTTATTGTTCGGCCTGTATACGCCAATGCCCGGATTGAGCATCCCAAATATGCGCGCCCCAAGTTCAAGAGTAAGAAAGTGCATACCGATGAGAAGCACGCCTTTATTTTCAGCTCGCGCACTTTCCATATGTTCATAACCCGTAACCGTAAACCATTTGCGTAAACGCCTGTCTGACCAGAACCAGGCGATACCGGTTTCAAGTACCCCCATGCCTACCGACTCAAAATTTTTAATCAGTAATTTCTCACGCTCCTTCGCAGGTAGCGCCTTAAAGCAAAGTTCCAGGTTGCGACGGGCTATTGTTACCCTGCGAGGCAATGCGCGCATGGCCACTCTCCCCAGACAAGCGCCAAGCCTGAGCAGAATGGGATAAGGCAGCAAAACAGCACATCGTAAGAAGAAAATACCCAGCCATAGCAGCCAGTAGCGAGGATGAAAAAAAGCGAATGAAAATGTTGGGAGTCTCGTCATTGAGTAAAATACGTTCCGGTTTACTGATAACTGCGGTGTTAGCTATCTGACTATTACAAAGAGGGGAAAACTAAAGCCCCGGTTAGCACAAAAAGTCTATAAAAAGACGAAAAAGTCGTTTTGTCATTTTTTGCGACTTATCCCCTGCTCACCGCGAGGTCGTAAAAACGTCATTTACCTTTTCGCCGCCACATGACCGATCGGACAATTTCAGGTCTATTCATTAAGCACAATTGAGGTTATGTTATTACATAACTTTTAGTAAGAAGGGTAATCATCAGATGAAAGTCAGAAACATATTCGCCATATCACTGGCTGCCTCGTCGTTCAGTTGCCTGGCATTCAAATCGCCGCCCAACGTAGTACCCGGTACGGCTCCTGATAACGTTCGCACACTCGAAAGTAAGATTCTGGGAAGTTTTTACAGTCAGCATGGTACTGAGCCGCAGACAACATTTTTGGGAACCTGTGACGCTTCACCCGTTCCAGGTTGTTCATGCCCGTTTTGCACAATGCTCCGTAGCCACATCCGCTGATGGGCTAAGCGTCTGAGCCACAGGCAGATGCGCATCTTCCCCGTCTGGAGACTTGCGAAGTATCGTCTTAGTCCTCTGCGGGTTCGACATTCAAAAAACAAGTTCGAATGCTAATAATAAAAAAACGGGAACCCTCAGGCTCCCGTTCTTGTTTAACCCAGAAACTGGATTACATGTTTGCGATGATCGCGTCGCCAAATTCTGAACATTTCAGCAGTTTAGCGCCTTCCATCAGGCGTTCGAAATCGTAAGTGACGGTCTTCGCGGCAATCGCGCCTTCCATCCCTTTGACGATCAGATCTGCGGCTTCGAACCACTGCATGTGGCGCAGCATCATCTCAGCAGACAGAATGATGGAGCCCGGGTTAACTTTATCCTGGCCCGCGTACTTCGGCGCAGTACCGTGAGTCGCTTCGAACAGCGCGCACTCGTCACCGATGTTCGCGCCCGGCGCGATACCGATACCGCCAACCTGCGCAGCCAGAGCGTCAGAGATGTAGTCGCCGTTCAGGTTCATACAGGCAATCACGTCGTACTCAGCCGGACGCAGCAGGATCTGTTGCAGGAACGCATCGGCGATCACGTCTTTAATCACGATCTCTTTGCCGGTGTTCGGGTTCTTGATTTTGACCCACGGGCCGCCGTCGATCAGCTCACCGCCGAATTCATCACGCGCTAACTGGTAGCCCCAGTCTTTAAACGCGCCTTCGGTGAACTTCATGATGTTGCCTTTGTGAACCAGGGTCACAGAATCACGGTCGTTAGCGATGGCATATTCAATCGCCGCACGCACCAGACGTTTGGTTCCTTCTTCGGAACACGGCTTAATACCGATACCACAGTGTTCAGGGAAGCGAATTTTCTTCACGCCCATCTCTTCACGCAGGAATTTGATCACTTTCTCGGCATCCGCAGAGTCGGCTTTCCATTCGATACCTGCATAAATATCTTCAGCGTTTTCGCGGAAGATGACCATGTCGGTCAGTTCAGGGTGTTTAACCGGGCTTGGGGTGCCCTGATAGTAACGAACCGGACGCAGACACACGTACAGGTCGAGTTCCTGACGCAGCGCCACGTTCAGGGAACGAATACCGCCGCCGACCGGGGTAGTCAGAGGGCCTTTGATGGCCACGCGGTAATCACGAATCAGATCCAGAGTTTCAGCAGGCAGCCAGACATCCTGGCCATAAACCTGAGTGGATTTTTCACCGGTGTAAATTTCCATCCAGGAGATTTTACGCTCGCCTTTATAGGCTTTCTCGACAGCGGCATCGACCACTTTGAGCATGGCTGGGGTTACATCAACACCGATACCGTCGCCTTCAATGAACGGGATAATCGGATTTTCAGGAACGTTGAGTTTGCCGTTTTGCAGGGTGATCTTCTTACCTTCCGCCGGAACAACTACTTTGCTTTCCATTCACCTCTCCTTCGAGCGCTTCTGGTTTGCTCGTCTGTCATCACGCTGCATGTGCGTTTGCGTCCTGCGACACGGATGCATTAGAGCAACTTTTTTGTTAATGATTTGTAATGAGCGTGTCAATACTACCCTATTGTTTGCTGCCATGAAAGACACTCGTTATTAGGCTATAATGCGGCAATTGATAAGCCCTGAAAATACCATGCAAAAAACTTCTTTTAGAAATCACCGGGTTGAGCGATTCAGCTCACGACAAGTCACTAAGCGGCGGAAAGAAAACCAGCCAAAACGCGTGGTTTTGTTCAATAAACCTTACGATGTTTTGCCGCAATTTACGGATGAGGCCGGGCGCAGCACATTAAAAGACTATATTCCTGTCCAGGGCGTCTATGCAGCAGGTCGTCTGGACAGGGACAGCGAAGGTCTTCTGGTGCTCACCAACGATGGCGCATTGCAGGCTCGTCTGACGCAGCCCGGCAAACGTACCGGTAAGATTTATTACGTTCAGGTTGAAGGCGAACCCACCGCAGAAGCGCTGGAAGCCCTGCGCAATGGCGTGACGCTCAATGATGGCCCCACTCTGCCTGCGGGCATTGAGGTAGTGGACGAACCCGAATGGCTGTGGCCGAGAACGCCGCCGATTCGCGAACGAAAAAGTATTCCCACCCGCTGGCTCATAGTGACCTTATATGAAGGCCGTAACCGTCAGGTACGGCGTATGACGGCGCACGTCGGCTACCCTACGCTGCGACTGATCCGCTACGCAATGGGCAACTACACGCTGGATAATCTTGCCAACGGTGAATGGCGAGACGCTACCGATTAAGGAAAAACCATGTTCAAACCGCACGTCACCGTCGCCTGCATCGTCCATGCAGAAGGTCAATTCCTCGTGGTGGAAGAGACCATTAACGGCAAAGCGCTCTGGAATCAGCCAGCCGGACACCTGGAAGCCGACGAAACGCTGGTGGAAGCCGCCGCGCGCGAACTCTGGGAAGAGACAGGGATTACCGCGCAACCCCAGCACTTTATTCGTCTGCATCAATGGATCGCGCCGGACAACACGCCGTTCCTGCGTTTCCTGTTTTCCATTGAGCTTGCCAGGATGTGCGCCACTGAACCTCACGACAACGACATTGACTGCTGTCGCTGGGTCAGCGCCGACGCGATCCTCAACGCCCCCAACCTGCGTTCGCCGCTGGTTGCCGAGAGCATTCGTTGCTGGCAGAACGGGCAACGTTATCCGCTGGCGATCATCGGCGAATTTAACTGGCCGTTTACAGAGGGTGTCAAGTAAAAGGGCTGCGTGATAGAATACGCCGCCTTGAAGTTCAATGTCGTGAGTATTCCAATGTCAGAAAGCCCAAAAAAAGTGATCGTCGGCATGTCCGGCGGTGTCGACTCCTCCGTTTCCGCCTGGCTGTTGCAACAACAGGGCTACCAGGTAGAAGGCCTGTTCATGAAGAACTGGGAAGAGGACGACGGTGAGGAATATTGCACAGCGGCAGCCGACCTGGCTGATGCGCAGGCCGTTTGCGACAAACTTGGCATTGAACTGCATACCGTAAACTTTGCCGCAGAATACTGGGACAACGTTTTTGAACTCTTCCTGGAAGAGTACAAAGCGGGCCGCACGCCGAACCCGGATATTCTGTGTAATAAAGAGATCAAATTTAAAGCCTTCCTCGAATTTGCCGCTGAAGATCTGGGCGCTGATTATATCGCCACCGGTCACTACGTCCGTCGCGCGGATGTGGACGGCAAAAGCCGCCTGCTGCGCGGGCTCGACGGTAACAAAGATCAGAGCTACTTCCTTTACACACTCGGCCATGAGCAGATCGCCCAAAGCCTGTTCCCGGTCGGTGAGCTGGAAAAACCGCAGGTACGCAAAATTGCCGAAGACCTCGGTCTGATCACCGCGAAGAAAAAAGACTCTACCGGCATCTGCTTTATCGGCGAACGTAAATTCCGCGAGTTCCTCGGTCGCTATCTCCCGGCGCAGCCAGGAAAAATCATCACCGTAGACGGCGACGAAATCGGTCAGCACCAGGGGCTGATGTACCACACGCTGGGCCAACGTAAAGGTCTGGGTATCGGCGGCACCAAAGAAGGCACCGAAGATCCGTGGTACGTGGTCGATAAAGATGTCGAGAACAACATTCTGGTTGTCGCTCAGGGTCATGAGCATCCACGTCTGATGTCCGTCGGCCTGATTGCCCAACAGCTTCACTGGGTCGATCGCGAACCGTTTAGCGGCACCCTGCGCTGCACGGTGAAAACCCGCTACCGCCAGACCGACATTCCGTGCACCGTGAAAGCGCTGGATGACGAACGCATTGAAGTGATTTTTGATGAGCCGGTAGCCGCAGTAACGCCGGGTCAGTCGGCTGTCTTTTATAACGGAGAAGTGTGCCTCGGCGGCGGTATTATCGAGCAGCGCCTGCCCCTGCCGGTATAATTATTCTCTATAACTGATACAAGGAAGCAGTGATCGTGGCAAAGAATTATTATGACATCACCCTCGCACTGGCAGGTATTTGCCAGTCAGCACGCCTGGTGCAACAGCTGGCGCACCAGGGGCACTGTGATGCCGATGCGCTACACGTTTCACTGAACAGCGTTATCGATATGAACCCCAGCTCTACGCTGGGCGTATTCGGCGGCAGCGAAGCGAACCTTCGCCTCGGTCTGGAAACCTTGCTCGGTGTCCTGAATGCCAGTAGCCGCCAGGGGCTGAACGCAGAGCTGACGCGCTATACGCTAAGCCTGATGGTGCTGGAGCGCAAACTGTCAGCCGCCAAAGGCGCGCTGGACATGCTGGGCGAGCGCATTAACGGCTTACAGCGTCAGCTTGACCATTTTGACCTGCAATCAGAAACGCTGATGAGCGCGATGGCCGGTATTTATGTCGATGTCATCAGCCCGCTGGGGCCACGCATTCAGGTGACGGGCTCACCCGCCGTGCTGCAAAGCCCGCAGGTGCAGGCAAAAGTTCGCGCCTCGCTTCTGGCCGGTATCCGTGCCGCAGTGCTCTGGCACCAGGTCGGCGGTGGCCGCCTGCAATTAATGTTTTCTCGTAATCGCCTGACCACTCAGGCAAAACAAATTCTTGCTCATTTAACCCCGGAGTTGTGATCTATGGAATTATCCTCACTGACCGCCGTTTCCCCTGTCGATGGACGCTACGGCGATAAAGTCAGCGCGCTGCGCGGGATTTTCAGCGAATACGGTTTGCTGAAATTCCGTGTACAGGTTGAAGTACGCTGGCTGCAAAAACTGGCCGCGCACGCAGCGATCAAGGAAGTTCCTGCTTTTGCTGCCGACGCAAACGGTTTCCTGGATACGATTGTCGCGAACTTCAATGAAGAAGATGCCGCACGTATCAAAACCATTGAGCGCACGACGAACCACGACGTGAAGGCAGTTGAGTATTTCCTGAAAGAAAAAGTGGCGGATATCCCGGAACTGCATGCGGTTTCTGAGTTCATCCACTTCGCCTGTACTTCTGAAGACATCAACAACCTGTCTCATGCGCTGATGCTGAAAACCGCGCGCGACGAAGTGATCCTGCCGTACTGGCGTCAGCTGATCGACGCGGTCAAAGATCTGTCCGTTCAGTATCGCGACATTCCCCTGCTCTCCCGTACCCACGGTCAACCGGCTACGCCGTCCACGATGGGGAAAGAGATGGCTAACGTGGCTTACCGCATGGAACGCCAGTTCCGCCAGTTAAACCAGGTGGAAATCCTTGGTAAAATCAACGGCGCGGTCGGTAACTATAACGCCCACATTGCCGCTTACCCGGAAGTGGACTGGCACCATTTCAGCGAAGAGTTTGTGACGTCGCTGGGTATCCAGTGGAACCCGTACACCACACAGATTGAACCGCATGACTACATCGCAGAGCTGTTTGACTGCGTCGCGCGCTTTAACACCATCCTGATTGACTTCGATCGCGACGTCTGGGGTTATATCGCGCTCAACCACTTCAAACAGAGAACCATCGCGGGTGAAATTGGTTCTTCCACCATGCCGCACAAGGTTAACCCGATTGACTTCGAAAACTCCGAAGGCAACCTGGGCCTGGCTAACGCCGTACTGCAACACCTGGCAAGCAAACTGCCGGTTTCCCGCTGGCAGCGCGACCTGACGGACTCCACCGTGCTGCGTAACCTGGGCGTCGGTATTGGCTATGCGTTGATCGCGTATCAGTCCACCCTGAAAGGCGTAAGCAAACTGGAAGTGAACCGCGATCGTCTGCTGGATGAACTGGATCACAACTGGGAAGTGCTGGCAGAGCCGATCCAGACCGTAATGCGCCGCTACGGCATTGAGAAACCGTACGAGAAGCTGAAAGAGTTAACGCGCGGCAAACGTGTTGACGCCGAAGGCATGAAGCAGTTTATCGACAGTCTGGCCCTGCCGGAAGAAGAGAAAACGCGCCTGAAGGCGATGACCCCGGCCAACTATATTGGCCGCGCCATCACTATGGTTGACGAACTGAAGTAATCCCCCCTGCCGGATAGCGATGCTAACGCATCTTATCCGGCCGATATTCAGCGCCCCCAATGCCGGAGCCTCATCCCCGGCATAACTCTCCCCCCGGTTTACGAAATGTTTATCCCCGCCGCAACATAATCAGCGTTAAACTACTAATACCGTTAATTTAGGGAGAAAAGATGATGCGCGTACTGGTTGTCGAAGATAATGCCTTATTACGCCACCACCTGAAGGTTCAATTACAGGATTTGGGGCACCAGGTTGATGACGCAGAAGATGCAAAGGAAGCCGATTATTATCTTAACGAGCATCTGCCGGACATCGCCATCGTCGATTTAGGCCTCCCGGATGAAGACGGGCTTTCGCTGATCCGCCGCTGGCGCAGCAATGACGTTTCCCTTCCTGTTCTGGTATTAACCGCCCGTGAGGGCTGGCAGGATAAAGTGGAAGTGCTGAGCGCCGGCGCCGACGACTACGTGACAAAACCGTTTCATATTGAAGAAGTGGTCGCGCGTATGCAGGCGTTAATGCGCCGCAACAGCGGCCTGGCCTCGCAGGTTATCTCTATTCCGCCTTTTCAGGTGGATCTCTCCCGCCGTGAATTGTCCGTAAATGATGAAGTGATAAAATTGACGGCGTTTGAATACACCATTATGGAAACGCTGATCCGCAATAATGGCAAAGTCGTCAGCAAAGATTCGTTGATGCTACAGCTCTACCCGGATGCGGAACTGCGTGAAAGCCATACCATTGATGTATTAATGGGGCGCTTACGCAAAAAAATTCAGGCGCGATATCCTGATGATGTGATTACCACCGTCCGTGGTCAGGGATACCTGTTCGAACTGCGCTAATGAATAAATTACTGCGTCATCTTTTTCCTTTATCGCTGCGCCTGCGCTTTCTGCTGGCGACGGCAGGCGTTGTGCTGGTGCTCTCTCTGGCCTACGGCATGGTCGCACTGGTTGGCTATAGCGTCAGTTTTGATAAGACAACCTTTCGCCTGTTACGCGGTGAGAGCAACCTTTTCTACACCCTCGCGTCATGGCAAAACAATAAAATCAATATCGAGATCCCGGAAAATCTCGATATGCAAAGCCCCACGATGACACTGATCTATGATGAGAACGGCAAGTTGTTATGGGCGCAGCGCAACGTTCCCTGGCTGGAGAAACGTATCCAGCCGGAATGGCTGAAAGCCAACGGTTTTCATGAAATTGAAGCCGATGTCGATGCCACCAGCACGTTGCTGAGTGAAGATCATTCCGCCCAACAGCAGCTCAAAGAGGTGCGGGAAGATGACGACGATGCGGAAATGACCCACTCCGTGGCGGTGAATGTCTATCCGGCTACCGCGCGGATGCCGCAACTGACGATAGTGGTTGTCGATACTATCCCCATCGAGCTGAAACGCTCGTATATGGTCTGGAGCTGGTTTATTTATGTTCTGGCGGCAAACCTGCTGTTAGTCATCCCGTTGCTCTGGGTCGCCGCATGGTGGAGTTTACGCCCTATCGAAGCGCTGGCGCGTGAAGTGCGCGAGCTGGAAGAACACCACCGTGAAATGCTCAACCCGGAAACCACGCGGGAACTGACCAGCCTGGTGCGCAACCTCAACCGGCTGCTAAAGAGCGAACGTGAACGTTATGATAAATACCGCACCACGTTAACCGACCTCACCCATAGTCTGAAAACGCCGCTGGCAGTATTGCAGAGCACCCTGCGTTCAATGCGCAGCGAAAAAATGAGCGTCAGCGACGCCGAACCGGTCATGCTGGAACAGATCAGCCGTATCTCCCAGCAAATTGGTTATTACCTGCATCGCGCCAGCATGCGCGGAAGCGGCGTGTTACTCAGCCGTGAGCTGCACCCCGTAGCGCCGTTACTGGACAATCTCACCTGCGCGCTCAATAAGGTGTATCAGCGTAAAGGGGTCAACATTAGCCTCGATATTTCGCCGGAAATCAGCTTCGTCGGCGAGCAGAATGATTTTGTTGAAGTGATGGGCAACGTGCTGGATAACGCCTGTAAATACTGTCTGGAGTTTGTCGAAATTTCAGCCCGGCAGACCGATGAGCATCTGCATATTCTGGTGGAAGACGACGGCCCGGGCATTCCGCAAAGCAAGCGTGATGTGGTTTTCGATCGCGGTCAGCGCATTGACACCCTGCGACCAGGGCAAGGCGTGGGGCTGGCGGTCGCCCGTGAGATCACTGAGCAATATGACGGGAAGATCGTCGCCGGTGACAGTTTGCTCGGCGGCGCGCGGATGGAGGTGATTTTTGGTCGCCAGCACCCGATTCAGCGCGATGAATGACGCTGGCGTGTAATATTTATGTATGTTCTTCACCGCATGTCGTTAAGCATCCGTTATAATCGGTGTCAGATACCAGCCTGCGGATAATCAACATGGAATATCAATTAACACTTAACTGGCCCGAATTTCTTGAACGCCACTGGCAAAAACGCCCGGTGGTGTTAAAACGTGGGTTCAACAACTTCATTGATCCGCTCTCCCCTGACGAACTGGCGGGACTGGCGATGGAAAGCGAAGTCGATAGCCGTCTGGTCAGTCATCAGGATGGTAAATGGCAGGTCAGCCACGGCCCGTTCGAGAGTTACGACCACCTCGGCGAGAACAACTGGTCGCTGCTGGTTCAGGCCGTAAACCACTGGCATGAACCTACCGCTGCGCTGATGCGCCCTTTCCGCGCGTTGCCAGACTGGCGTATTGACGATCTGATGATCTCCTTTTCCGTCCCTGGCGGCGGCGTGGGTCCGCATCTGGATCAGTACGATGTCTTTATCATTCAGGGAACCGGTCGCCGCCGCTGGCGCGTAGGCGAGAAGCTGCAACTGAAGCAGCATTGCCCTCACCCGGATCTGCTCCAGGTCGATCCTTTTGAAGCCATCATTGATGAAGAGCTGGAGCCCGGCGATATTCTGTATATCCCACCCGGATTCCCACACGAAGGCTACGCGCTGGAAAACGCGATGAACTACTCGGTTGGTTTCCGCGCGCCGAATACGCGTGAACTGATCAGCGGTTTTGCCGACTACGTTCTGCAACGCGAGCTGGGCAGCACCTATTACAGCGACCCGGATATCCCGTCGCGCGAGCATCCTGCCGACGTTCTGCCGCAGGAGATGGACAAGCTGCGTGAAATGATGCTCGACCTGATCAATCAGCCTGAACACTTTAAACAGTGGTTTGGCGAATTTATCTCCCAGTCTCGTCACGAACTGGACATCGCGCCGCCGGAACCTCCGTATCAGCCGGATGAGATCTATGATGCGCTGAAACAAGGCGATGTGCTGGTGCGTCTGGGCGGATTACGCGTCCTGCGCATTGGCGATGAGGTCTACGCCAACGGTGAGAAGATTGATTCTCCGCACCGCCCGGCGCTGGAGGCGCTCTCCAGTCACATCGTGCTGACCGCCGAGAATTTTGGCGATGCGCTGGAAGACCCGTCGTTCCTCGCAATGCTGGCCGCACTGGTCAACAGCGGGTACTGGTTCTTCGAAGGGTAATAAGTTATTGCGATTGAGCCTGATGGCAACGCTAGCGCGTTTTATCAGGCCTACACACGGTAGGCCTGATAATCGAAGCGCCATCACACCACGACACCATTACTGCTGCTTCGCAGTTAGCTCCGCAATACGCACAATCACCTGCACCGCTTTCTCCATCCCTTCCAGCGTCACAAACTCATGCTTGCCATGATAGTTATAGCCGCCGGTAAAGAGGTTCGGGCACGGTAAACCCATAAACGAAAGCTGGGCGCCGTCAGTGCCGCCACGAATCGGCTTCATATCCGGCACAATATCGCAGTCACGCATTGCCTGCTGTGCAATATCGAGAATATGTGGGTGTTCGACCACTTTCTCACGCATATTGTAATAGCTGTCTTCGATCACCAGCTCAATGTAGCAGTCCGGGTGCAGCCCCTTCCCGACCTTTTTAGCGATCTCCATCATTTTGCGCTTGCGGGCTTCAAACTGTTTGCGGTCGAAATCGCGAATGATGTAGTGCATATCCGCACGATCAACGGTGCCTTTCATACTCGCCAGATGGTAGAAGCCTTCATAGCCTTCGGTCGTCTCCGGGCTCTCATCCGCCGGAACCTCGGCATGAATACGCGCCGCCAGCGACAGCGCATTCACCATCACGCCCTTCGCCGTACCGGGGTGTACGTTATTGCCCACGATTTTGATATTCACGGAGGCCGCATTGAAGTTTTCAAACTCCAGCTCCCCTACGCCGCCGCCATCAACGGTATAAGCCCACTGCGCGCCGAAAGCCTCAACGTCAAAATGTTTCGCCCCTTTCCCGACCTCTTCATCCGGCGTAAAGGCCACGCGAATATCACCGTGCGGAATGTCTTTCTGTTTCAGTACCGCCAGCGCGGTCATGATTTCCGCCACGCCCGCTTTGTCATCAGCGCCCAGCAGCGTTTTCCCGTCAGTGGTGATCAGCGTCTGCCCCAGCAGTTGATGCAGAACCGGGAACATCACCGGCGACAGCACCTCATCGCCGATCCCTAGCGCAATATCGCCACCACGGTAGTTTTCCACAATCTGCGGATTCACATTTTTACCGCTGAAATCAGGTGAGGTATCCACATGAGAGATAAAACCAATCGCGGGAATATCGCCAGCAACGTTGGCTGGCAGCGTCGCCATGACGGTCCCTTTGTCACTTAACGTGACGTTCACCAGCCCCATTTCTTCGAGCTGTTGTTTGAGCAAATGTAATAATTTCCACTGGCCCTCAGTGCTGGGCACTTGCCGTACGCCCGCCTTTGATTGGGTATCCAGCGACACGTAGTGTAAAAAACGCTCAAGTAGTTTATCCATGCAGTCACCCTCACTTTTCGTGACAACATTATTAATAAGCAAGAAAAGACAAATATTGCGTCAGGTCACTTTTATCCCTGCAAACGAGAATATTTCGCGTAGACACTTTTTCTGACTATAAAGCTAAGCCAGTAATTCGCAACAAGGATTGGCGATTTTAGCGGTTTGCCGTAGAATGACCGCCCTCATTAAGAGTCACCAAGGTGGTTAACCACAAACCCCGCATCGGTCAGCCATCCGTTGCGTCTACATGGGACAGAGTAAAAAATTGAATAAACAACCGCGTTCGCTTTCACCGCTGGTACAACTGGCGGGAATTCGCAAAAGCTTCGACGGAAAAGAGGTCATTTCTAATCTGAATCTGACCATCAATAACGGCGAATTCCTCACGCTGCTTGGCCCCTCTGGCTGCGGTAAAACAACCGTTCTGCGCCTGATTGCCGGTCTGGAAAATGTTGATGCCGGTCATATCATGTTGGATAACCAGGACATCACCGACGTTCCAGCGGAACACCGCTATGTGAACACCGTCTTTCAAAGCTATGCGTTATTCCCCCACATGACCGTATTTGAAAATGTGGCTTTCGGTTTACGCATGCAGAAAACCCCCGCCGCCGAGATTACCCCTCGCGTCACCGACGCTCTGCGCATGGTGCAACTGGAAGAGTTTGCGCAGCGAAAGCCGCATCAGCTTTCCGGCGGGCAGCAGCAGCGTGTGGCCATCGCCCGCGCCGTCGTCAATAAACCGCGTTTATTGCTGCTGGATGAATCCCTCTCCGCGCTGGATTACAAGCTGCGAAAGCAGATGCAGAACGAACTGAAAGCGTTGCAGCGTAAGCTGGGCATCACTTTTGTGTTCGTTACGCACGATCAGGAAGAAGCGCTGACCATGTCTGACCGTATCGTGGTGATGCGCGACGGCATTATTGAGCAGGACGGCACGCCGCGAGAAATCTATGAGGAGCCGAAAAACCTGTTCGTCGCCGGATTCATTGGCGAAATCAACATGTTTAACGCCACGGTAATTGAACGTCTCGACGAACAACGCGTACGCGCCAATGTAGAAGGACGCGAGTGCAATATTTATGTTAACTTTGCCGTCGTTCCTGGTCAGAAACTGAACGTACTGTTACGCCCGGAAGATCTGCGCGTTGATGAAATTAACGATGATAACCACATTGAAGGTCTCATTGGCTACGTGCGCGAGCGCAACTACAAAGGTATGACGCTGGAATCCGTCGTCGAACTGGAAAATGGCAAAATGGTGATGGTCAGCGAATTCTTCAATGAAGACGATCCTGACTTCGACCACTCTCTCGACCAAAAAATGGCCATTAATTGGGTAGAAAGCTGGGAGGTCGTACTGGCTGATGAAGAACACAAGTAAATTCCAGAATGTGGTGATTGTCACTGTCGTTGGTTGGCTTGTGTTGTTTGTCTTTCTGCCCAACCTGATGATTATTGGTACCAGCTTTTTGACCCGTGATGACGCGAACTTCGTCAAAATGGTCTTTACGCTGGATAACTACGCTCGTCTGCTCGATCCGCTCTATTTTGAGGTCTTGCTGCATTCCCTCAATATGGCGCTCATCGCCACCTTCGCCTGCCTGGTGCTCGGCTATCCCTTTGCCTGGTTTCTGGCGAAACTGCCGGAAAAAGTGCGTCCGCTGCTGCTGTTTTTGCTGATCGTGCCGTTCTGGACTAACTCGCTGATCCGTATTTACGGCCTGAAAATTTTTCTCAGCACCAAGGGCTATCTCAACGAGTTCCTGCTGTGGCTGGGTGTGATTGACGCCCCGATCCGCATCATGTTCACGCCGGGCGCGGTCATTATCGGTCTGGTCTATATCCTGCTGCCGTTTATGGTGATGCCGCTCTACTCCAGCATTGAAAAACTGGATAAGCCGCTGCTGGAGGCCGCCCGCGATCTGGGCGCCAGTAAATTGCAGACCTTTATTCGCATTATTATTCCACTGACCATGCCGGGGATCATCGCCGGGTGTCTGCTGGTGATGCTGCCGGCGATGGGGCTGTTCTATGTCTCTGACCTGATGGGTGGAGCAAAGAACCTGCTGATTGGTAACGTTATTAAGGTTCAGTTCCTGAACATTCGCGACTGGCCGTTTGGCGCAGCCACCAGCATTACGCTGACGATTGTGATGGGCCTGATGCTGCTGGTTTACTGGCGCGCATCGCGGCTGCTGAATAAGAAGGTGGAACTCGAATGATCGGTCGACTGCTTCGTGGCGGTTTTATGACCGCTATCTACGCGTACCTGTATATTCCAATCATCATCTTGATTGTGAACTCCTTTAACAGTTCGCGCTTTGGCATCAACTGGCAGGGTTTTACCACCAACTGGTACAGCCTGCTGATGAATAACGACAGCCTGTTGCAGGCGGCACAGCACTCGCTGACGATGGCGGTGTTCTCGGCCACCTTTGCCACGATCATCGGCTCGCTAACGGCAGTGGCGCTGTATCGCTATCGTTTTCGCGGTAAACCGTTTGTCAGCGGCATGCTGTTCGTCGTCATGATGTCGCCGGATATTGTAATGGCGATTTCACTGCTGGTGCTGTTTATGCTGCTCGGCATCCAGTTAGGCTTCTGGTCGTTGCTGTTTTCGCATATCACCTTTTGCCTGCCCTTCGTGGTCGTTACCGTTTACTCGCGCCTGAAAGGGTTTGACGTGCGGATGCTGGAAGCGGCAAAAGACCTGGGAGCCAGTGAAGTCACGATTTTGCGTAAGATCATTCTGCCGCTGGCAATGCCTGCGGTCGCGGCTGGCTGGTTGCTCAGTTTCACCCTGTCGATGGATGACGTGGTGGTTTCGTCATTCGTCACCGGGCCTGGCTATGAGATTCTGCCATTGAAAATTTACTCAATGGTAAAAGTCGGCGTTTCGCCGGAAGTTAACGCGCTGGCAACGATTTTGTTGGTTCTGTCGCTGGTTATGGTCATCGCCAGCCAGCTTATTGCTCGTGATAAAACCAAGGGCCGTTGAGGCCCACTATTCAGGGGACGTTAAATGAAAAAATGGTCACGCCACCTGCTCGCGGCGGGTGCTCTGGCACTGGGCATGAGCGCCGCTCACGCTGATGACAACAACACGCTCTATTTCTACAACTGGACCGAGTATGTTCCACCAGGACTGCTGGAACAGTTCACTAAAGAGACGGGCATTAAGGTTATCTATTCGACCTACGAGTCGAATGAAACCATGTATGCCAAGCTGAAAACGTATAAAGACGGCGCCTACGACCTGGTGGTGCCTTCCACCTATTACGTCGATAAAATGCGTAAAGAGGGCATGATCCAGAAGATCGACAAAACGAAGTTAACCAACTTCCACAACCTCGATCCTGAAATGCTCAACAAACCGTTTGACCCGAATAACGACTACTCCATCCCGTATATCTGGGGCGCAACGGCAATTGGCGTTAACAGTGACGAAATTGACCCGAAAACCGTCACCAGTTGGGCTGACCTGTGGAAGCCTGAGTATAAAGGCGGCCTGCTGCTGACTGACGATGCGCGTGAAGTGTTCCAGATGGCGCTGCGTAAGCTGGGTTACTCCGGCAACACCACCGATCCTAAAGAGATTGAAGCGGCGTATAACGAACTGAAAAAACTGATGCCAAACGTGGCGGCGTTCAACTCCGACAACCCGGCTAACCCGTATATGGAAGGCGAAGTCAACCTGGGGATGGTGTGGAACGGTTCTGCATACGTTGCACGTCAGGCAGGGACGCCGCTTGAGGTTATCTGGCCGAAAGAAGGCGGTATTTTCTGGATGGACAGCCTTTCTATTCCGGCGAACGCCAAAAACAAAGAAGGCGCGCTGAAGCTGATCAACTTCCTGCTGCGCCCGGATGTGGCGAAAGAAGTGGCGGAAACGATCGGTTATCCGACGCCGAACCTGGCCGCACGTAAGCTGTTAAGTCCTGAAGTGGCAAATGATAAATCACTCTACCCTGATGCCGACACCATCAATAAAGGGGAATGGCAGAACGATGTGGGTTCCGCCAGTGCTATCTATGAAGAGTATTATCAGAAGCTGAAAGCGGGACGCTAATTCAGCGTTGTAAAGAATGCCCGATGGCGCTGCGCTTATCGGGCCTGGACAAATGCGAACCGTAGGCCGGATAAGGCATTCGCCGCCATCCGGCAAAAAAATCACAGTCCTTTCAATAATTTCTCAATAAATGCCGGTACGACCTGGCTTGCCGGGCCATAATATTTCTCTTCAAACTCGCTGCCGACCTGGCTTGGTTCAAGATTTAGTTCGACCGTATGCGCGCCGTGCAGGCGGGCCTCATGCACAAACCCGGCCGCCGGATAAACATGCCCGGATGTTCCGATAGCGATAAACACATCCGCCATCGCCAGCGCCATATAGATCTCATCCATGCCAAGCGGCATTTCACCAAACCACACGACGTGCGGGCGAAGCGAAGCCGGGAACTGGCAGCAGTGGCACTTATCGTCTGAAGTCACATCGCCCGTCCAGTCCAGAATTTGCCCGCTCTGGGAGCAGCGCACTTTCAACAGCTCGCCGTGCATGTGGATGATATTCTTGTTGCCCGCGCGTTCATGCAGATTATCGATATTTTGCGTCACCAGCAGGAAACGATCGCCCAGCGCCTCTTCCAGTTTTGCCAGCGCGACATGCGCCGGGTTGGGCTGAATCTCAGGCCGCTGCAACTGCTGACGGCGGGCGTTGTAAAATGACTGAACCAGTTCTGGATCGCGGGCAAACCCTTCCGGGGTCGCCACATCCTCAACCCGATGTTCTTCCCAGAGACCATCAGCGGCGCGAAATGTACGAATGCCGGATTCGGCAGAGATTCCCGCTCCAGTAAGAACTAATACTCTTGGTTTTTCCATCATTTCCGGCACCACTCTGTCTCTGAAAAAGATTCGCTGACGCAGGCGTTCACGCAAATGGCGTTTGTTTTTACGAAAACGGCTTAATCGATGAGCCCGACGCGACTGCATAACAACCTCTTTTGATTAATCGGTAAGATGTAAGAAGGCAGCGCCGCGCATCCCGCCCGCATCACCGTGTCGCGCCCGTTCAATACGCGGTACACGAGCAACAGGAAGGAGATGACGTGGCAACCTGTCTGCCAGTTGCGTTGTTATAGCAGTGAAGTTTGATAATCCTCCCCCAATCACCACCAGATCGGGATCGACGATCGTGAGGATATTCCCCAGGCAGACCGCCAGTAAATCCAGGTAACGTTCAACATGCGCACGCGCGCGTTCATCACCTTGCTCCCACAAAGCAATAATCTCCGGCGCCTGTAGAGGTTGATGATAGTAATGCTGATACAGCCACGCAAACCCGCGGCCGGAAAGATAATTTTCGATGCAGCCCAGTTGACCGCAGCCGCAGCGACGCAGAGGAAAATCGAACCCCATCAGGGTGAGCGCATCGACAGGCAAACGCATATGACCAAACTCGCCGGTAATATAGCTGCGACCGGTGATCGGCTTACCGTTGAGCACCAGTCCGCCGCCTACGCCTGTCCCGAGGATAAGCCCCATGACCAGCGGATACTGCGTGAACTCATCATCCCAGGCTTCCGACAGTGCAAAGCAGTTCGCGTCGTTATCCAGGCGAACATCACGATCCAGCCGGGCGCTGAGATCGGCGCGGAGCGGTTTACCACTGGCGGCCGGAACATTGGCGGCATACAGCGTTCCGTCTTCCGTTTCCGGCATCCCGGGAATACCAATGCCCACGAAGCCTTTTACGTCAAACCGCTGGTCGGCTTCCGCCACCAGATCGCAGACCGCCGTTAAAAAAGCCTCATAGCCTTCGCGTGGCGTCGGTACGCGTTTTTCCCAGCGCAAACGTCGCTCGTTATCAAACACGCCTAAGGCAATTTTTGTCCCGCCAATGTCAAACCCGTAATACATCACGCACCGCTCCTTGTTCTTATGTACTGCGACTACTGGCCGCTTAACACTCTCGCGGGGTCAATATTGCTGGCGCGTCGCGCCGGATACCAGCTCGCCAACAAGCTCAGCAACAATGCCGTAACCAGTACGTAAATAACGTCCAGCCAGTGTAATTCGGATGGCAGGAAGTCGATAAAATAGATGTCTCCAGAAAGGAACTGATGCCCTATCAGCTTTTCGATGCCTTCGATAATAGGGGTCAGTTGCAATGAGACGACCACGCCAATCGCCACGCCGCACAGACTGCCGAGCAGACCCGCCAGCAGCCCATACCAGACGAAAATGGCGCGGATTAGGCCATCTTTCGCCCCTAAGGTTCTTAATACCGCGATATCGCCGCTCTTATCTTTTACCGCCATCACCAGCGTCGAAACGATGTTGAAGCAGGCCACGCCGATCACCAGCACCATCGCCAGATACATGATGGCGCGGATCATCTGAATATCATGGTACATATAGCCGTAAGTACCGATCCAGCTCTTAATGTAAACGTAACTGTCGGTCACTTCGCCAGCGTCCCGAACCAATTTATTGGCGTTAAAGACATCGTTGACCTTAATCGCGATGCCGGACACGCTGGCCCCCATATCCAGGTACTGCTGCGCGTCTTCCATAGGGATCATGGCAAAGCTGTGATCGAGCTGACCGCTCAGTTGCAGAATCCCCGTCACATGCAGACGCACTCGCTTAGGCTGCTGCAATTTATGATCGGCGCTGGCATTGGGGATCATGATCGACACCCAGTCGCCCTGCTTCACTTTCAGCGCATCGGCAACGCCCTTGCCAATGATGATCTGCTGCTCGCCCGCCCTGAAGTTATCCCAGGCATGGTTTTGCACAAACGACGGCAGCGCGCTCAAGCGCTGTTCCTGTTTCGGGTCCACGCCCTTCACCTGGATTGCGCGCAGATTCGCCCCGCTCTCCACCAGCCCGGTAAAGTTGATATAGGGCGCTGCCGCTGCAATCCCCTGTACGTGCTGCACTTTTTCCAGCGCTTCGCGCCAGTGAGTCCACGGCTGATTCACCGCTTCAATTTCACCATGCGGCACCACGGCCAGAATACGGTTGTTCAGCTCGCGCTCGAAACCGTTCATCGCGCTTAAACCGACAATCAGTACCGCCACGCCCAGCGCGATGCCGATAGTCGAGATAACGGAAATCAGCGACACCATACCGCCGCGTCGACGACCACGACTAAAGCGCAAGCCGATCAATAACGATAAAGGCGAAGCCATTACTCAGCTCCCATCAGGCTCAGTTCTGCCGTCAGCAGACCATCGCGCATTTCAAGCTGACGGCTCATTCGCTTCGCCAGCTGCAAATCGTGAGTCACCACCAGAAACGCCGTTCCCTGAGCGCGATTGAGTTCACCCAGAAGCTGGAAAATACTGTCGGCATTGCGCGCATCCAGGTTGCCGGTCGGTTCATCCGCCAGCACCAGGCGCGGATTGTTGACCAGCGCTCGGGCGATGGCGACACGCTGACGCTCGCCGCCGGAAAGTTCGGATGGACGATGGTTAGCACGGTGATCCAGCCCCACCGCCTGCAACATTTCACGCGCCCGCTCGGTAATTTCAGCCGGTTTTTTCTTGCCGATCAGCAGCGGCATAGCGACGTTTTCCAGCGCGGTGAAATCCGGCAGCAGGTGATGGAACTGATAAATAAAGCCAAGCTTCTGGTTGCGCAGTTCCGCTTTCGCCGCCGACGAGAGTTTGCTCATCGGCTGGCCGCTAAAAATGACATCGCCCGACGTCGGCGTATCCAGGCCGCCCAGCAGGTGCAGGAGCGTACTTTTCCCGGAGCCGGAGCTGCCAACAATCGCCATCATTTCGCCTTCGCCAATGCTGAAGCTGACATCGTGCAGCACGTCGGTTTGCACGGAGCCTTCCTGATAGCGTTTGCACAGGTTGTCGCATTGCAACAGGATCTTATTCATAACGTAAAGCCTCAGCGGGTTGGGTGGCGGCAGCGCGCCAGGAAGGATACAGCGTGGACAATAACGCGATGGCCATCGCCACCAGCGCAATAACAACAACCTGTAGCGGTTCAATCGCCACCGGCAGCGCAGCGCCATCCAGGAATGCGCCAATGATCGGCATCAGGTTATTCAGTTGGCTGGCCAGCAATGCGCCCAGCACCGCCCCCAACAGCGCGCCGATAATCCCGGCGCTGGCGCCCTGAACCATAAACACCATCATGATCTGGCGCGGCGTCAGCCCCTGGGTTTGTAAAATAGCCACTTCGCCCTGCTTCTCCATCACCATTAAACCTAACGAAGTAATAATATTAAACGCCGCCACGGCGACGATCAGGCTTAACAGCAAACCCATCATGTTTTTTTCCATGCGCACGGCCTGGAACAGTTCGCCTTTTCGCTCACGCCAGTCCTGCCATTTCGTCCCCTCCGGCAGCGTCTGCTGGCTGAGGGTATCCACCTTCAGCGGCTCATTGAGCCACAAGCGCCAGCCGGTGATATTGCCCGCCGGGTAGCGCATCAGACGCGACGCGTCCTGAATATTGGTCAGCATCTGGTAGCCATCCACTTCGCTGTTCGCCGCGAAGGTGCCAATCACCGTAAACAGGCGCTGGCTCGGCAGGCGTCCCATTGGCGTGAACTGGCTGGCGGAAGGCACCATCACGCGAATTTGATCGCCGCGATTGACGCCCAACTGCCCGGCAAGCTGCTCGCCGAGGATGACATTATACTTGCCCGGTTCAAGAGAGGTTTGCTTCACATTGACCAGATACGGCGTTAAGGGATCTTTTTGCGCCGGGTCGATACCCAGCATCACGCCCACGGCGACGCTACGCGCGCTTTGCAGCACGACATCTCCCGTGGTAAGCGGTGCGATACGATTGACGCCATTCAACGTAACCGCTTTTTCGGGTATCTGCTGTGGATTAAGGGAGCCCTGCTCAGACGAGAGAATTGCCTGCGGCATCAGGCCAAGGATGTTGTTTTGCAGTTCACGTTCAAAACCATTCATCACCGACAATACCGTGACCAGCGCCATCACCCCGAGAGTAATGCCAATGGTGGAAAGCCAGGAGACGAAACGACCGAAACGATCTGCTGCACGCCCACGCATATAACGCAGGCCAATAAATAGAGCGACAGGTTGGTACATGAAATCCGTCTGGTTGCTGTTAGCAAAGCCCCGAGTATATAAGCGAAAGCGGAATGGGTAAATGACTGAACCGTAAGTGTTCGTCAGCGTAATTCTGAAAAGTATCAAGAAATCAACTTCCTGAAGATACCTGCCTTGATACTCGCCCTTAACCCTGATCTTTATCTTAAAAAAATAAAATACAGAATGTTACGCATTACAACACCGATCCCCGCCCGCAGGATCACAGGCTATGTTGAATAACACGAGTACGCCGTCCTGATGAAACAAAAAGAATTGTGGATCAACCAAATCAAAGGGTTATGCATCTGCCTGGTGGTCATTTATCACTCTGTGATTACGTTCTATCCCCACCTGACCGCTTTCCAGTATCCGTTATCGGAGATCCTGACGAAATGCTGGATCTACTTTAACCTCTATCTGGCGCCGTTTCGTATGCCGGTGTTTTTCTTTATTTCCGGGTATCTGATCCGCCGCTATATTGACAGCGTGCTCTGGGGAACCTGTATTGATAAACGGATCTGGAGCATTGTCTGGGTACTGGCGCTCTGGGGAGTGGCGCAATGGCTGGCGCTTAGCTGGCTCAACCACTGGCTGGCGCCCGAACGCGACATCAACAATGCCTCCAACGCCGCTTATGCCGGGTCCGTCGGCGAGTTTATTCACGGAATGCTGACGGCCAGCACCAGCCTCTGGTATCTGTATGCGCTGGTTGTCTATTTTGTGCTGTGTAAAGTCTTCAGCCAATGGGCAAAACCACTGTTCGTACTGTTTGTACTGCTGAGCGTGACGATAAACTTCGTGCCGACGCCGTGGTGGGGAATGAACAGCGTGATCCGCAACCTGCCTTACTACAGCCTCGGCGCCTGGTTTGGCGCCACGCTGATGGAGTGGATTAAGCATGTCCCACTGCGTCGTTATGCTATCGCGTTTGCGGGCATTGCGCTGCTCGCCGTCATCGCCTGGCTGGCTAATGTATCCCTGCTGCTCTCACTGGTGTCGATTGTGCTGATCATGAAGCTTTTCTATCAGTATGAGCAGCGCTTCGGCATGCGTTCTTCCAGCCTGCTGAATGTCATCGGCTCAAACACTATTGCTATCTATACAACCCACCGTATCCTGGTCGAAGCGTTCAGCTTAACGTTGATTCCGAAAATCAACGGCGCGGCATGGTCGCCGCAGCTTGAGTTTGCTCTGCTGTTGGTTTACCCCTTTGCCAGTCTGCTGATTTGCACGCTGACGGGCCTTACCGTCCGAAAAATTTCGCAACGCCTGTTTGCCGATCTCTTCTTCTCTCCGCCTTCTCTCCCCGCCGTTACCAGCTATTCGCGTTAATCTTTTCGCCCCCTCCCGGGGGCGAATCAATTTGCTAAAGAGAAACGATCACGGATAATAAAGAGCATTGCTTATCAGTGATATGCCCCCATAGTGTGGTGTATACCCAATAGAGATCCTGCAACCACTATGCCTGAACAACAACGTTATACTCTGCCAACCAAACCCGGCGATCAGCGCCAGTTGGGTGAGCTTACCGGCGCCGCCTGCGCCACGCTGGTGGCGGAGATTGCCGAGCGCCATGCTGGCCCAATCGTGCTTATTGCACCTGACATGCAAAACGCCCTGCGCCTGCATGACGAAGTTCGCCAGTTCACCGACCAACTGGTGATGAATCTGGCGGACTGGGAAACGCTCCCTTACGACAGCTTTTCCCCACACCAGGAAATCATCTCTTCACGCCTGTCCACGCTTTACCAGTTGCCGTCAATGCAGCGCGGCGTATTGATTGTTCCGGTAAATACGCTGATGCAGCGCGTTTGCCCGCACAGTTATTTGCACGGCCACGCCCTGGTGATGAAAAAGGGTCAGCGTTTGTCGCGCGACGCCCTGCGCGCACAGCTGGATAGCGCGGGCTATCGCCATGTTGATCAGGTCATGGAACACGGTGAATACGCCACTCGCGGCGCGCTGCTGGATCTGTTTCCGATGGGCAGCGAACAGCCCTATCGTCTTGATTTTTTTGATGATGAAATCGACAGCCTGCGCCTGTTTGATGCCGATACCCAGCGTACGCTGGAAGAAGTCGACGCCATCAATTTGCTGCCCGCGCATGAATTTCCGACCGATAAAACGGCCATCGAGCTGTTCCGCAGCCAGTGGCGTGACACATTTGAAGTTAAACGCGACGCCGAGCATATTTACCAGCAGGTCAGTAAAGGCACGCTGCCTGCCGGGATCGAATACTGGCAGCCGCTGTTCTTCAACGAGCCGCTGCCGCCTCTGTTCAGCTACTTCCCGGCGAACACGCTGCTGGTGAATACCGGCGCGCTGGAAAACAGCGCTGAACGCTTCCAGGCCGATACCCTGGCGCGTTTTGAAAACCGTGGCGTCGATCCTATGCGCCCGCTTTTGCCGCCGGAATCCCTGTGGCTGCGGGTCGATGAGCTGTTCTCCGAACTCAAACGCTGGCCCCGCATACAGTTAAAAACCGAACATCTTCCAGGTAAGGCGGCGAATACCAATCTGGGTTTCCAGAAACTGCCGGATCTGGCGGTACAGGCGCAGCAAAAAGCGCCTCTGGACGCGCTGCGTAGATTTCTTGAATCCTTCAACGGGCCGGTCATTTTCTCCGTAGAAAGCGAAGGCCGCCGCGAAGCGCTCGGGGAACTGCTCGCCCGTATTAAAATTTCACCCAAACGAATTTTGCGCCTGGATGAGGCGCTCGACGCCGGACGTTACCTGATGATTGGCGCTGCGGAGCATGGCTTCATCGATACGCAGCGTAATCTGGCGCTTATTTGCGAGAGCGATTTGCTGGGTGAACGCGTTGCGCGTCGCCGTCAGGACTCACGCCGCACGATTAACCCCGACACGCTGATCCGCAACCTGGCGGAGCTGCATCCTGGCCAGCCGGTGGTACACCTTGAGCATGGTGTGGGCCGTTATGCGGGTATGACGACGCTGGAAGCCGGCGGCATCAAGGGCGAGTACCTGATGCTCACCTACGCCAACGACGCCAGACTGTACGTACCGGTGTCATCTTTGCATCTCATCAGCCGCTATGCCGGAGGCGCCGAAGAGAACGCGCCGCTGCATAAACTGGGCGGCGACGCCTGGTCTCGCGCCCGACAGAAAGCCGCGGAGAAAGTGCGCGACGTAGCGGCAGAGCTACTGGATATTTACGCCCAGCGCGCGGCGAAAGAAGGTTTCGCCTTTAAGCACGATCGCGAGCAGTATCAACTGTTCTGCGACAGCTTCCCGTTCGAGACCACGCCAGACCAGGCGCAGGCCATTAACGCCGTCCTGAGCGACATGTGCCAACCGTTGGCAATGGATCGTCTGGTGTGCGGCGACGTCGGCTTCGGGAAAACCGAAGTGGCGATGCGCGCCGCGTTCCTGGCGGTGGAAAACCACAAACAGGTCGCGGTGCTGGTGCCTACCACCCTGCTGGCGCAACAGCATTTCGATAACTTCCGCGACCGCTTCGCCAACTGGCCGGTGCGCATCGAAATGCTCTCCCGTTTCCGTAGCGCCAAAGAGCAAGCGCAGATCCTTGAGCAGGTCGCTGAGGGGAAAATCGACATTCTGATCGGCACTCATAAGCTGCTGCAAAGCGATGTGAAATTAAAAGATTTGGGCTTGCTGATTGTCGATGAAGAGCACCGTTTCGGCGTACGGCATAAAGAGCGCATCAAGGCTATGCGCGCCGACGTTGATATTCTGACGCTGACGGCAACGCCAATCCCTCGTACGCTCAACATGGCGATGAGCGGTATGCGCGATCTGTCGATCATTGCCACACCGCCCGCCCGTCGTCTGGCGGTAAAAACCTTCGTCCGTGAATATGACAACCTGGTGGTGCGCGAGGCTATCCTGCGTGAAGTTCTGCGCGGCGGCCAGGTATATTATCTGTATAACGACGTGGAGAATATCCAGAAAGCCGCAGACCGACTGGCGGAACTGGTGCCGGAAGCCCGCATCGCGATTGGTCACGGGCAGATGCGCGAGCGCGAACTTGAGCGTGTTATGAACGACTTCCACCACCAGCGCTTTAACGTTCTGGTGTGTACCACCATTATCGAAACCGGTATTGATATTCCAACCGCGAACACGATCATCATTGAGCGCGCCGACCATTTCGGCCTGGCGCAGCTCCACCAGCTACGTGGTCGCGTTGGACGTTCGCACCATCAGGCGTATGCCTGGCTGCTGACGCCGCATCCAAAAGCGATGACGACCGACGCGCAAAAACGTCTGGAAGCCATTGCCTCGCTGGAAGATTTGGGCGCCGGTTTTGCGCTGGCGACTCACGACCTCGAAATTCGCGGCGCTGGCGAGCTGCTTGGCGAAGATCAGAGCGGGCAGATGGAGACCATCGGCTTCTCGCTGTATATGGAGCTGCTGGAAAACGCCGTGGATGCGCTGAAAGCCGGACGTGAGCCGTCGCTGGAAGACCTCACCAGCCAGCAGACGGAAGTCGAACTGCGTATGCCGTCGCTGCTGCCGGATGATTTTATCCCGGATGTGAATACGCGTCTGTCGTTCTATAAACGCATTGCCAGTGCGAAAAACGAAAACGAGCTGGAGGAGCTCAAGGTAGAGCTGATCGACCGTTTCGGCCTGCTGCCTGACCCGGCGCGCAATCTGCTGGATATCGCGCGTCTGCGCCAACAGGCACAGAAGCTGGGCATTCGAAAACTGGAAGGCAACGAGAAAGGCGGTACGATCGAGTTTGCCGAGAAAAATCACGTAAACCCAACCTGGCTGATTGGTCTGTTGCAAAAACAACCACAGCACTTCCGCCTCGACGGCCCGACACGCCTGAAGTTTATTCAGGATCTAGCGGAGCGTAAAACGCGTATGGACTGGGTGCGCCAGTTTATGGCGCAACTGGAAGAAAACGCGGCAGCGTAACGCTCTACGACGCCGGATGGCGGCGCAAGCGCCTTATCCGGCCTACGGGAAGCATATCCTGTAGGCCCGGTAAGCGCAGCGCCACCGGGCGTAATGCCCTCTGCCATCCCCCGCGTTTTCGCCCACATTTACAACACTTTGCACTTCTCTTGCACTTCAAGACATGACAACCCGCCATAATGATCATTGACTCAATTTATTACAATAACCTTTTGATTTGTGATGATAATGAATAACATGCGACTTTCCCGCTGGCTGGCGTTTTTTACGCTCGCCGCGTCCGTAGCGCTGGCGATACCGGCGCAGGCGAACACATGGCCGCTTCCTCCTCCCGGCAGCAAACTGGTGGGCGAGAATACATTTCACGTTGTCGAAAACAACGGCGGCTCGCTGGAGGCGATTGCTAAAAAATACAATGTCGGTTTTTTAGCGTTGCTACAGGCAAACCCGGGCGTTGATCCTTACGTTCCCCGCGCGGGCAGCGTTCTGACCATCCCTCTGCAAACCTTACTGCCGGATGCGCCGCACGAAGGTATTGTGATTAACCTCGCCGAATTGCGTCTGTATTACTATCCTCCCGGAAAAAATTCGGTGACCGTGTATCCAATCGGTATCGGTCAACTGGGTGGCGATACGTTGACGCCAACGATGGTCACTACCGTCTCGGATAAGCGCGCGAACCCAACCTGGACGCCTACGGCGAATATCCGCGCCCGTTACAAGGCTCAGGGAATAGACCTCCCTGCCGTGGTTCCCGCCGGGCCGGATAACCCAATGGGCCATCATGCGATCCGCTTAGCGGCTTATGGCGGCGTCTACTTGCTGCACGGCACGAATGCTGATTTCGGTATCGGGATGCGCGTCAGTTCCGGCTGTATTCGCCTGCGTGACGGTGATATTGAGACGCTGTTCCGTCAGGTCACGCCGGGTACGAAGGTCAACATTATTAATACGCCGATCAAAGCGTCCGTTGAACCTGGCGGCATGCGCCTGGTAGAAGTCCACCAGCCGTTATCGAAGAATATTGATGACGATCCGCAAATATTGCCGATCGTATTGAACGGTCAAATGCAGGCTTTCAAAGATGCCGCACAGACCGATGCCGCCGTTATGGAGCATGTTATGGAAGTGCGTTCAGGAATGCCGGTCGATGTCACCCGCCATCCCGGGATAACGCAGCAGTCGATGTAACGTCGGATAATAAAAAAGCCCCGCTCAGACAGCGGGGCTTTTTTGTGGCAGTAGCAGTGGCATTAATGAGGGTTAATGCTTATTTGTAGATAACCGCAGTCCCGTGGAGGGTGTTAGGACCGGTTACCGAAGTAATGCGGAAAGATTTCGCGCCCATTTCATCCGCTTTTTGCGCCAGTTGATCTTCCAGAGATCCCAGGTTAGTCCCGGCGGTTGCGGAAATGGTGCCCACTTTCTGTTGATCTACAGGCGTCGCCTGAACTTCAACAGCAGCGAAACTTGCGAAAGAGAGTGAACTCAGTACAGCGGCAGCAATGAGGGTTTTTACGTTTTTCATGATAGTGACCTTTAGCAGATGAACGGTGTCGAAATATTTACTTAACGATCGATAGGTAAATCATAGATGTGATCCAGGTCACACGTCAACATTTTTTTATAACGATCATTATATAAATTAAAAAGAACTTATTTTTCATATCAATACAGGTGAATTATTTTTCTTCTGAATGCGCTGGAGACTGAGCGGGATTATTTTTATAATGGTTGTTCAACAAACCCAACAAGGTACAACGGCATCATGACAACTGACTCGACAGGTTGCGTAAAAAAAAGCCGTGGCCGACCAAAAGTGTTCGACAGGGAAGCCGCGCTTGATAAGGCCATGACACTCTTCTGGCAGCACGGCTATGAAGCAACATCGCTCGCCGACCTCGTGGAAGCGACCGGCGCAAAAGCGCCCACGCTGTACGCAGAATTTACGAACAAGGAAGGGTTGTTCCGCGCAGTGCTGGATCGCTATATCAGCCGCTTTGCGGCAAAGCATGAGGCCCAGCTCTTTTGTGAAGAAAAAAGCGTTGAGTCCGCGCTGGAAGACTATTTCACCGCCGTCGCGACATGCTTCACCAGTAAAGACACCCCTGCCGGGTGCTTTATGATCAACACGTCCGCCACACTGGCCGCCTCCTCCCGTGAAATCGCCCATACGGTGAAATCCCGCCACGCGATGCAGGAGCAGACGCTGACCCAGTTTTTGCGCCAGCGGCAGGAACGCGGGGAAATTCCGGCGCACTGCAATCCACAAACGCTGGCGGAATATCTGAACTGTATTTTACAAGGAATGTCGATCAGCGCGCGTGAAGGCGCGACGTTTGACAAGCTGATGCAGATAACCCGCACCACCCTACGGCTGTGGCCGGAGATGCTGAAGGCTTAGCGCCTGACCGTCTGATAAAAAAAGCCCCTCAGCCTGAGCGAATGAGGGGCTAACGTGCAGAGTACAGCTTTTTTTACGCGTCGTTATTCAGAATCAATTGACCGTTATTATCCAGCGGGATTTGCGTTCCGGGATCTTTATCCATGCGGATTTTCCCCTGCTGATCGCCAATCTTGTAAGTGACGTCATAGCCCAGTATTTTCTCTGACTTGTCATACACCGTTTTACAACGCTGCTGCGTAGAGGTGTAGGTGTCATTTTCCTGCATTGATCCCTGGATTTGGTTACCGGCGTACCCTCCGCCCAGCGCCCCGACGACGGTCGCCACATCTTTACCACGGCCACCGCCGAACTGATGACCAATCACGCCGCCAGCAACCGCGCCAAGCACCGAACCGGCAATGCGATTTTCGTCCTGAACAGGTTTGCGGTGCGTGACCGTCACGTTGCGGCATTCCTGACGCGGTGTTTTGACGGTTTCTTTTATGGGTGTGGCTGATACGACTTGCGCATATTTCGGGCTACGGTCAAAAACGTTCAGACTGGCCACCGCCGCCACACCCAGCGCAGCAGCTACGCCAATCCCTATACCCGCCAACATTGATTTATTCACGGGAATTCCTCCTTTTTTGCTATTAGTAACAATTTTGCAACCAGCAGAGGGGTTAAGCAAATCAGAAAGAGGATGAAAAGTGCGGGGTTATGCGGCAAACAGACACGATTCAGAGAACTCTGAAGCAGATGGCGCGATTAAATTGCCGGATGGCGGCCGATGGCCTTATCCGGCCTACAGACGGTGAGGGCTGATGCCGGATGGCGGCCGGTGGCCTTATCCGGCCTACATGCAGTGCGAACTGTAGGCCTGATAAGCGAAGCGCCATCAGGCGATACGGTAAGGATTAATGCAGTTTCAGACGCGGGCGAATCACGCGGTTAATGCTGCCTACTAACATCATTAACCCGGTTTTAAAGTAACCGTGCAGCGCAATCTGGTGCATACGGTAAAGCGAAATGTAAACAAAACGCGCAATACGCCCTTCCACCATCATTGAACCGCGCATCAGGTTCCCCATCAGGCTGCCGACAGTCGAGAAATTAGAGAGCGATACCAGCGAACCGTGATCTTTATAAACGTAATCTTTCATCGGTTTGCCTTTCATCTGCGCCAGAATATTATTCAGTGCGCAGCTTGCCATCTGATGCGCGGCCTGAGCGCGCGGCGGCACAAAGCCCCCTTCAGGACGTGCGCAGGAAGCACAGTCGCCGATGGCATAAACATCCGGGTCACGGGTGGTTTGCAGCGTCGGTTCAACCACTAACTGGTTGATGCGGTTAGTTTCCAGCCCGCCAATATCTTTCAGGAAATCAGGCGCTTTAATCCCTGCCGCCCACACCATCAGGTCAGCTTTGATGTGTTCGCCATCTTTCGTGTGCAGGCCGCCTTCGTCTGCGCTGGTCACCATCGTCTGAGTCAGTACGCGTACGCCCAGTTTGGTCAGTTCGCTATGCGCCGCAGCGGAAATACGCGGCGGCAGCGCAGGCAGAATACGCTCACCGGCTTCAACCAGCGTCACGTTCAGCGCTTCGTTAGTCAGGCCTTTGTAGCCGTAGCTGTGCAGCTGTTTCACAGCGTTATGCAGTTCCGCAGAAAGCTCCACGCCCGTTGCGCCGCCACCGACAATCGCAATGTTGACCTTACCGCTAACACCCATGCTGGAAGAGTATTTCAGGAACAGGTTCAGCATTTCCTGATGGAAGCGACGCGCCTGATGCGGGTTGTCCAGGAAAATACAGTGTTCTTTAACGCCAGGGGTGTTGAAGTCGTTAGAGGTACTGCCCAGCGCCATCACCAGGGTGTCGTACGCGATTTTACGCTCAGGAACCAGCAATTCCCCTTTCTCATCACGCAGTTCCGCAATGGTGATCGTTTTCGCTTCACGATCGATATCCATAACCGAACCCAACTGGAACTGGAAACCATGATTACGCGCATGCGCCAGGTAGCTCAGAGCGTCCACGCCTTCGTCCAGTGAACCGGTCGCCACTTCATGCAGCAACGGCTTCCACAGATGGCTGTGGTTTCTATCCACCAGCGTGATTTTTGCCTTTTTCTTACGACCCAGTTTTTTACCCAACTGAGTCGCCATTTCAAGCCCGCCAGCACCGCCGCCGACAATCACGATCTTTTTCAATGGTGTAGTCAACGTGACCCCCCTTAAATTTATTAACCAATTGTTAAGTAAAAGTTATAAATATAGCCTTTAATTAACAACAAGTTACGGTAATGCAAAGTGACTTCGCTAGTGAGAATAACACGAACGGTGCATTGGTCATACCAAAATTGATATACATCAAGTTTTCTCGCTGAAAAGATAGACAACCCTGCCTGAATGCTCATAAAAAAACCAGCCCGAAGGCTGGTTTCTGAGGGGGGTGATCGGGTTACAACGGCTTAACCTAACGTTTTAAACGCTTTTATCCGCTGTAAATGAGGAGAGATATTCTTAAATTTATGGGTCTGCTCTTCGTCCCAGACAATTTCATAGAAATGATGCAGCTCTTTTGCCGAACGATGGCTGTCCAGCGCTTCATCATGCCGGGACAGGATCACCAGGCAGCGATCGCGGTTTTTTTCGCGGAAATTGGTGACGCATTTCGTTGCGATATCGGCATACTCTTCCGGGCGGTCGATTTTGCCTTCCATGTTCTCATAGGGGAACAGATTAGGGTTGAATACCACCTGGCGTATGTCGCACAGGAAGCCAATCCGCTCCGCCCAATACCCACCCAGTCCTACGCCACAAATTAATGGCCGATCGTCCACATTCAGTTGCAACATTTTGTCTACTTCTTTCAGCAGATGCTGCATGTCATGTTTGGGATGCCGTGTGCTATAGCTGATCAGTCTGACATCCGAATCAATAAACTGTAGCTGCAACACTTTCTCGTGGTTACCCGGACTGTTGGAGTCAAAACCGTGTAAATAGATAATCATCGCATCCTCACACAAAACTCGGGTTAATGACCTGCTTTTTCTTCCTGCCAGCGTTCATGCAACTGGTTAAGCTGGGCGCTGACCGTTTTCCAGCGTGCGGAGTCCATCAACTCCTGACGCGAAAATGAACCTTTATGATACAAACGCGTAACACGTTCTGCATTGATCGGCGACAGATTATCTAACACGCTGACCGCTCCTTTACGATTATTACAGACCAGGATCATATCGCAACCCGCATCCAGCGACGCCTGCCCGCGCTCTGCGTAGCTCCCCATAATCGCCGCCCCCTCCATCGACAGGTCATCGGAGAAAATCACGCCATCAAAACCAAGTTCCTCACGCAGCACCGTTTTCAGCCAGTGCGGTGAACCACTCGCCGGACGCGGATCGACATCGCTGTATATGACGTGCGCCGGCATAATCGCATCAAGTTTGTTCCCGGTGATTAGCGAACGGAACACCGACATATCCCTGGCGCGAATTTCCGCCTCAGGACGCGGATCGGTTGGCGTTTCTTTATGCGAATCGGCAGTGACTGCCCCGTGTCCGGGGAAGTGCTTACCGGTGGTTTTCATTCCGGCAGCATGCATCCCGTCGATAAAACGCGTCGCCATTGCCAGAGCTTTAAGCGGATCGGCATGGTAAGAACGCTCGCCAATTGCTGCGCTGATATGCCCGACATCCAGCACCGGCGCGAAACTGATATCAATGTCCATCGCGATCATCTCGCTGGCCATTAGCCACCCGGCATCCTGCGCCAGTTTGCCCCCTTCTTCCAGCCCGTGCAGCGCAGCAAAAGATTGTGCGGCTGGCAGGCGGGTAAAACCTTCACGAAAACGCTGTACGCGTCCGCCTTCCTGGTCAACCGCCACCACCAGATGATTGCGCGAAGCCGCCCGAATCTGGCGGACTAACTCGCGCAGTTGCTCCGGGTCATGATAATTACGCGTAAAGAGGATCAGCCCCCCCACCAGCGGATGGGCCAGAATCTCGCGCTCTTCTGCGTCCAGCTCAAACCCTTCGACATCCAACATTACTGGACCCACACTGCTCTCCTTATCCTTTCTTTTTCAGCTGCCGCCAGGCGTCGTCGGCCAGCCTGATAAATTGTTGTTCGCCGGTTTGCTGCCAGCGGTATTCAAACCATCCGACTTTCAGCATCATTACCCAGGGGCGCCATAACCTGACCTGTCGCCATAGCGTTTGCGGACAGATATGCGCAACGGCGGCATAGGATCTCACCAGCCGTTGATGTTGCCGCTCATCCTCTACCCATACAGCGGCCAGCTCCAGAGCGATATCGCCGTCCCCGGCGTATTCCCAGTCAATCAACCGTAGCCCCAATGCCGTCTGTACCAGGTTATCGCCGTGGACATCCATATGCAAAGGCGCCAGACGCAGCGGACGAGGTTCCCGCGCCGCTCGCAGCCGTTTTAGCATCCGTAGCCAGTACGGCGTCCTGCGTGCCGGATCGCTCCCCTGCCAGTAGCGCATAAGCAGCGGTAACAGCGAAATACGCCAGCCAAAACGCGGTTGTTGGTGCAGATGATACAGTAAGCCCGCCAGTTCGTCGGTATCCGGTAATCCAGATTTTACCTCTCCCTGCAAATAGTCCACCGCCATCCAGCCGGGAATATAAAAACGCGGTCTGGGGGCAAGGGTTTCCGGTAAACGTGACAACGCGTGATACTGACGCAAAAAATCAGATTCAGGCGCGAAGGGATCATGATGGCAACGGAGCACCAGACGGCGGGCGTCATGTTCAATGATGCAACTCCCGCCGCTTAATCCGTTGTGGCAGGCGGCGACGGGATGATATTGCGGGAAGTAGCGCGACAAAACGTCGTCGCGCGTCAGTAGATTATTGTTGCTGGACTGCACCTTTACCTGACCAGATTATCTCGCCAGTTTGTACCAGCATTAACTGCATTTGCAGCGATGGCGCATTGACGTTACCCGCCGCGCTGGAATAGAGCACATATTGCGCCCCTACGTTACGGGCGATGCCAATCGCTTTACTGCGCGTACCGAGGCTGTCCTGCGGTGATAAACCCAGTTGCTGCTTCGCCATCGCCAGTTGCTGCGCGGAAACCAGCGTAAATTTACCGTTATTCGCCAGCGCATTACGTAAAGTCTCTGTGGCCTCGCCCGCGTTGAGCGAACCGTTGGTGCGGTTATTTACGCTATCGACCAGCAGTACGTTACCCGCCGTTACGCCATCAGCCTGGAGCATTTTTCCGACCATCGGCTGCATCGCGCTGTTCCAGTCATAATGGCGCACGCGCGGCGCAGGCTGTGCGGTCTGGTCTTCGTGTTCAATCGGGCCCGGCTGTTGCGGGATCGTCGGCACCGATGGCACGACCGGCACAGGCTGCTGCGGTTCGGCTGGCTGTTCCGGCGCCGGTTTGACTTCATCAACCGGTGCGGGTTCACGTTGCCCCACACAACCGGAGAGGAATATCGCCAGCGCGGCCACCAGTGCGTAGCGATTCATTTTCATCATCAAAATTCACCCCTTACAAATAAAGATAAAGTCTAACCTTATGCGCCCCCAGATAATTGGCGCTGCCATACAGCGTGACCGACGAACGCGCCGGGATAGTCACACTGCGTGGCGCTTCCAGAGGATGCATTTCCAGCCCTCTGGCGTCATACCAGTAAAACCGATAATGCACGGTAACGGGTTCTTGCCTTTCGTTATAGAGGCGTGAGGATGCAGAAGGCTGAATATCGGACGTCGTCAACGCAGGCGCTTCCGCCGTGATACCGGCCGCCAGCAGCGTTGACTCCATTACCAGAGTCTGTTCATCACTGACCGGAATTTCAGGGTGTGAGCGACAACCCGCAAGCAACAGTAAGACCAGTGATATCGCAAGGCATCCTCTGGTCATTGTCAGAGGCCTTTATGCGCCAGCATCGGCCCCAGCGCACGCCCACCCAGCAGGTGCATATGAATGTGATAAACCTCCTGCCCGCCATGACGGTTAGTATTCATGATCAGGCGGTAGCCGTCTTCGGCAATGCCTTCCTGCCCGGCAATTTTTGCCGCGACGGTGATCATACGGCCCAGCGCCTGTTCGTGCTCCGCCGTGACATCATTAACCGTTGGGATCAGGGTATTCGGGATGATCAGAATGTGCGTGGGCGCCTGCGGCGAAATATCGCGAAATGCGGTAACCAGCTCATCCTGGTAAACGATATCCGAGGGGATTTCACGACGGATAATTTTGCTGAATATAGTTTCTTCTGCCACGACATTTTTCCTTTTTTCAAAATTAGCCATAACGTTGCGCCATGCTACGCCGAGCCACACTGCGAGTATAGAGTATGAGCGAGTTACTCACGCTCTTTCAACTTTAACCCACGATTTATTAAGCAAAAAATCTGTCAGTTGCTGCGCTTATACTCATTTCCCTCTTCTCTTTGCACCTCATAGCACTGAAACAAGATTTCATTTTCACCCGTAACATCTGTTTACAGCATTAATGCAAGTGCGTATATTTCGCATTTGCATTTTCATGCGCATTTGATAGTTAGAAAATTAAAAGGGTTCGCCATGCCATTTCATGGTTTGAACTTAACGTTCATCATTATTAGGGGTTTTTCGATGTCTTTCACAACACACACCCAGGATGAGCAGCGTCAGCCTGCCGCAGTTCCCACTCTGCTGGCAGCCTGCATCGCTATGGCATTGATGCCTTCCACCAGCTTCGCCGCTACCACAACAGAAGAAACAATCATTGTTGATAGCGCATCACAAGCCGACACGTCCAGCGATGAAGAACAGGACTACAACGTTAAAACGACAACCGCTGGCACTAAAATGCAGATGGCGCAGCGCGATATTCCTCAGTCTGTCAGTATCATCAGCCAGCAACGCATGGCTGATCAGCAATTACAAACCCTTGGCGATGTAATGGACAGCACGCTGGGTATCAGCAGAAGCCAGTCAGACTCCGACCGCAACCTCTACTACTCACGCGGTTTCCTCATCGACAACTACATGGTCGATGGCATCCCCACCTATTTTGAATCACGCTGGAATCTTGGCGATGCCCTTTCTGACACGGCCCTGTTTGAACGTGTGGAAGTCGTACGCGGCGCAAATGGATTAATGACCGGAACCGGCAACCCTTCCGCGTCTATCAATATGATCCGCAAACATGCCACCAGCCGTGAATTCAAAGATAATGTGTCTGCGGAATATGGAAGCTGGAACAAACAGCGTTACGTAACCGATTTACAAAGCCCGCTGACAGAAGACGGTAACGTACGTGCGCGGATTGTTGCGGGTTATCAGAACAATGACTCATGGCTGGATCGTTATAACAGCGAGAAAACATTCTTCTCCGGCATTATCGATGCCGATCTGGGGAGCACAACCAGCCTTTCCGCCGGGTATGAATATCAACGCATCGACGTTAACAGCCCGACCTGGGGCGGTTTACCTCGCTGGAATACGGATGGCAGCACCAACAAATATGACCGCTCGCGCAGTACCGCTCCAGACTGGGCTTACAACGATAAAGAATTTAATAAAGTCTTTGTCACGCTGAAGCAGCGTTTTGCGGATACCTGGCAGGCAACGCTCAACGCCACGCATTCTGAAATCAAATTCGACAGCAAAATGATGTACCTGGATGCCTATGTCAATAAAGACACCGGTATGCTGGTTGGCCCTTACGCCAACTACGGGCCAGAGTACGGTTACATTGGCGGTACGGGCTGGAACAGCGGCAAACGTAAAGTCGATGCTGTCGATCTTTTCACCGATGGGGGCTACGACCTGTTTGGCCGTCAGCATAACCTGATGATCGGCGGAAGTTACAGCAAACAAAATAACCGCTATATGAATACCTGGGCGAACGTATTCCCGGATGAACTGGGCAATTTCTACAACTACGACGGTAACTTCCCGGAAACAAACTGGGGTCAACAAACCGTTGCCCAGGATGATACCACGCACATGAAATCGCTCTATGCAGCGACCCGCATTTCGCTGGCCGATCCGCTGCATCTGATCATCGGCGCTCGCTACACCAACTGGAGTATCGACACGCTGACCTACCGGATGGAGAAAAACCATACCACGCCATATGCCGGACTGGTATATGACATTGATGATAACTGGTCTGCCTACGCCAGCTATACTTCCATCTTCCAGCCACAAAACTATCGTGATAGCTCGGGTAAATACCTCGCCCCTATTACGGGTAACAACTATGAAGTGGGCTTGAAATCCGACTGGATGAACAGCCGCCTGACCACCACATTGTCGGTCTTCCGTATTGAGCAGGATAACGTCGGCCAGTCGACCGGTAGACCGATTTCAGGTAGTAACGGCGACACAGCGTATAAAGCGGTAGATGGAACTGTCAGCAAAGGCGTTGAGTTCGAAATTAACGGCGCTATCACCGACAACTGGCAGATGACCTTCGGGGCAACGCGCTTTATCGCGGAAGATAACGAGGGAAATGCGGTGAATCCGAACTTGCCACGTACAACCGTGAAGTTGTTTACCAGCTACCGTCTGCCAGTCATGCCTGAGTTGACCGTCGGCGGTGGCGTTAACTGGCAGAACCGTGTTCACGGCAGCGACACGGTCACACCATACGGCACATGGCGCGCGGAACAAGGCAGCTATGCGTTAGTGGATCTGTTCACTCGCTACCAGGTAACCAAAAACTTCGCCGTACAGGGCAACATCAACAACCTGTTAGACAAAACCTACGACACCAATATCGATGGTTCTATTGTCTACGGCGAACCACGTAACGTCAGCATTACTGCAAGCTATCAGTTCTGATAAACGTCACTGACGAGAAGGGAGCCATCCGGCTCCCTTTTTTACGTTCTCGCAAGCCTGATGGCGGCTAATGCCTTATCAGGCCTACAACTGTGCTATAACCGTAGGCCGGATAAGCCACGCGCCATCCGGCAACACAGCGTAAAAAAGGCAGCCATTTGGCTGCCTTAGTTCTCCCCAACGTCTTACTGCTTAGCTATTGCGGATGTATTCATCCATTTCCGTTTTCAGGTTATCGGATTTCGTACCGAAAATAGCCTGAACGCCGGAACCTGCGACGACGACACCAGCTGCGCCAAGCGTCTTCAGGCCAGCCTGATCCACTTTAGCAACGTCAGCGACGCTAACGCGCAGACGGGTGATACATGCGTCGAGGTTAGTGATGTTCTCTTTACCACCAAACGCGGCGATCAGGGCCGGAGCCATTTCACTGGTTGCGCCCACTTTGCTGTCTTCGCTCGCGTCTTCACGACCCGGCGTTTTCAGATCCAGCGCTTTAATCAGCACACGGAAGACGGTGTAGTAAATAATCGCATAACCTGCACCAACAATCGGGAACAGCCACAGTTTGCTGCTGTTGCCAGACAGAACGATGAAGTCGATCAGACCGTGCGAGAACGATGTACCGTCACGCATACCCAGCAGGATACAGATCGGGAATGCCAGACCTGCCAGAATCGCGTGGATAACGTACAGGATCGGCGCAACGAACATGAAGGAGAACTCGATCGGCTCGGTGATACCGGTCAGGAACGAGGTCAACGCTGCGGAGATCATGATACCGCCCACTTTCGCGCGGTTTTCCGGTTTAGCAGAATGC
The DNA here is from genome assembly GCF_030333655.1 of Citrobacter sp. CK180. NCBI lineage: Bacteria > Pseudomonadati > Pseudomonadota > Gammaproteobacteria > Enterobacterales > Enterobacteriaceae > Citrobacter > Citrobacter sp. CK180. Next base: position 193,622 of record NZ_JAOWFM010000048.1, on the reverse strand, counting down.
CAGATCGCGATAGCCGCAGCAGGCAGACCGTACATTTTGAACAGGAAGCCGCCGGACAGTTTGCCCGCAGTCGGGTCGCCCGCCATGTAGCGAGGAATGTCACCGTGGAACACCTGACCTGCTGCGTTGGTGTATTCACCAATCTGCATCTGGAAAGGAACGTTCCAGATATGGTGCAGACCAAACGGCACCAGGCAGCGTTCAATGAAGCCATAGATACCGAACGCCACAACCGGGTTCTGGTAAGCAGCCCACTGAGAGAACGTCTGGATAGCCGTCCCGATCGGCGGCCAAATGAAGGACAGGATCACGCCGGTGAAGATGGCAGCCAGACCAGAAATGATCGGCACAAAGCGTTTACCCGCAAAGAAGCCCAGATACTCAGGCAATTTGATACGGTAGAAGCGGTTGAACATGTACGCTGCAATCGCACCGGAGATAATCCCCCCGAGAACACCGGTATCCGCCAGGTGTTTTGCTGCGATTTCTTCAGCAGGTAAATGCAGAACCAGCGGCGCAACCACGGCCATGGTTTTGACCATGATGCCGTAAGCGACAACCGAGGCCAGAGCCGAAACGCCGTCGTTGTTGGTGAAGCCCAGTGCGACACCAATGGCGAAAATCAGCGGCATATTTGCAAAAACAGAACCGCCTGCTTCTGCCATAACGTGCGACACAACGGCTGGCAGCCAGCTGAAGTTAGCGGAACCGACGCCCAGCAGGATACCTGCGATAGGCAGTACGGATACCGGTAGCATCAGCGATTTACCGACCTTTTGCAGGTTAGCAAATGCATTCTTAAACATAATTAGGAGTGCTCCTGAGTATTTGTGCTTATACACTTCATCCTTCAGACCGCCTCAGCGTTGGCTGCGCTCGTTCATCCCAGTCACTTACTCAAGTAAGCTCCTGCAATTCACTCACTTGCCGCCCTGATGCAGCCTGAATGATTTTGTGTATTCTACGTTTTCACGCATTGGCGAGGGGGGAGAACCTCGCCGTGGACAGGGCATCTAAGCGCCCTTTATTTATTACACAGAGTAAAATAAATAAGCTCGGTTTTGTTTGACGGCTATCACGTTTCAGCTCCTGACAGCCATAAAACCATCACATTCTGACAAAATGAGTGTCTGAATGTTACAATTCGCTCATTCACCGCCCATTTTGTGGCGGTGAACTTTACTCGCTTTGAATATTAATTACGAGCTTTAAAAAAACTCAGTTAACGGGTTGATTGCAGGCGAGAAGCGTCGATGTGGAACAGGCGGGCAAAGTTTTCAGTGGTTGCCTGCGCCAGTTCTTCAACGGCAACACCCTTCAATACGGCCATATACTCTGCGACATCGCGAACCATTGCAGGCTGGTTCTCTTTACCACGATGCGGCACCGGAGCAAGATAAGGAGAGTCCGTCTCAACCAGCAGACGATCCAGAGGAACATAGCGGGCGGCATCACGTAACTGCTCGGCGTTGCGGAAGGTCACGATCCCGGAAAAAGAGATATAAAACCCAAGATCCAATAATTTACCCGCCGTCTCCCTGTCCTCTGTAAAACAGTGTAGTACGCCACCGCAATCCGTCACTTTTTCTTCGCGCAAAATCGCCAGCGTATCGGCGCGTGCGTCACGGGTATGCACAATCACGGGTTTATTTAATTCACGGCCAATCTGAATATGGTTAATGAAGGATTCTTGCTGGCGAACTTTTGTTTCCGGCGTATAAAAATAATCCAGCCCGGTCTCCCCCATGGCCACCACGCCTTCTTCAGCGGCAAAGCGACGCAGGTCTTCCACATCGTATGTTTCATCCTGGTTTAACGGGTGTACGCCGCAGGAAAACACAACGTTATCCCGCTCGCCAACCAGTTCGCGCATACTCCGGTATCCGGGCAGGGTTGTCGCCACCGCCAGGCAGAACTTCACCTCGCGCGCGGCGGCTTTTGCCAGCACGTCATCCACGTCCTTATGCAGAGATTGATAATCCAGGCCATCAAGATGGCAGTGTGAGTCGACTAAAAACATAATGTCTCTCTCAAAGATGGGAAACAGGCAACACGGCGCCTGGTTGCAGGTAATGCTCTATGCGGAGAATAAGATCGGTTAATACCAGTTCGCGGTTTAATCCGGTCACGTTAATCAGCTGTTCGCGACAATGGCAGACATCGCTGAGTATGGCCTGGATGCGTGCGACGGATAACCGTTCAGCTATCGACGCCACCAGCGTTCCGGCATCCTGATTTGTCAGGCTGGAAGCGCCATACCGGTATTTAAGGGCATCCATAAGCAGCGTCGCCAGCCAGTGTAAACGTACGGCGGCCTGTTCGTGATTCAACACCAACAGAAGGATATACCAGTCGCCGGATTGCAGCGTATTCGCCAGCGCTTCGCAAAGCGCGTTACGATGCGCCCAGCTGTCGGCCTGCAACAACGCCAGAGCGGCGCCGGGAGCCCCTGCGCTCAGGCGCAGCGCCGCCAGCAACGTCTCTTGTGACATTGTCACTTCACGAGAAAGCCATGAAACAGCGTATTGTTCAGATGGCGGCGCAAGATGATGCAGACGGCAGCGGCTGCGTAAAGTCGCCAGCAGGCGTGCCGGTTCACGGCTGGCAAGGAAGAACCAGGTTTGCTCCGGCGGCTCTTCCAGCGTCTTTAATAAGGCATTCGCCGCGGCATCAGTCAGCAGGGCCGCATCCGGGATCAACACGACTTTCGCGCCGCCAAGTCGAGAATGTTCGTACAGCTTCTCGCCCACGTCGCGTACCGCGTCCACGCCAAGGGTGCTTTTTCCCTTTTCCGGCAACAGCGAATAATAGTCAGGATGCGTACCCGCCTGCATTAACTGGCAGCCACGACAGCGCCCGCAGCTTTTATGCCCTTCCGGTTGCTGGCACAGCAAATAACGACTGAGGGCATAAATCAGCGCATCATCCCCCATTCCGGGCAACGCCTGAATCAGTAACGCATGGTGGCCCCGACCCGCCTGATAGCTTGCTACCAGTTTTTCAAAGTCTGGCCGTAACCACGGATACCATTTCATGCACCCTGCTCCTTGATCCAGGCCGTTACGATTGTGCGAATATCGTTCATCACAGCCTCCAGCGGCTGAGTCGCATCAATGGTGCGAATGCTGGCATCGCTGGCGGCCAGCTCAAGGTAGCGGGCACGCGTGCGATTGAAGAAATCCAGAGACTCCTGCTCAATGCGGTCAAGTTCGCCGCGCGCGCGCGCGCGTTTTAAGCCAACCTCCGGCGTCACATCCAGATACAGGGTCAGGTCAGGACGGAAGTCGCCCAATACAGCATCACGCAGCGTCGCCAGCATTGTCTGATCGATCCCACGGCCGCCACCCTGGTAGGCCTGAGTGGACAGGTCATGGCGATCGCCAATGACCCACGTTCCTTTCGCCAGCGCAGGCTTGATAACGGTTTCCACCAGTTGCACTCGCGCGGCATAAAACATCAGCACTTCAGCTTTATCCGTGATCGTTTCATCACCCACCGATTTGATGTCCAGCACCAGACTTCTTAATTTCTCTGCAAGCTGGGTGCCGCCCGGCTCACGCGTAAAAATCATGTCGTGAATACCCAGTTGCTCAAGTGTCTCCACCACCACGTTACGCGCGGTGGTTTTTCCGGCGCCTTCCAGGCCTTCGATGACGATATAGTTACTGCCCATTTTTTTCCTTAAGCACTTTCAGGTAGTCCTGCACTGACCGGTTATGGCTGGCAAGATTGGTGTTAAACGTGTGACCGCCCTTTCCGTCAGCCACAAAATAGAGGTACGGCGTTTTCGCCGGATGCGCGGCGGCTTTCAAAGAGGCTTCGCCAGGCATGGCGATAGGACCTGGCGGCAACCCGGTGATGGTATAGGTGTTATACGCCGTCGGCGTTTCCAGCGCCGCGCGCGACAGCTTACCATTATAACTCGCCCCCATGCCGTAAATCACGGTCGGATCGGTCTGCAAACGCATACCAATACGCAGACGGTTAATAAAGACCGATGCCACCTGGTCGCGTTCGCTGGCGACGGCCGTCTCTTTCTCGATAATAGACGCCATCGTCACCAGTTGATTCTTATCTTTATAAGGCAGCCCTTCCGCGCGCCCTTCCCAGACGTCATCTACCGCTTTAACCATCTTTTGATGCGCACGCTTCAAAAGTGCGACATCGGTGGTGTTGGCGGTATACATCCAGGTGTCCGGCCAGAACCAGCCTTCAAGCCAATCCGGGGTCTCCAGCTTCAGCGCCTGCGCGACGGTTTCGTAACGGTCATCGCTAAGCGTATGCTGAATATAAGGCGCATTTCGCAACTGATTCAAATAATCGCTCAGGCGCATCCCTTCGACCAGACGTAGCGGGAACTGTGCTTCTTTACCGCTTTCCAGCAGTTTCAGCATCTCCCGTACGGTCATATCAGGCGTTAAACGATAGGTGCCCGCTTTAAAGTTTGATAATTCAGGTTCAACGCGCAACAACCACTGAAACACGCGCGGCCGATTGATAATCTTGTCGGCGTAGAGTTGATCGCCTAATGCCAGACGCCCGGTTCCGGCCTTCAGGGTAAAGATCGTCTCTTCTTTTATTAACAAGGGACTGTCGGCCAGTTGGCGCACTTTCCACATTCCTGCGCCAGCGGCAATGCCCAACACAACGACCAGCAGAAGGAAAAAGCGTAACATTCTTTTCATGACTAATTCGGGTGCTCACAAAGTGGGGCTAAAAAATCGAACAATGAACGTGCAAACATCAGTTTATCGCCACAGGCGCGCACGGGAATCACGGGCATCAACGCATTGCAGATAACCATCTCATCGGCCTGCATAAGCGCGTCCTCCCTGGCATACACTTCGACAACCTGGAAAGGCGATTGTGCCAGCGACTGTAAACAAAATTGTCGCATAATGCCGTTTACCCCCGCCTGATCCAGGCGCGGCGTGTACACCACATTCTCTTTACGCCAGAACAAATTAGCCGCACAGCATTCCGTAACCCATCCCTCGCTGTCAAGAACCAGCGCTTCATCGGCGTTTGTCTGCTCAAGATGAGACCGGATCAGTACCTGTTCCAGCCGGTTAAGGTGTTTTATACCCGCAAGCATAGGGTTACGCCCCAGCCTTACGGGGCTTAGCGCCAGCGTAATACCTTCCGTACGCCAGCGTTCATAATGGGTGGGATAAGGAGAAACGGATAAAATTCGCGTGGCCTCACGGCAGTTTGACGGGCTGTAGCCCCTGCCGCCGCTGCCACGACTCAGGATAACTTTCAGTACGCCACTGTTCTGGCCTGCTGCCATCGCCGTCATTTCGTGTTGCAGCTCCGTCCATTGACTGAAGGGAAGCAGCAGTTTTTCGCAGGCATCCTGCAAACGGCGAAGGTGTGCGGGCAGGAGGCAAATTTTACCGTCACGGATTCGCGCAGTAGTGAAACAGCCATCACCAAACTGCGTCGCGCGATCGCTTGCGGCAAGAGAATCCTGTTCACGGCCATTAATTAAGAACATAGTGGCTCCTTATTCGTGGTCGATTAGTGTGGCAGGATGGTTAACACAGGACAAGGGAAGAAAGCTGAATAAAAAAGGCCCGACAAGCGGACCTTTTTACTCTCTGGTGGAACGACTTAGACCTTTTTGAAGATCAACGAGCCGTTAGTACCGCCAAAGCCGAAGGAGTTACACAGCGTATACTCCATTCCGTTAACCTGACGAGCTTCGTGAGGCACAAAGTCCAGGTCGCAACCTTCATCCGGGTTATCCAAGTTGATGGTTGGCGGAACAGCCTGGTCGCGCAGCGCCAGGATAGAGAAAATGGACTCTACCGCGCCCGCAGCACCCAGCAAGTGACCCGTCATGGATTTCGTCGAGCTGACCAGCACACGGCTTGCCGCATCGCCAAAGACAGATTTCACCGCCTGAGTTTCCGCTTTATCGCCTGCCGGCGTAGACGTACCGTGGGCGTTGACGTAACCAATCTGACCCGGCTCAATGGCCGCATCACGCAGCGCATTGACCATCGCCAGCGCGGCGCCCGCGCCGTTTTCCGGCGGTGACGTCATGTGATAAGCATCGCTGCTCATCCCGAAGCCAACGATTTCGGCATAAATTTTCGCGCCGCGCGCTTTTGCATGTTCGTACTCTTCCAGTACCACCATGCCCGCGCCATCGCCGAGAACAAAACCGTCACGCTCTTTATCCCACGGGCGGCTGGCCGCTTGCGGGTTATCATTACGTGTAGACAGCGCACGCGCTGCGCCAAAGCCACCGACACCCAGCGGCGTACTGGCTTTTTCCGCACCACCCGCTACCATCGCGTCCGCATCGCCGTATGCAATGATACGCGCGGCATGACCGATGTTATGTACGCCTGAGGTGCAGGCGGTAGCGATAGAGATGCTTGGCCCACGCAGGCCGTACATGATGGTCAGGTGACCTGCCACCATGTTAACAATCGTCGACGGAACAAAGAACGGGCTGATCTTACGCGGCCCACCGTTCACCAGGGAACTGTGGTTTTCTTCGATCAGTCCGAGACCGCCGATACCAGAGCCGATAGCGGCGCCAATACGGGCTGCGTTCTCTTCCGTTACTTCAAGGCCAGAATCCTGCATGGCCTGAACGCCAGCGACAATTCCATATTGAATGAAGGCATCCATCTTGCGCTGTTCTTTGCGCGAGATGATGTCGTCACAGTTAAAATCCTTTACTAAGCCAGCAAATTTCGTTGCATAGGCGCTAGTATCGAAATGGTCGATCAGGCTGATGCCACTCTGACCGGCAAGGAGAGCTTTCCAGGTAGACTCTACGGTATTGCCGACAGGAGACAACATGCCCAGTCCGGTCACAACTACACGACGCTTAGACACGTTTGTCCTCCAGGGAGGGAAAATGATTCTAGTGGGACAAAAAGATAAAACTCAGGCGGTCGAATGACCGCCTGGAGATGTTCACTTACGCCTGGTGACCGTTGATATAATCAATGGCAGCCTGAACGGTGGTGATTTTCTCAGCTTCTTCGTCCGGAATCTCAGTATCAAACTCTTCTTCCAGAGCCATTACCAGCTCAACGGTGTCAAGAGAATCTGCGCCCAGGTCTTCAACGAAAGAAGCATTGTTGGTAACTTCTTCCTGCTTAACGCCCAGCTGCTCGCCGATAATTTTCTTAACGCGTTCTTCGATAGTGCTCATACTCTTAAATTTCCTATCAAAACTCGCTTTCGCGATGGTTTTCGTAGTGTATAAAATGTTGAAAAATTTGCAACTAAATCCCGGCAGTTCTTACCACGATTTTACGTTATTTTGAGGCCAAGACCTACAATAACGCAAATATTTTTCGTGGTTAAACCATATACATTCCGCCGTTGACGTGCAGAGTCTCACCAGTGATGTAACTTGCTTCGTCAGAGGCTAAAAATGCAACCGCACTGGCGATTTCCTGAGCGCCGCCGAGGCGACCCGCAGGAACCTGCGCCAGAATACCCGCACGCTGATCATCAGACAGCGCACGCGTCATGTCCGTTTCAATAAAGCCCGGAGCCACAACATTGACAGTAATCCCACGCGACGCAACTTCACGCGCCAGTGATTTACTGAAGCCAATCAGACCCGCTTTCGCCGCAGCGTAGTTAGCCTGACCCGCATTTCCCATGGTACCAACCACAGAACCGATAGTGATAATACGTCCATGACGTTTTTTCATCATAGCGCGCATTACCGCTTTTGACAGACGGAAAACAGATGACAGATTGGTTTCGAGAATATCGTTCCACTCATCATCTTTCATTCGCATCAGCAGATTATCGCGAGTGATACCGGCATTATTGACCAGGATATCAACTTCACCAAATTCTGCGCGAATATTTTCCAGAACAGATTCAATAGATGCCGGATCGGTCACATTCAACATCAGACCTTTACCGTTCGCACCTAAGTATTCGCTAATGGCCTGAGCGCCATTTTCGCTGGTAGCAGTACCGATGACTTTCGCGCCACGGGCAACGAGCGTCTCAGCAATTGCGCGGCCAATGCCACGGCTTGCACCGGTAACCAGCGCGACTTTTCCTTCAAAACTCATGGTTTTCCTCTTTTATTGCTCAAGCGCCGCTGACAGTGCCGCCGGTTCGTTTAGCGCCGAGGCCGTCAGGGTGTCAACAATACGTTTAGTCAGACCAGTGAGGACTTTACCTGGACCCACTTCATAAAGGTGTTCAACACCTTGTGCTGCGATAAATTCTACACTCTTCGTCCACTGCACCGGGTTGTACAGCTGGCGTACCAGCGCATCACGGATAGCGTTAGCGTCGGTTTCACACTTCACGTCAACGTTATTCACAACCGGTACGGTCGGGGCATTGAAGGTGATTTTCGCTAATTCAACCGCCAGCTTATCTGCCGCAGGTTTCATCAGCGCACAGTGTGACGGCACGCTTACCGGCAGCGGCAGCGCACGTTTTGCGCCAGCGGCTTTACAGGCTGCGCCCGCACGTTCAACCGCATCTTTATGCCCGGCGATAACCACCTGGCCCGGAGAGTTAAAGTTCACCGGAGAAACCACCTGGCCTTCAGCCGCCTCTTCACACGCTTTGGCGATGGACGCATCATCCAGACCGATGATCGCCGCCATTGCGCCGGTGCCTTCCGGCACAGCTTCCTGCATGAATTTGCCGCGCAGTTCAACCAGACGAACCGCGTCAGCGAAATCGATGACGCCAGCACATACCAGCGCGGAGTATTCCCCCAGGCTGTGTCCTGCCATCAGCGCAGGCGCTTTACCGCCCTGCTGCTGCCATACGCGATACAGCGCAACGGAAGCGGCCAGCAATGCTGGCTGAGTCTGCCAGGTCTTATTCAGTTCTTCCGCAGGCCCTTGCTGCGTCAGCGCCCACAGATCATAACCCAGCGCCGCAGAAGCTTCAGCAAAGGTTTCTTCTACGATCGGGTAGCTGGCTGCCATTTCAGACAACATCCCAACCGTCTGGGAACCCTGCCCCGGGAACACAAAAGCAAATTGCGTCATGTTTAAATCCTTATACTAGAAACGAACCAGCGCGGAGCCCCAGGTGAATCCACCCCCGAAGGCCTCAAGCAATACCAACTGCCCGGCTTTAATCCGCCCGTCGCGCACGGCTTCATCCAGCGCGCACGGCACAGAGGCCGCAGAGGTGTTGCCGTGTCTGTCCAGCGTAACCACCACATTATCCATCGACATACCCAGCTTTTTCGCTGTCGCGCTGATGATGCGCAGGTTAGCCTGGTGCGGAACCAGCCAGTCCAGAGCGGAACGATCCAGATTATTCGCCGCCAGCGTCTCGTCAACGATGTGTGCCAGTTCAGTTACCGCCACTTTAAACACCTCGTTGCCCGCCATCGTCAGATAAATCGGATTTTCTGGATTGACGCGATCGGCGTTTGGCAGCGTCAGCAACTCACCGTAGCTGCCGTCTGCATGAAGATGCGTCGAAATAATGCCTGGTTCTTCGGATGCGCTCAGAACCGCTGCGCCCGCGCCGTCACCAAAGATAATGATCGTCCCGCGATCGGTGGGATCGCAGGTGCGCGCCAGGACATCGGAACCGATGACCAGCGCATATTTAACGGCGCCTGATTTTACATACTGATCGGCAACGCTTAACGCGTAGGTAAAACCGGCGCAGGCCGCTGCAACGTCAAACGCCGGGCAGCCTTTAATGCCCAACATGCTCTGAATCTGGCATGCTGCGCTTGGGAAAGCATGTGTTGCTGACGTGGTTGCAACCACAATCAAGCCAATCTGGTCTTTATCGATGCCCGCCATTTCAAGCGCGCGGTTTGCGGCTGTATAGCCCATCGTCGCGACTGTTTCGTTTGGCGCTGCAATATGGCGTTCACGGATGCCTGTACGCGTGACAATCCACTCGTCAGACGTCTCTACCATCTTTTCCAAATCGGCGTTAGTACGCACTTGTTCAGGCAGATAGCTGCCAGTACCAATAATCTTTGTATACATGTACGCTCAGTCACTTTTCGGTTATATACCACCGCGTGCAAACTGCTGGTATGTTGGTTGCGCTCAGGTTACACCGTTAATTGTGCACCCGTGAGTGTCCGTTTTTGCCACCTTCCAACAGTTCGAATCCGGCTGGGTATACAGATTCCAGGCGAGCGGCAATTCGCTGAGGAACTTGTCGCTGCACCGCCTGCACTGCCTGTTCAATCGCGACGGCAAATGCTCGCTGATTGGCCGCACCATGACTTTTAATCACCGTGCCACGCAATCCTAACAGACAGGCGCCATTATACTGGTCGGGGTTGAGGTGACTGAATCGCCTCGTCAGGCTTTTTTGTAACCAACGTTTTAATAACAGCAGCCACCACGACCGTTTTTTACTCTCACCCTGAGATTTCAGCAGTGAAAGGAACATCCTGACAACCCCTTCCATTGTCTTTAATGTGACATTACCTGTAAATCCGTCACATACCAGCACATCAGTTTTTCCCGTCAATAATTCATTGGCTTCAAGATAACCAATGTAATTGATGGAAGGGACTGTTTTGAGCAACGCAGAGGCATCACGAATACTGTCGAGACCTTTGGTTTCTTCTTCACCAATATTGAGCAACGCCACGCGGGGATTGGTTATCCCAATCACCTCTTCCGCCATCACGGACCCCATCACGGCAAACTGCACCAACATGGTACTGTCACAATCGACGTTGGCGCCTAAATCCAGCACCACCGTTTTTCCTTTCTGCTGATGCGGTAAAACCGTCATCAACGCAGGACGCTCAATGCCCTCAAGGGGTTTGAGCAATAACTTCGCAAGTCCCATGAGCGCGCCCGTATTACCGGCGCTCACACAGGCTTCGGCTCGGCCTTCTTTCACGAGCTCCAGGGCCACACGCATTGAGCTACCGCGACTGGCGCGGATAGCCTGCGAAGGCCGGGCATCACTGGCAATAACTGACTGTGCAGGGATAATCTGCAGACGCGAACGTTGTTCAAAGTCAGCTTTGGCAAGTAATGGCGTGATGGTATCGGGATCCCCGACTAAAAGAAGTGTGAGTTGCGAATTAGAATTCAGTGCCTGCAGTGCTGCAGGCACTGTCACGGAAGGGCCAAAATCTCCCCCCATGACATCTAACGCCAGGGTTAGACGTGTCAAGGTATCGTCGCTGCCTGGTTTGGTGTTTCCCCGCTTACGCGGGGAAATCCTCACTAAGCTTCATCACGCTTGCGCGTGATTACTTAGCGATGACCTTACGGCCGCGGTAGTAACCGTCGGCAGTGATGTGGTGACGCAGGTGTTTTTCACCAGAAGTTTTGTCTACAGACAGGCTGGTGACTGCGGTCAGAGCGTCATGAGAACGACGCATGCCACGTTTGGAACGGGTTGGTTTATTCTGTTGTACGGCCATGGACCTTACTCCTCAATTACTTACGCTTTAAGCTGGCTAATACGGCAAATGGGTTTGGTTTTTGCGCTTCATCAGGCAATTCACCAAAGACCATGTCCGCCTCGGACACTTCACAGTGTTCAGAATCATGCACCGGAACTACCGGCAAGGAGAGGATGATTTCATCTTCAACCATTGCAAGCAGATCGATTTCACCGAATTCGTTAACCTCAATCGGTTCATACGCTTCCGGGAGTGCTTCAGCCTGTTCGTCAGAACGAACCGGACTAAAACAATACGTTGTGTGAACCTGATGGGTAAACGGCTTCCCGCAACGCTGGCATTCGAGCGATACCGTCACCTTCGCATCACCCGTAATAACGGCAAGACGTTGGTTATCGATAGCGAACGACATGGAGCATTCCACATCACTGTCCACACTGACTACAGAATCGGCGACGCGCTCTACCAGATCAGAAGTATAGATACCTTCATAATCGAGGCGTTTTTGAGCCGTACGAACCGGATCAAGAGTCAGGGGTAATTTTACCTTTTGCATAGGGCGCGCATATTAACTTTGTAACGTCATAGAGTCAAAGAAAAAGGCAGCCTGCGGTTGCCTTTTGCCAATAATTCGCACACATTGCGGGTTACAGACTTATTTTCGCTCAAACCGTGACTGTATGTCATGCTTGAAGGACGAAGAGCATAGTTTAAGATGGCTCTCATTAATACGCTATATCTGAGGGAAAAAAATATGCCCCGTCTCATCCTTGCTTCTACCTCTCCCTGGCGTCGCGCGCTGCTCGAAAAACTGGCGATCCCTTTCGAGTGCGCGGCTCCCGAGGTTGACGAAACGCCCATGTCTGGCGAAGCGCCGCGCCATTTGGTCTCTCGCCTCGCACAGGCGAAAGCGCAATCGCTCGCCCACCGTTTCCCCGATCATCTGATTATTGGCTCCGATCAAATTTGCGTTCTGGATGGCGAAATTACCGGCAAACCGTTAACCGAAGAAAAAGCGCGCCAGCAATTAACCAAAGCCAGCGGTAATATTGTGACGTTTTATACCGGACTGGCGCTTTATAATTCTGCAACCGGACATTTACAAACGGAAGTCGAACCGTTTGATGTGCATTTCCGCCATTTAAGCGAAACGGAAATAGAGGACTATGTCCGCAAAGAGCGTCCATTGCATTGTGCCGGAAGTTTTAAAAGCGAAGGTCTTGGCATTGCCCTTTTCGAGCGCCTGGAGGGGCGAGATCCCAATACCCTTATTGGGCTACCGCTGATTGCGCTGTGCCAGATGCTGCGCCGGGAAGAGATGAACCCGCTGATGGCATAGTGGATGCGTCTGATGGGGACGCTAAAACATCTTATCAGGCCCACAGCGAAGCAATGCCCGTAGGCCTGATAAGCACAGCGCCATCAGTAAAGATGCCGGATGGCGACGTACGTCTTATCCGGCCTACAGGTTTAGCGCGATAATATCGCAACGCGCATCAGGCTTTGTTACGTAACACCTGAAGGCAATGCTTGAGTTGGTTATCCATCGGCGCTTCGATACGCATCACCTCGCCAGTCCCCGGATGGGTAAACTTCAGCGCTGCCGCGTGCAGAAAAAGCCGTGACAGCCCCGTTCCCGCAAGCTGCTTATCAAATTCGCGATCGCCGTAACGATCGTCAAACGCGATCGGATGGCCCGCATGCAGCGTATGCACACGAATCTGATGCGTACGTCCCGTCACCGGGCTACAGCGCACCAGCGTCGCAAACGCATAGCGCTCTTCAACCTTAAAGCGCGTTTCGGAGGGTTTTCCTTCCTGACTCACACGAACAATACGTTCGCCGCTTTGCAGAATATTCTTTAATAAAGGCGCCTGTACCGATTTAACATGCGACTGCCACTGGCCGCGAACCAGCGCCAGATAATCTTTCTGCATCCCCTTCTCACGCAGTTGCTCATGCAAAGAACGCAGCGCTGAGCGTTTTTTCGCAACCAGCAGTACGCCAGAGGTATCGCGGTCAAGACGATGCACCAGTTCCAGGAAACGCGCTTCTGGCCGCAACGCGCGCAGCCCCTCAATAACGCCGAAGCTCAACCCGCTTCCGCCATGCACCGCCGTGCCGGAAGGTTTGTTCAGCACCAGGATATGGTCATCTTCATACAAAATGACATCGGCCAGCGCCGCCACTTTTTGCAGATGCGGCGAAACGGCCTCTTCTTCGCGTTCGGCGACGCGCACCGGCGGAATACGCACTTCATCCCCGGCTTCGAGCTTATATTCCGGTTTGATGCGTTTTTTGTTCACCCGCACTTCACCTTTACGCAAAATGCGGTAAATCATGCTTTTCGGTACGCCTTTGAGTTGCGTGCGCAAAAAGTTATCGATGCGTTGCCCCGCTTCGTCGGCAGTAATGGCAACTATTTTTACGGATGGAGTCTCAGTTTTCATGGGGGCCGATTCTAAATAGCCATAAGGATTAGCGCCACTCATTTTTCTATGCTTATATTTACTTCTATATCCTGTTACTCACGTTCAACATGACCAATTTGCTGGTTATTAAACCAATCGCCATGAGGAAGTGAAAAAACTGTGAGTAACCGGGTGATAAATGGTAAAAGTCATCTTGCTATAACAAGGTTAGCAGTGGAATAATGTAACCGTTTCCGTGTCGAACCTTGTTAAAACAAGAAATTTTACGGAATGACCCATTTTGCCAGACAGATCATCAACGCAGCAATGGCGTAAGACGTATTGATTTTTCAGGCAGTTAGCGGGCTGCGGGTTGCAGTCCTTACCGGTATATGTTCTATGTACTACGCGTTGCAGAAAGGCGGCAAATCTGGGAATCCCCAGGAGCTTATGCCCGGGTGAGCAGATAAAGCCAACGCATCTGCGGCGTGAAAGACGATGAACATAATGGAATCTTCTCTGGAGAGTAACTCCCAGGCTGTTCCCCTGATAATTGCGCTGTATTTCCGTATGAAATACAGGCAACCGACACTCTGCGCCTCTTTGAGCAGACGATAACCGTGAGGTTGGCGACGCGAATAGACACGAGGCCATCGGTTCACACCCGGAAAGGCATTACTATGCCCGCAGCTTAGTCGTCAATGTAAGAATAATGAGTAAGTTACGATGAAAAGAATGTTAATCAACGCAACTCAGCAGGAAGAGTTGCGTGTTGCCCTTGTAGATGGGCAGCGCCTGTACGACCTGGACATTGAGAGTCCAGGGCACGAGCAGAAAAAAGCGAACATCTATAAAGGCAAAATTACCCGTATCGAACCGAGTCTGGAAGCGGCTTTTGTTGATTACGGCGCTGAACGTCACGGTTTCCTCCCGTTAAAAGAAATTGCCCGCGAATATTTCCCCGCCAACTACAACGCCCACGGCCGTCCAAACATTAAAGATGTGTTGCGCGAAGGTCAGGAAGTGATTGTTCAGATTGATAAAGAAGAACGCGGCAACAAAGGCGCTGCGCTGACGACGTTTATCAGTCTGGCAGGGAGCTATCTGGTTTTAATGCCGAACAACCCGCGCGCGGGCGGCATCTCCCGTCGCATTGAAGGCGACGATCGCACCGAATTAAAAGAAGCGCTGGCAAGCCTCGAACTGCCTGACGGCATGGGGCTTATCGTGCGTACCGCAGGCGTCGGCAAATCCGCCGAAGCGTTGCAGTGGGACCTGAGCTTCCGCCTGAAACACTGGGAAGCGATTCAGAAAGCCGCTGAAAGCCGCCCTGCTCCATTCCTGATCCATCAGGAAAGCAACGTTATCGTCCGCGCATTCCGTGACTACTTACGTCAGGATATCGGCGAAATTCTTATCGATAATCCGAAAGTGCTTGAGCTGGCGCGCCAGCACATCGCGGCGTTGGGTCGCCCGGATTTCAGCAGCAAGATTAAGCTTTACACCGGCGAAATTCCGCTGTTCAGCCACTACCAGATCGAGTCGCAAATTGAATCCGCCTTCCAGCGTGAAGTGCGTCTGCCTTCCGGCGGCTCTATCGTTATCGACACAACCGAAGCGTTAACCGCAATTGATATTAACTCCGCGCGAGCCACACGCGGCGGCGATATCGAAGAAACCGCGTTTAACACAAACCTGGAAGCGGCCGATGAAATTGCTCGCCAGTTGCGCTTGCGCGACCTCGGCGGCCTGATCGTTATCGACTTCATCGACATGACGCCAGTACGCCACCAGCGCGCGGTGGAAAACCGTCTGCGCGAAGCGGTACGTCAGGATCGTGCGCGTATCCAGATTAGCCATATTTCTCGTTTTGGCCTGCTGGAGATGTCCCGCCAGCGTCTCAGTCCGTCTCTGGGCGAGTCCAGCCATCACGTCTGCCCACGCTGTAGCGGCACCGGCACCGTCCGCGACAACGAATCGCTCTCCTTGTCTATTCTGCGTCTGATTGAAGAAGAAGCGCTGAAAGAGAATACCCAGGAAGTTCACGCCATTGTTCCGGTCCCGATCGCCTCTTACCTGCTTAACGAAAAGCGCACCGCGGTTAATGCTATTGAGACTCGCCAGGATGGCGTGCGCTGCGTGATCGTACCAAACGATCAGATGGAAACGCCGCACTACTCCGTTTTGCGCGTACGTAAAGGGGAAGAAACGCCAACCCTGAGCTACATGCTGCCGAAACTGCATGAAGAAGCGATGGCGTTACCTTCTGAAGAAGAGTACGCCGAGCGTAAACGCCCTGAACAACCAGCACTGGCGACCTTCGCGATGCCGGAAGTGCCGCCTGCGCCGACGCCAGCAGAACCTGCGGTGAAAGCAGCGACGGCAGCACCGAAAGCCGTTGCCACTGCGCCTGCACAACCAGGTCTGCTTACCCGCTTCTTCGGCGCGCTGAAAAACATGTTCAGCGGCAGCGAAGTCGCTAAGCCGGTTGAACAACCTGCACCGAAAGCAGAGGAAAAACCGGAGCGTCAGCAGGATCGTCGTAAGTCTCGCCAGAATAATCGCCGCGACCGTAACGATCGCCGTGACAACCGTGATAATCGCGACAACCGCGCTGAAGGCGGTGAAAACCGTGATGACAACCGTCGTAACCGTCGTCAGGCGCAGCAGCAGAACGCAGAAGCGCGTGACAACCGCCAGCAGTCTAACGACGTTGCCGATAAGGCGAAGTCCGGTGACGAGCAGCAGACGCCGCGTCGTGAACGCAACCGTCGTCGCAACGATGAAAAACGTCAGGCACAGCAAGAAGTCAAGGCGCTGAACCTGGATGAGCAACCGACTCAGGAAACAGAACAGGAAGAACGCGTTCGCCAGGCGCAGCCTCGCCGCAAACAGCGTCAGCTGAGCCAGAAAGTTCGTTACACAGACTCTGCAACCTCTGAAGCAGAAGCTGTCGCAACGCCAGTCGTCGAAGACGCTGTCGCCGCCCAGCCTGCTACGCAAAGCGCGCCTGCTCAGCGTACTGAACTGGCGAAAGTTGACCTGCCAGCGATCGCAGACGTTGCGCCAGCAGAGCAGGAAGAAAACGGCGAAGCGCGTGATAACGCAGGAATGCCGCGTCGCTCCCGTCGTTCTCCTCGCCACCTGCGCGTCAGCGGCCAGCGTCGTCGTCGCTACCGCGATGAGCGTTACCCGCTTCAATCGCCAATGCCGTTAACCGTCGCTTGCGCCTCACCGGAAATGGCGTCTGGCAAAGTGTGGATTCGCTACCCTGTCGCCCGTCCTCAGGATACGCAGGTTGAAGCACAGCACGAAGAAGAGACCGTACAAGCTCAGCCGGTTGCAGTAGAGCCACAGGTCGTCGCTGCCGCAGCCGAACAGGTTGTAGAGGCACCGGTTCAAACTGAAACCGTTGTCGCTGAACCTCAGCCCGCTACTGTGGAAACAACGCATCCTGAAGTGATTGCCACCCCGGTTGAAGAACAACCTCAGGTGATTGCAGAGGCTGACGTCCCTGTTGCGCAGGAAGTCGCTGCACAAGCGGAACCTGTCGCTGGCGTTCAGGAAACCACGACGGCTGAAGAATCCGCTGACGTTGTCATCGCCGAACCGGAAGAGATCGTTAAAGAAACGGTTGAACCTGTCGTTGTTGCCGCTGAACCGGAAGAGATTATCGCTGCGCCAGTCGCCGTTGCAGTTGCTGAAACCGTGTCAGAAAGC
The DNA here is from genome assembly GCF_030333655.1 of Citrobacter sp. CK180. Classification (NCBI taxonomy): domain Bacteria; kingdom Pseudomonadati; phylum Pseudomonadota; class Gammaproteobacteria; order Enterobacterales; family Enterobacteriaceae; genus Citrobacter; species Citrobacter sp. CK180. The sequence continues at coordinate 176,126 of NZ_JAOWFM010000048.1, read as the reverse complement.
GCGGTAACTACCGGGGAGAAACCTGTCAGCCACGCCAGTGCGCCGATGACCCGCGCGCCTGCGCCGGAATATGTCCCGGAAGCGCCACATCACAGCGACTGGCAGCGCCCTGCCTTCATCTTTGAAGGTAAAGGTGCGGCAGGTGGTCATAGCGCAACGCATCAGGCCGCCGCGCCAGCCACGCGCCCGCAGCCTGTAGAATAAGCTGAACGCGATGTTAAAGATAAGCCGACCTGCGGGTCGGCTTTTTTGTACCTGCAATCGGTGCCCGTTATCTGTTTTCCGGGCAAAAAAATGCCCGCTCCGGGGTGAAGGGAGCGGGCAGACAAAACATACCCAGTTTCATGATATGTTTCAAAACATGTGCTATTTGTTCAACTGAAACAGAGACATTCCTTGCATATCGCTAAATGCTTTATAGGACGCCTGTAACGCAGCCTGTTGCATTACATACGACGAGATGGCCGCGTTCCAGTCCACATCGACCAGATTACTCATCTGCTGTGCCTGACCCAGCGCGCGCTCGCTTCCCAATGAATCCAGAGAATCCAGCTCACTCAATTGCGTTCCCAGTTCCGCACGAACGGTCAGGACGTTATTAAGGGAGTTTTTCAGGCCACGGTTTGTTTTATCAATCGCCGCAGCAGCTTCCGCCTTCTTCACATCATCGTCAGCAACCGGCGTTTTCAGCGCTGCAATGGCCGTATCCAGCATCGCAAACAGGCTGGTTTCTGAAGCGCTGTTGTCGGGTTCCGGTACGGCATTACTGGTAATACGATTAAAAATCTGATCGCCCGTATGACCAATCACCATCGTACGCGAAGCATCAACCTGCTGGGTGATGTTTTCAGTGCCACCGCTATAGTCGCCATTTGCCTGATCAAACGGCGCTTTTTCAGTTTTATAGCCTGCGAAAATGTAACGACCGTTGCCGTCGGTGCTGTTGGCCAGGTTCATTAACTGATCGCGAACCCCCTGTAGATCGCTCGCCAGCGAGGCGCGGTCATCATCGCTTAAGGTGCCGTTAGCGGCGTAAACGATTTTTTCCTGCGCAGTTTGAATTGCAGCTGTCACCTGACTTAGCACGTTTTCTTCCAGCGACACTTTCTGAGTGGCAAAGGTACGTGCCAGCGCATACTGACTGTTCTGAGCCTGGGCCTGAGCGAGTACGATAGCCTGAGAAGCGGCAATAGGATCGTCAGACGGATTAATCACGCGCTTACCGGTGGACATCTGCTCACCGTACTTCATCCATTCAGCCTGGGAATTGGTGATACCACGCATATTCTGCTGGTACATCATCTGGGTACTGATACGCATTTATCCTCCTCTCCCTTAGCGAATGCCCAACAGCGCATCAAACAGCGTATTCGCGGTTTGCAGCACCTGAGCGTTTGCCAGGTAGTACTGCTGATAGCGTTGCAGGTTGCCGTATTCTTCATCAAGGTTAACGCCGGAAATCGATTGCTGCTGGTTGTACAACTGCGTCACAACATTGCCCTGCGCCGTGCTGCTGGTTTTCAACGTGGCGGTTTTGTTCCCCACATCGCTGACCATCGTCGCATAAGCATCATTAAAGGACTTATTGCCTACCGTTTTCTGGGTTTGTAAATCCAGCAGCGCCTGACCGTTACGGTTATCGCTCCCACCCGCATCGGGATCGGAAGCCATCGCAATTTTGGATTCATCGGTCACCAGCACGTTCATGTTCACAATGGCATCGCTGACCGGTTTCAGGGTAAAGCTGTCATTCGCATTTGCCCCTGCCCCGACCGTCACTTCCAGCCCGTCAAACGTCAGTTTCCCGTTGGTTTCAACCGCCTTAAAGCTGGTGTTGTCTGACAAGCGCGTGACCTGCCAGTCCTGACCATCAAATACCAGCTTATAATTGGTAGCCTGTACCGCGGAACTGTCGGTGACTTCCGCAGACAAGGTTCCGCTACCCGTATTTTTCGCATTACTCAATACGGACGGTTTACCGATGGAAAAGAAGTCCTCGCCCTGATCGCCATTGGCATCATATCCCTGTTTATGCTGGGCATTAAACGCTTCGGCAAAGGCCAGCGCCAGCTGGTTGAGGGTATTGCGAGTCTGATCCAGATCCTGAGAGCGGAACGTCAGCAACCCGCCAAGCGAGCCGCTATTGAGCAATTTTTCCGGGATTTCAATGTTTCCGGCAGTCGCATCAACATAGGCGACCGTGGTGCGTGACGGATCGGCGCTGGACGGCACCGCGGCCAGTTGACGGGCGCTGCTGCCCTGCACGAGGGTATAGCCATTCGCCATCGTCAGGTTATAGGTGCCGCCGTCCTGGACGCTAACTTCCACACCGACAATCTGGTTCAGCTCACTCACCAGTTGGTCGCGTTGGTCGAGAAGATCGTTCGGTGAAGCGCCCGCGCCCACCCCGGTCAGACGGGAAATCTGATCGTTCAGGCTGGCGATTTGCTTCGCGTAATTGTTGATCTGCTCAACGCTGGAGCCAATGGCGATATTGACCTGCTTATCCTGATCGCGCAGGTACTGATCGGTCGTTTTAAACTGGTTTACCAGGCCGTCGGCTTTACCGATAAGCGCCTGACGCGCCGCCGGGTCTTCCGCGTTGCTGACCAGCGTTTGCAGGCTGGTGAAGAAACCTTGCAGAGAGGTCGAAATCGAGCTGGTGGTACTGGAGAGCAGGTTATCAATTTTCGACATTTGCTCATACCGCACGGTCAAACCACTGCTCTGATTCTGCGCCGCGCGTAACTGATTGGTAATAAAAGAATCATACTCACGCTGTACGCCAGAAACGTAGACGCCATTACCGACCCAACCGCCCGCTCCCAGCGTACTGTTGGCCTGCGCCATAATCGTCGTCTGTCGGGTGTATCCGGCAACGTTATAGCTGGAGATGTTATTACTGGCAGTATTTAACGCAGACTGGGCTGCGCTAAGTCCGCTCATGGCGTTGTTAATTAAGCTGGACATGGAGGTTCCTTGTAATCCTTCAATACTGGTTATTATCGGCAGCGGGTTCCTGGACTTGAGCTATTTAAAAGAGATTGTCGAGATTCGCGCTGTACGTTTTGCTCACCTTGTCGCTCATGGATTTCAGCTGTTGAATCATGCTGGTTAATTTACGCGCATAGTCAGGATCGGTTGCATAACCGGCATTTTGTAACGCCTGTGCGCCCTGTTCAGCGGTAGACGCGGCGGTCACCGCGGCATAGCGCGGGTTACGGGTCAGCAGCCCCACATAATCCGATAGCGCCTCCAGATAGGAGCTGTAAACGCGGAATTTCGCTTTTACCTTCTTCGCTTCGCCGTTCTCATATTCGGTGGTGGTGATCTCTGTTACCGGCCCCTTCCAGTTGGACGAGGCCTTAATGCCAAACAGGTTAAAGCTCGGCTCACCATTTTCACGGCGGATCTGTCGCTGACCCCATCCCGACTCCAGCGCCGCCTGCGCCAGAATCAGATGATGCGGCACGCCGCTTTGTTCACTTGCCAGGCGTGCCGGAAGCGAAAGCTGGGCCAGGAAGTCTTTGCTGTCGCCGGACAGCGGCTCATCATTATTTTCCGGCGCTTTTGGCATCGCCTTACGCACCAGCTGCGTCAGCGCCTGATTTTGATAGCTGGTCACCGTTTCCAGAGGGAACTTCATTGGCACCTGCGGCGCTTCTTCCGCAGGCTGCGTCTGCCCCTCGGTCATCTGCCTGACCATCATCTCCGCCAGTCCCAACCCTTTACCGGCGGTCATCTGCTGCGCAATCTGCTGGTCATACATGCTGGTGTACAGTCGCGTTTGATCGCTGCTGAATATGCCGTCTTTCGGCAGCGCTTCACGCATGCTTTTCAGCATCATCTGCACAAACATCCCTTCAACCTGACGCGCGACCGGGCGGATATTCGCCGCCGGATCTTGCCCCGCTTTGGCTTTCAGCTCATTGAGCGATTGCGCATCCCAGGCCGCGCTGGCCAACAGTTTGCTGTCACCAATCATCAGATAATTTCCAGTTTGGCGCGCAGACAACCCGCGCTCTGCATGGATTGCAGGATGGACATCAGATCCATCGGCGTGGCGCCCAGCGCATTCAGCGCGCGGACGACATTGTTCAGGTTGGCGCTGGAACGGACGCTTTGCAGCGAACCGCCGCTCTGACGTAAATCAATCTGCGTTTGTGGCGTAACGACCGTCTGCCCCCCGCCAAACGGCGTGTCCGGCTGGCTGACGTTCGCCTGGCGATTCACCGTTACGGACAAATTGCCCTGCGCGACGGCGCAACTGTCCAGCGTCACTTCACGGTTCATCACCACGGAACCGGTACGGGAGTTAATCACCACCTTCGCGTCCTGTGGTGTGACGTTCACCTCCAGATTCTGGATATCCGCCAGGAAGCGTACCTGCGAGCTGTTGCCGCTGGGTACGCGAACCTGAATCGTGCGCGCATCCAGCGCGGTTGCACTGCCATAGCCACGAGCGCGGTTGATGGTGTCAGTGATCTGCTGCGCCATTGCGAAGTCTTCATTGTTCAGTTGCAGATTGAGGGTATTTCCGCCGCCAAACTGGCTGGGCAGCTCGCGTTCAATGATTGCGCCATTGGTGATACGCCCGCCATTGAGCTGGTTAACCTGCACGCTGCTGCCGCCCGCAGACGCCCCTGCGCCGCCGACTAAAATATTTCCCTGCGCCAGGGCATACACCTGGCTATCGACTCCTTTCAGCGGCGTCATCAGCAAGGTACCGCCGCGCAGACTTTTCGCGTTCCCCATTGAGGACACCACCACGTCGATCGTTTGCCCCTGGCGACCGAATGCCGGAAATTGCGCAGTGACCATTACCGCCGCAACGTTTTTCAACTGCATATTGGTGCCCGTCGGGACGGTGATCCCCAACTGAGACAGCATGTTATTCAGCGTCTGGGTGGTAAAGGGCGTCTGGGTCGTCTGGTCGCCCGTCCCGTCCAGGCCGACCACCAGCCCGTAACCAATCAGCGAGTTTTCCCGCACCCCCTGCACGCTGGTCAGATCCCGAATACGATCGGCATGCGCCAGGGTGGTTGCCAGTATCAGTACAATTCCAACAAGAGATTTAAACACTGGAGACCTCGCTTACATCGGCGACAAGTTAAGGAAGAAACGTTGCAGCCAACCCATATTTTGCGCCTCGTTGATATAGCCGTTGCCGACATATTCAATGCGCGCATCCGCAACCTGTGTTGACGGAACGGAGTTGCTGCCGCTGATGGTGCGTGGGTTCACGACCCCGGAGAAGCGGATGAACTCAGTGCCCTGATTAATGGCGATCTGTTTTTCACCCACGACGTGTAAATTGCCATTTGCCAGTACCTGATCGACGGTTACGGTCAGCGTGCCGCTAAAGGTATTGCTGGCGTTCGCACCGCCTTTACCGTTGAAGGAGTTCCCGCCAGAGGCTTCCATATCTGCACGCGCGTTGCCGAACAATCCCTGCAAATAACGAGGAACCGTATCAAAGCCGAAGTTGGTTTTACCGTCACGGCTGGCATTGGCGGAGGAGCTCTTACTGGCGCTGACGTTTTCCTGCAATACAATCGTCAGCGTATCGCCGATATTGCGTGGACGTCGGTCTTCAAACAGCGGCTGATAGCCATAGTTGATCGGCTGCGCAGACTGAAAAATGGAACCATTCGCCACCGGAGTCGGGCCCGGTATGGGCTGTGCAGTGGTCGCGCCCTGCACGAGCGGTGTGGAAGGTATCCAGGCACATCCTGTCAGTGAAACCACCAGCAGGGCCATAATCGGGTAATGGTGCGCAGCGTATTTTTGCATTGCCTTCATCTTCAAAATCAGTGTGCCGGTGAGGTTTCCCTCACCGGACGACACTTAGAGTTGCGTCAGTTTTTGCAGCATCTGATCGGTAGTCGATACCGCTTTGCTGTTAATTTCGTAAGCGCGCTGAACCTGGATCATATTCACCAGTTCTTCCGCCACGTTTACGTTAGAGGTTTCGACATAGCCCTGATACAGCAGACCCGCACCGTTAAGCCCTGGCGTACTCTCATTCGGCGCACCCGAGGATTGCGTTTCGGTGTACAGGTTTTCACCAATGCTTTCCAGACCCGTATCGTTCATGAACGTGGTCAGGTTAAGCTGCCCCACCTGTACCGGCGCGGCCTGCCCCTGCTGAGTTACGCTTACCACGCCATCGCGACCCACGGTGATGCTCAGCGAGTTCGCCGGAATGGTGATCGCTGGCTGTACCTGGAAGCCGCCCGCCGTGACCAGTTGACCGTTCTGATCCACCTGGAAAGAACCGTCACGGGTATAAGCAGAAGTGCCATCCGGCAGCATCACCTGGAAGAAGCCCTGCCCTTTGATGGCGACATCTTTACTGTTGTTGGTCTGAGACAGGTTGCCCTGACTATGCAGACGCTCGGTGGCGACCGGGCGAACGCCCGTACCGATTTGCAGACCAGAAGGTAAGGTCGTCTGTTCTGACGACTGCGCGCCAGGCTGACGAATCGTCTGGTACAGCAGGTCTTCAAACACCGCGCGTTGACGCTTAAAACCATTGGTGCTGACGTTTGCCAGGTTGTTGGCAATCACATCCATGTTGGTTTGCTGCGCGTCCAGGCCGGTTTTGGCGATCCATAATGAACTGATCATAAAATGTCCTGTATTAACTCATCGACAGCAGTTGGTTAGCGCGCCCGGCATTGTCATCCACGCTGCTGATAACCTTCATCTGCATTTCAAAACGGCGGGCGTTAGCGATCATATCGCTCATGGCGGACACCGCATTCACGTTACTGCCCTCCAGTACGCCAGACATCACGCGAATGGACGGGTCAGCCTGCAACACCGGGCCACGCGCAGCCTGTGTCGCCGCGCTTAAACGGAACATACCGTCATCGCCGCGTTGCACTTCGCTGCCAAGCGCTTTCACCAGCTTCAGACGTCCTACCGGTGCGACGGTATTGGCCGGATCGCCAGGGTTAAGCGCAGAGATAGTCCCGTCTGCCGCGATAGTGATTTCTGAACCTTCAGGAACGGCAATCGGCCCGGCTTCACCGATAACCGGATGCCCCTGAATTGTCAGTTGCCCGGTCGGGTCCACCTGAATACTGCCGTTACGGGTGTATCCCTCGTTACCATCAGCGGTCTGAACAACCAGCCAGCCATCCTGTTGCAGTGCCACATCCAGCGGGCGCGAGGTGTAATCCATCTGCCCGGGCGTCATATCGGCTCCCGGCGTGGACGCAGCCACCAGCGTACGCGTCGGTAAAGAGAGACCTTCCACCGGCACCGCGCGCAACGCATTAAGTTGCGCACGAAAACCCGGCGTGGAGGCGTTCGCCAGGTTGCTGGCCGTCACCGCTTGTTGATTAAGCGTCTGACTGGCCGCGCCCATGGCGGTATATATTGCGTGATCCATTAAGCCATCCCGTCAGGCGCTTAGCGCAGGTTAACCAGGGTGTTGAGGATCTGATCCTGGGTTTTGATGGTCTGCGCGTTTGACTGATAGTTACGCTGCGCGACGATCATATTCACCAGCTCTTTACTCAAATCCACGTTTGAGGATTCCAGCGCGCCGTTGGTCAACTTACCGAAGTTACCCGTACCCGCCGTACCAAGCAGCGCAACGCCTGAAGCCTGCGTCGCCGCCCAGACGTTATCGCCCTGAGAAGCCAGACCTTCATTGTTGGCGAAGTTAGCCAGCACGATCTGCCCCAGAACCTGCGTTTGTTCGTTGGAATAGTTACCCACTACGGTGCCGTCATCGTTGATCTGATAGCTCACCAGATCACCCGGCTTATAGCCGTTCTGGTTGGTCGCGACGATGTTGTTCGCACCAGTGTTCTGCTGCATGGAGTTCAGGAAGCTCAGGGAGAAAGAGGCTGGGTCCGCACCATTAATTGCGCCAGTGACGATATTGGCGGAACCGCCAGAAACCAGCATCCCGTTTTCATTGAATTCCATCGTGGTAGACAACGTCGGCGTCGCGGTTGGATCGCTGCTGTCCATGGTGTGAACTTCCCAGGTGTTGTCCTGCGTCTTAACAAAGAACACATTCACATCATGGGCGTTACCCTGACTGTCAAAAACAGTAACGGTACCCTTTTTGTTATAGGAATCCGCATCGCTCGGATCAAACGGCGTTTTCGACGGCAGTTCATCGCTGGAGTTAAGGTTGATCTGCATAGACGCCGTGGTAGTCGCCTTCGCGGCCATCAGGGTGTTCGGGATGGTGATCGGGCCTGGGTTGGCACCCTGCTGGATCGTCGGCGGCGTTCCGGTTGCCGGATAGCCGGTCAGTTGCAGCCCCTGCATGTTAACCAGATTGCGGTTCTCATCCAGTTTGAACTGGCCGTTACGGCTGTAGAAAACGGAGCCGTTGCTGTCTACCAGACGGAAGAAACCGTTCTGGCTAATCGCAACATCCAGACCACGCCCGGTGTTGGTGGTAGTGCCGTCGGTAAAGTCCTGGGTAATCCCGGCGACTTTAACGCCCAGGCCCACTTTGGAGCCCGCGAACATATCAGCAAAAGACGCCGTACCGGATTTAAACCCGTAGGTGGCGGAGTTGGCGATGTTATTACCAATAACATCGAGGTTGGTCGCTGCTGCGTTCAGACCGCTGACCGCTTGAGAAAAGGCCATGACTTACTCCTGATAAGTGTAAAGGCTTAAATGATCTGCCGTACTTCGTCGAGTGTGGTGGTTCCGTAGGTCCCTAAATCCAGGGTATTACCGCTACTGTTGCGGATAACCCCCTGAACCAGCGCAAACTGAAGCGGTTGCGCCACAAGCTGCGTACTGCCGTTGCTGGCGGCGATCGCGACGTTATAGGAACCGTTTGGCGCGCTTGTGCCATCCTCCAACGTACCGTCCCAGGTAAAGGTATGAACGCCAGCCTTCAGCTCGCCGATATTGATCGTGCGCACCACCTTGCCGTCTTTGTCGGTAATGGTGGCGGTAACTTTATCCGCTGCCTGCTGCAACTCCACGCCAAACGGCGTCGTGGTGATGGTCGCGCCCTCTTCGGTGCCCGTACCAGCCAGAATGGTGGTGCCGGGGATCATGACGCCATGACCAATCAGGGTGCTGGCCTGTAGCGACTGGCTGTTGTCAATCTGCCCGGAAATCGCGCCCAGCGTGGTGTTCAGTTTTTCAATTCCGCTAACGGTGCTGATCTGCGCCAGTTGCGTGGTCAGCTCGTTGTTTTGCAGTGGGTTGGTCGGGTCCTGATTCTTCAACTGCGCGACCAGCAATGTCAGGAAGCTGCTTTGCAAATCACTCGCGCTGCTTCCCGTCAGCGAACTGCCACTGCTGGTGGATGCGACTCCCGAGTTGGTCGAGTCATTCATATTTACGGCAATAGACATACGCGCCTCCTTTACTGGCCTAATGTCAGCGTTTTAAGCATCATGCTTTTCACGGTATTAAGAACTTCGACGTTTGCCTGATAGCTGCGCGAGGCTGACATGGTGTTGACCATTTCACCAACCACGTCCACATTAGGCATTTTTACGTACCCATTGGCGTCCGCCAGCGGGTTGCCAGGCTCATACACCAGTTTGTCCGGCGCCTGACTTTCAATGACGTCCGCCACTTTTACCCCACCGGTTGCCGCCCCTGGCGCCGCGTCTACCTGAAAGACCACCTGTTTAGCGCGATACGGCTGACCGTCCGGCCCGGTGACGCTATCGGCGTTCGCCAGGTTACTGGCCGCCACGTTAAGACGTTTGGACTGCGCGGTGAGCGCCGACCCGGCAATATCAAAAATGTTTAACAGCGCCACGAATTAGTTTCCTCCCTGTAGCACATTCATCATGCCTTTGATTTGTCCACCCAACACGGTGAGGCCCGTCTGGTATTTCAGACTGTTATCCGCAAACTGCGTACGCTCGCGGTCCATATCGACGGTATTGCCATCAAGGGACGGCTGGTCAGGAATACGGTAGAGCAGATCCACCGAAGGAGACGCGACGGTCTGGGCCGGAATGTGTTGTGCAGAGGTGAGCTTCAACGCGATCCCGCCGGTTTCTTCCCGGCCACGCACCATGACTTTTTTGAGTTCGCTGGCGAAATCCATATCACGCGCCTGATACCCAGGGGTGTCGGCGTTAGCGATATTGGCGGCCAACACCTCCTGGCGTTGAGCGCGCAGATTCAGCGCTTCCTGTTGAAAACGTAAGGCGGCATCGAGCTTATCGAGCATATCTCCTCCGCAAATGACAAAATTCAGCCGACAGCTTAAATCCCATCACGCGCGCGTTATCGCCGGAATAAACGCAAAATGCGTCGCTATTTGTTGCGTTGATGCTTGTGGTACGCAGGTAGAATCCTGTCATTGCTTAAACTGGCGGGAAGTGACGATGCAAACGTTAAAACGTGGAATAGCGCTGCTGGCGCTGCTGTTCAGCCCCCTGACGATGGCCCAGGATCTGAATGCCCAGTTAACGGACTGGTTTTCTCAGCGTCTGGCAGGGTTCAGCGATGACGTCGTCGTCACGATCCGCACGTCGCCCAATCTGTTGCCGAATTGCGAACAGCCCGCGCTGAGCGTAACCGGAAGTGCGAAGTTATGGGGGCATGTGAACGTACTGGCGCGCTGCGCGAACGAAAAGCGCTACCTACAGGTAAATGTACAGGCAACGGGGAATTACGTTGTTGCCGCGGCCCCCGTCGCCCGTGGCGGTGCGCTTGGCCCGGCTAACATCACGCTAAAACGCGGACGGCTGGATCAGCTTCCCCCGCGAACCGTCCTGGACATCAACCAGATTCAGGACGCCGTCAGCTTGCGCGACCTCGTTCCCGGGCAGCCAATACAGCTCAGTATGTTGCGCCAGGCATGGCGGATAAAAGCTGGTCAGCGCGTTCTGGTGGTGGCGAGCGGCGACGGATTTAGCGTCAATGCGGAAGGCCAGGCATTGAACAATGCCGCCGTCGCGCAAAACGCGCGCGTACGCATGTTGTCAGGCCAGGTCGTGAGTGGAACCGTCGATCCTGATGGGAATATTCTTATTAATCTATAATGAGTTAAAGATTTTGTAGTGGCTGCCGATAAATAATCAACCAATGATGATAGCTGGCTGCTACAGCGTAACCCCTCGATGAGGATAAATAAATGAGCATTGACCGTACCTCACCTTTGAAGCCCGTTAGCACTGTCCAACCGCGCGAAACCAGCGATGCGCCGGTACAAAAAGCGCGTCAGGAAAAAGCGTCAACCACGACCAGTACCAGTGTGAAGTTAAGCGATGCTCAGGCGAAACTGATGCAACCCGGCACCAGCGACATCAATATGGAGCGCGTGGAAACCCTGAAAACGGCGATTCGTAACGGTGAGTTGAAGATGGACACCGGTAAAATTGCAGACTCGCTGATCCGCGAGGCGCAGAGCTACTTACAGAGTAAATAAGCGTATGACTCGTCTGTCAGAAATTCTGGATCATATGACGGCTGTCCTCAATGACCTGAAAAAGGTGATGGATGCCGAGCAGCAGCAGCTCTCCGTAGGTCACATTAACGGTAGCCAGTTACAGCGTATTACAGAAGAAAAAAGCTCTTTACTGGCGACGCTGGATTATCTGGAGCAGCAGCGCCGTCTTGAACAAGATGCGCAGCGTAACGTTAATGATGATGTCGCCAGGCGCTGGCAGGCGATTACGGAAAAAACGCAGCATTTACGCGATCTCAACCAACATAATGGTTGGCTGCTGGAAGGGCAGATTGAACGGAATCATCAGGCGCTCGACATGCTGAAACCGCATCAGGAACCGACGCTGTATGGCGCGAACGGTCAAACCGCCTCTCCCCACCGTGGCGGGAAAAAAATCTCTATCTGATTGCCGGATGGCGGCTACGCCTTATCCGGCCTACACAATCGCAGAACAATCCTGTAGGCCCGGTAAGCGGCAGCGCCACCGGGCGATTGACCGTAATCCAGCCGACACAATCACAGAACAACCCTGTAGGCCGGTAAGCGACAGCGCCACCGGGCGATTGACCGTAATCCAGCCGACACAATCACAGAATAATCCTGTAGGCCCGGTAAGCGACAGCGCCACCGGGCAATTGGCCGTAATCCGGCCGACACAATCACAGAACAACCCTGTAGGCCCGGTAAGCGACAGCGCCACCGGGCGATTTGCCGGATAGAGGCTATGCCGTCCGGCGAGTAAATTCCTTCACTTTAAAGCCCAACACCGCCAGCGCGGCGAAATAGGCGGCAATCCCCACAACCACAACCGCCATCAGTCGGGCCAGACGCCACAGCATTGTCCCTTCTGACCACTCAGGCATAATATGCAACATGCCAACCAGCGCGGCGGACATCACCAGCACGGAAATCACCAGGCGGGTCAGGAACCACGTCCAGCCCGGCTGCGGAGTAAAGATTTTCTGTTTGCGCAGTTGCCAGTACAGCAGCGACGCATTCAGACACGCCGCCAGACCAATAGACAGCGACAGACCGGCATGCTTCAACGGCCCGATAAACGCCAGGTTCATCAACTGAGTCATGATCAGCGTCACAATGGCGATTCTGACCGGCGTTTTGATATCCTGGCGCGAGTAAAATCCCGGAGCCAAAACTTTCACCACGATTAAACCAATCAGACCAACGGAATAGGCCACCAGCGCGCGCTGGGTCATCGACGCATCAAAGGCGGTGAACTTGCCGTACTGGAACAGCGATACCGTCAGCGGTTTGGCCAGAATGCCCAGCGCGACGGCGCTCGGCAATGCCAGCAGAAAACACAGACGCAGCCCCCAGTCCATCAGACGGCAATACTCATCATGATTGCCGCTGGCAAAACTTTTAGACAGTGAAGGCAGCAAAATGGTGCCCAGCGCCACGCCCAGAACTCCTGACGGGAACTCCATCAGTCGGTCAGCATAATACATCCAGGAGACCGAACCGGAAGCCAGAAACGAGGCGAAAATGGTGTTGATGATCAGAGATATCTGGCTTACCGAAACGCCGAGGATCGCCGGGCCCATTTGCTTCACAACGCGCATCGCGCCTGCGTCACGAAAATTGATGCGCGGCAATACCAGCATCCCAATTTTCTTCAGATGAGGAAGCTGGTAAACCAGTTGCAGCACGCCGCCCACCGTCACCGCCCAGGCCAGCGCCAGTACGGGAGGATTAAAATACGGCGCGGCAAACAGCGCAAAGCCGATCATACTGATGTTCAGAAATGTGGGCGCAAACGCAGGAATCGAGAAACGGTTCCAGGTGTTGAGGATCGCGCCCGCCAGCGAGGCCAGCGAAATCAGCAAAATATACGGAAAGGTGATTTGCAGCAGTTTGGTGGTCAGGGCGAATTTATCAGCGGTATCAGCAAAACCCGGCGCGGTTACCATGATCACCCACGGCGCGGCGAGCATACCGGCCACCGTCACCACGGCTAACGCCAGGGTCAGCAGGCCGGAGACATAGGAGACAAAAACCCGGGTCGCCTCTTCGCCCTGCTTGCTCTTGTATTCTGCAAGGATCGGCACAAACGCCTGGGAAAATGCCCCTTCGGCAAAAATGCGCCGCAACAGATTCGGTAACTTGAATGCCACGAAAAAGGCGTCGGTCGCCATCCCTGCGCCAAAAATTCTGGCGACAATCGCGTCACGCGCAAAACCAAGCACGCGCGAAAACATGGTCATCGAGCTGACGGCAGCCAGCGATTTTAATAAATTCATCAGTGTTGTATTCCAGACCCTGGAGCAAAACCCTTGCATGGCCGACCGCAGGCCGGATAAAGGCGTTTACGCCGCCATCCGGCAATATCTCTGTGCCTGATAACCACGTACAAACGTCTTATCAGGCCGACAGAACGATCCACGGTTTGCCATCATTCTCTGTCAGAAAGAGGTGTTATTTTGAGTTGGCATATAGTACCTGGATTATGATGAATTACTACAGCCAGATGTTACAGGGCGTTATTCGCTCATTGCCTCGCGCCAGAGTTTCTCTACGACGCGCTGCGCCAGAATCGCCTGTTCGCCCGCCGTTTCAGGAACCGTCTGATTTTGCACGCATTCAATAAAATGACGGGCGCATCCGGCAAATCCCCGTTGTTCCTGGGTTGTCTGCCAGCCCGGAATAGGTTTATGCACCACGCCCTGACCGCGTTCCTCGCGCCATTCGCGCATGTCCGTCACATCAAACAGGCCGCCGTCCGTCACCGCCTGCACACATTCACGCTGACTCCCGGCGCGACGGTGCATACTGGTGGTGATTTGCAACTGATCCGTCGAAAAATGGTGTTCGGCATACAGCATCTCGCCAAGATCGTTGGTCTGCAACGTGCCGCCGTTCAGTTGCGCCTTGCCGTCCGTCAGCCACAGCGCGATGTCCACAACGTGCAGGTAGTCATCCAGCAGCGTGAAACGCAAATCATGCGGCCCGACGCTGTCCGTCCGGTGTTTATCCATACGGACAGAAGCGGCGGCGCCCAGTTGCGCTTTCAGATCACGGTAGAGCGGAGCGAAGCGTCGGTTAAACCCGACCATTAGCGTCAAATTTTTGCGCGCGGCCAACGCCACCAGCCGTTCCGCATCGCGCAGGTTTTCCGCCAGCGGTTTATCGACGCAGACATGAACCCCGGCATTGAGCAGTTCGCTCACCACCTCATAATGCGTCGCCGTGCTGGAGTGGACGAAAATGGCGTCGCAGGTTGACGCCAGCGCTGGCAACGACTCAACGTACGGCATCCGCCAGCTTTCACAAATGCGCAGCGCCTTATCCCGCGAAGGAGACCAGGCCCCCTGTAGCGTCCAGTCGCCGGATGCGCCCAGTACGGGCAACCAGGCTTTTTGGGCGATCCCCCCTAACCCAACAACACCGATACGTAATTTTTTCACGTTAGTCTCCCAGGTGCGCCAGGAGCGAATCAAGGCGCTGTTTCAGCTCCGCGACTTCGCCTTCCAGCGCCTCAACGCGCGCATGCAGATCGCCCGACGCCGCCTGCGGCGCGTCATCTGAACTCACCGGCTCATCGACTTCGCCGCAAAACAGGTGCATATACCGGCTTTCACGCTTACCCGCTTCGCGCGCCAGGCGCACTACGTAAGGGCCGTCGTCACGGGCGGCAAGCTGTTCCAGCGTCGATTCCACTTCTGCCATATCACTAAATTCATACATGCGGGATGCACGGCTGCGCAGTTCACCTGGCGTCTGGGCGCCACGCAACAGCAGCGTGGCAATCAGCGCCACCTCCGCCGGACTCAGTTTAAGATTGCCAAACTCGGAGTTGCAGAAGCGCTGTTCATATTTGGTGACGCGATTGCCGAAGCCGCTCACCGTTCGCAGAAAATGGCGTTTCACCAGATTATCAAGCTGTTCCTGCACCTCATGTTCCGATAAGTTCATTACCGGTTCACGGTTGGTTTTTTGATTGCAGGCGGTAACCACGCCGTTAACCGAGAGCGGGTACTGCTCCGGCGTTGTCACCTGTTTTTCCAGCAGGCAGCCAATCACTCGCGCTTCAGTGGCGGTTAGTTCGTATTTCATCGTCCTCTCCTTAGCGACCGGGGGTCCATTCAGTCGTCGTCAACGCCGTCAGCACATGATCGCGCCACTGTCCGTCAATCAACAGGTAATCTTTCGCATACCCTTCTTTTTCAAAGCCGAGTCGCGCCAGCAAGTCGCCGCTGCGCTTATTATGCGGCATATAGTTCGCCATAATACGGTGAATATGTTGCGTGCGCTGCATATAGCGAATCGCCGAGGTTAAGGCCTCATACATCAGCCCCTGCCCCTGCCACTTTTGTGCGATGGAGTATCCCAGATAACAGGCGTGGAATGAGCCACGCACTACGTTAGAAAAATTGGCCACGCCGATGATCTCTTTCTCTTCCGGGTCGAGCAGCGCGAAATAGAACGCTGAACCCTGTTTATGAAACTCGGCGATCATGCTCAGACGCGCCTGCCAGCCCGAAGGATAGCAGTGGCTTTCATCACGAACGGGTTCCCAGGGTTTTAAAAAATGACGATTTTCCGCGTAATAATCGGCCAGACGCCAGGCATCACGCTCATGTACTAAACGCACAACCAGACGGTCGGTTGTTAAGCGTACTTTTGGCACGTTACTGCGATAGCCAAACATTCTATACCTACTCCTTCCCGTAACGTCTTCACACCCTGATAACGTTACTATACCTGCGCCTGTACGCTCTGTGAAAAGTGCAAATCGTCATTTTTTGGCTTATTCACACATTTTGATGAAAACTCTCTATCAAGATGGACTTTTGATAAAAAAATATTGTCCCGGCAAAGGTGGGAAAAAACGCGCCGACACCGCAGAATAGAAGGTGCTCACCTTTTAAACTCAACAGAATTCGAGTTGCAGGACGGCGGCAAGCGAGTCACTCCCTGAAAGCGCACAGAAATACGTGGCCGGGGAGCGCGAACGCCGCCGACGCGCCTGCGACGTGAAGGATGACGAGTGTCTTTCCCGGGAGGGGAAATGTCGCGTGTCTCGCAGGCCAGGAACCTGGGTAAATATTTCCTGCTCATCGATAATATGCTGGTCGTATTAGGCTTTTTCGTGGTGTTTCCACTGATCTCCATTCGCTTTGTCGACCAGATGGGCTGGGCGGCATTGATGGTCGGCATTGCGCTCGGACTGCGCCAGTTCATCCAGCAAGGGCTGGGCATTTTTGGCGGCGCGATTGCCGACCGTTTTGGCGCGAAGCCAATGATTGTTACCGGGATGCTTATGCGCGCAGCCGGATTCGCGACGATGGGGATCGCCCATGAGCCCTGGCTGCTTTGGTTTTCCTGCTTTCTTTCCGGGCTTGGCGGCACCCTTTTCGATCCGCCGCGCTCTGCGCTGGTCGTCAAGCTGATTCGCCCTGAACAACGCGGTCGTTTCTTTTCGCTGTTGATGATGCAGGACAGCGCGGGCGCCGTGACTGGCGCGCTATTGGGTAGCTGGTTGTTGCAGTATGACTTTCGTCTGGTATGCGCGACGGGGGCGGTACTGTTCGTTTTGTGCGCCGCGTTTAACGCCTGGCTGCTTCCGGCGTGGAAGCTGTCAACGGTGAAAATCCCGGTACGCGAGGGCATGGGGCGCGTCATGGCGGACAAACGGTTCGTGACTTACGTGCTGACCCTGGCGGGATACTACATGCTGGCCGTACAGGTGATGCTGATGCTGCCCATCATGGTCAATGACATCGCGGGATCACCGTCCGCCGTCAAGTGGATGTATGCGATCGAAGCCTGCCTCTCGCTGACGCTGCTCTATCCAATCGCCCGCTGGAGCGAGAAACGTTTTCGCCTGGAGCACCGCCTGATGGCCGGACTGCTGCTGATGTCGCTCAGTATGTTGCCTGTCGGGCTGGTCGGTAATTTACAGCAGCTCTTCACGCTCATTTGCACGTTCTATATCGGTTCGGTCATTGCGGAACCGGCGCGTGAAACGCTCAGCGCCTCGCTGGCCGATGCGCGGGCGCGTGGCAGCTATATGGGCTTCAGTCGACTGGGTTTAGCCATTGGCGGCGCGATAGGGTATATCGGCGGAGGATGGTTGTTCGATATGGGGAAAGCGCTGCAACAGCCTGAACTGCCCTGGATGATGCTTGGGGTAATCGGAATCATGACCTTTCTTGCGCTCGGTTGGCAATTCAGCCACAAACGGACGCCACGCGGCATGCTGGAGCCAGGCGCCTGATTTGATACCTGCTTTCATCTCCTCCATACTGAAAGAGAACCGACAGTTAAATGGAGGAGAAACGTGAAGCTTTATATTTACGATCACTGCCCTTTCTGCATCAAAGCCCGCATGATTTTCGGCCTGAAAAATATTCCCGTTGAGCTAAACGTCCTGGCAAACGACGACGACGCAACGCCCACCCGCATGATCGGCAAAAAAATGGCGCCCATTTTGCAAAAGGACGACAGCCGTTATCTGCCCGAAAGTATGGATATCGTCCATTATGTGGACAACCTTGACGGCAAACCCTTGCTGATCGGAAAACAGAACCCCGCGATTGATGAGTGGCTACGCAAAGTTAACGGTTACGCCAATCGCCTGCTCCTTCCGCGTTTCGCAAAATCGGCATTTGATGAGTTTTCCACGCCATCGGCGCGGAAGTACTTCACCGAGAAAAAAGAGGCCATGATTGGCGACTTTGGCGAAAATCTGGCGCATTCCAGCGGGCTCATCAAAAACATCAGCGACGATCTGCGCGCGCTGGATAAATTGATTGTGCAGCCTAATGCCGTGAACGGTGAACTGTCTGAAGACGATATTCATCTGTTCCCGTTATTACGTAACCTGACGCTGGTCGCAGGCATAAACTGGCCAACCCGGGTCGCTGATTACCGTGATAACATGGCAAAACAGACGCAAATCAACCTGTTATCGTCTATGGCCCTCTAATGTTTGTGGGTGGAGGCGCCATGCCGCCACCCTTTCAGTTTTTTCTGCTGGTGCGCGGCGTGCTGGTGCCACATGCTGCTTTGTGTCAGGATTACGACACGGGCATCATGTTGAGGAACCCCATGAAAAAGATTGTCTTTGCCGCTGCATTGTTGGTTAGCGGCCTGTTGGTTGGCTGCAACCAACTCACGCAGTACACGGTAAGCGAGCAAGAAATTAATCAGGCGCTTGAAAAACGGAATAATTTTTCCAAAGACATTGGCTTACCGGGCATCGCGGATGCGCATATTGTACTGACGAATCTCAGCAGCCAGATTGGCCGGGAAGAGCCCAACAAAGTCACGCTAACCGGTGATGCGAACCTGGATATGAGCTCCCTGTTTGGCAGCCAGAAAGCCACCATGAAACTGAAGCTGAAAGCGCTACCGGTCTTTAACAAAGAAAAAGGCGCGATTTATCTGCAAGAAATGGAAGTGGTGGATGCAACCGTAACGCCGGAAAAAATGCAATCGGTGCTGCAAACGCTGATGCCTTACCTGAATCAGTCGTTGCGTAATTATTTTAATCAACAACCGGCCTACGTTTTGCGTGAAGACAGCAGCAAAGGCGAAGCGCTGGCGAAAAAATATGCCAAAGGCATAGAGGTTAAACCGGGCGAAATCATCATCCCGTTCACCGACTAACGCACCAGGGCGCATTTGCGCCCTTTTTTTTCGTGCAAACGAAAACGTTTCCGCTTATCCTTGGTTTCCGGCAAAAATGACTATCCCCCCAGCCGGAGCATATTAATGACTGCACCATCCCAGGTTTTAAAGATCCGCCGCCCAGACGACTGGCACGTTCACCTTCGCGATGGCGACATGTTAAAAACTGTCGTGCCTTACACCAGTGAAATTTATGGCCGCGCGATAGTGATGCCGAACCTGGCGCCGCCTGTTACGACGGTCGATGCGGCCATCGCATACCGCCAGCGCATTCTTGATGCCGTTCCTGCCGGGCATGACTTTACCCCACTGATGACCTGCTACTTAACGGATACGCTTGATCCTGATGAGCTTGAGCGCGGATTCCGCGAAGGCGTCTTTACCGCAGCAAAACTCTATCCGGCCAACGCGACCACCAACTCCAGCCACGGCGTCACCTCTGTCGATACGATCATGCCGGTACTGGAGCGCATGGAAAAACTCGGCATGCCGTTGCTGGTACACGGCGAAGTTACCCATGCTGATATCGATATTTTTGACCGCGAAGCACGGTTTATTGAAACGGTGATGGAGCCGCTGCGCCACCGTCTGACGGCGTTGAAGGTTGTATTTGAGCACATTACCACCAAAGATGCCGCAGAGTACGTTCGCGACGGCAACGAGCTGTTAGCCGCCACCATCACGCCACAGCATCTGCTGTTTAATCGCAACCATATGCTGGTCGGCGGCATTCGCCCGCATCTGTATTGCCTGCCGATCCTCAAACGTAACGTCCACCAGCAGGCCTTGCGTGAACTGGTCGCCAGCGGATTTAGCCGCGCCTTCCTCGGTACCGACTCCGCGCCGCACGCCCGTCATCGGAAAGAAACCAGCTGTGGCTGCGCAGGCTGCTTTAATGCCCCGACGGCGCTTGGCAGCTACGCTACGGTCTTTGAAGAGATGAACGCCCTCGCGCATTTTGAAGCGTTCTGCTCACTCAATGGGCCACGGTTCTACGGCCTGCCGGTCAATGAAACCTACGTTGAACTGGTACGCGAAGAGCAGCTCGTCCCGGAAAGCATCACGCTTGCCGATGACTCACTGGTGCCCTTCCTCGGCGGCGAGCGCGTACGCTGGTCAGTAAAATAATAAAAAAAATGTGGC
Organism: Citrobacter sp. CK180; assembly: GCF_030333655.1. Taxonomy (NCBI): domain Bacteria; kingdom Pseudomonadati; phylum Pseudomonadota; class Gammaproteobacteria; order Enterobacterales; family Enterobacteriaceae; genus Citrobacter; species Citrobacter sp. CK180. The sequence goes on along the minus strand of NZ_JAOWFM010000048.1, from coordinate 155,923 downwards.
CAACTGTTGTAAGCCGGAAAGGTTAACTGTATAAATACACAGTATATTCAACAGGGGGCCATTATGCGTATTGAAGTCACTATAGCGAAAACGTCACCTTTGCCTGCTGGCGCGATTGACGCGCTGGCCGGTGAACTCTCCCGCCGTATCCATCACTCTTTTCCAGATAACGCGGGCAATGTTGTCGTCCGTTATGCCGCAGCCAACAATTTGTCGGTCATTGGCGCGACAAAAGAGGATAAAGAACGCATCAGCGAAATCCTACAGGAAACCTGGGAAAGCGCGGATGACTGGTTCGTCAATGAATAAAAAATGATATGCAGTAATGTTCGTTTTTGCCGGGTCGCCCCGGCTTTTTTATTTGCGCAACTGGTCGCTTTTTAATCCATTACTCAAAATAACTGCACAACATGCCAAAAAAATATGAATAACATGCTGTTTTATTGTGCACATAATTCTTAAAAAGAAGAAATTTATTCTGTCACCCTTTAAATTTCCAGTGAATAGCCTTATTTATTGATATACTGAAGTTGCTTCAGAAAAAAACACGCATTGAACCTCGAAAACCGTTGTCTTGTAACACGTATTAGGGGGCATAATGGAAAAGAATAATGAAGTCATTCAGACTCATCCGCTTGTAGGATGGGACATCAGCACCGTTGACAGCTATGATGCGCTGATGTTGCGTTTGCACTACCAGACCCCGAATCGCCCTGACCCTGATGGGACTGAAGTTGGTCAGACGCTCTGGTTAACCACCGATGTTGCCAGACAATTTATTTCGATATTAGAAGCAGGCATCGCCAAAATTGAATCTGGCGATTACCAGGAAAATGAGTATCGCCGTCATTAACGTGACGCGACCCCTCCACCCAAAGGCACCTTAAAAGGTGCCTTTATCGTTTCATACCCTTAATAATTCCACTGACAGAAAATCGGCCGACAAACGCGCCGCCGCGACGGCAATCCGAAAGCATGACGAGTATAACTTGTATATCTCAATTCACTTATTTACCCTGCAATAATCGCGATAGCAGAGAGAAGCTGATGAAATACGACTTAATCATTATTGGCAGCGGTTCCGTCGGCGCCGCAGCCGGATATTATGCCACTCGCGCCGGACTGAAGGTTCTGATGACAGATGCCCATATGCCGCCACATCAACAGGGCAGCCATCACGGCGATACCCGGTTAATCCGTCACGCTTATGGCGAGGGTGAGAAATACGTTCCTCTGGTGCTGCGTGCGCAAACGTTATGGGAAGAGCTTTCAACGCATAATGAAGATCCCATCTTCGTCCGCTCCGGCGTCATAAACCTCGGCCCGGCGGACTCGCCATTTCTGGCGAACGTGGCGCATAGCGCACAGCAATGGCAGTTGAACGTTGAACAACTGGATGCCGCCGCCATCATGGCACGCTGGCCTGAAATTCGCGTCCCTGACAACTACATTGGCCTGTTCGAAACGGACTCCGGTTTTCTGCGCAGTGAACTGGCGATCAAAACCTGGGTTCGCCTTGCCGAAGAGGCTGGCTGTGCGCAGCTCTTTAACTGCCCCGTCACCGCCCTTCATCACGATAGCGACGGCGTTACCGTTGAAACCGCTGACGGCGAATACCGCGCGAAGAAAGTGTTGATCAGTGCCGGTACATGGGTACAGGCGCTGGTGCCGGAACTCCCCATCCAACCCGTTCGTAAAGTTTTTGCCTGGTATCAGGCTGACGGGCGCTACAGCATGAAAAATAACTTCCCGGCGTTCACTGGAGAACTCCCGAACGGCGATCAGTATTACGGTTTTCCCGCCGAAAACGACGCATTAAAAATAGGAAAACACAACGGTGGTCAGTTGATTCACTCACCGGAAGAGCGCAAGCCGTTTGCCGCCGTCGCCAGCGATGGTTCCGAAGCGTTCCCCTTCCTGCGCACTATCCTGCCCGGCATTGGCTGCTGCCTGAACGGCGCCGCCTGTACCTATGATAATTCCCCGGATGAAGATTTTATTATCGATACATTACCGGGACATGATAATACGCTGATCGTCACCGGTCTGAGCGGCCACGGCTTTAAGTTCGCCTCGGTATTGGGTGAGATTGCCGCCGATTTCGCGCAGGGTAAATCGCCGGCTTTTGACCTGACGCCATTCAAACTGAACCGCTTTACGCAATAATGACCCAATGGCCTCGCAAACGGGGCCGTTTCTTTTTGAGGAGTCAGGCTGTGCGTCGTATTTTTCACTATCTGATCAATAATATTCGTGAGCATTTTATGCTCTACGTTATTTTATGGTCGCTGCTGGCCATCATGGACATTATTTATATCATGTTCTTTTAATTTATTTCAGCTGACAAAAATTGACAAAACCTGAGATTACTCTAACTTTCATTGTAATAATTTGACCAATAAGAAACCTCCCGCCCTCCTGCCCTATATAGATAAAACCGCTAATCACCTCGAATCTTCTGACGCAGAATGACAAATTCAATCAATTTTATTGAAATAAAAACAAATATCGCCATGATTGTTATTTATTAGTTGCATTAATGTCTCTAACAGGTCATTTTCATTCTCTCCTGAAATATCCATTGGTGTGTTTATGCAATTCAAAAATACTCCTCAGCGCTATGGCGCCATTTCTGTATTGCTTCACTGGCTGGTCGCCATTGTTGTATACGGCATGTTTGCCCTGGGTTTATGGATGGTGACGCTCAGCTATTACGATGGCTGGTATCACCAGGCGCCGGAATTGCATAAAAGTATCGGCATCCTGCTAATGATGGGGCTGGTTATACGTGTTTTCTGGCGTTTCGTCTCACCACCGCCAAAGGCGCTGAAAAGCTATTCACGCCTGACCCGTCTGGGTGCGGCGGTGGGCCACCTTGCGCTGTATCTTCTGCTCTTCGCCATTGTGATCAGCGGCTATCTGATCTCAACCGCCGACGGCAAACCGATCAGCGTGTTTGGGTGGTTTGACGTGCCCGCCACGCTGGCCGACGCGGGCGCTCAGGCCGATCTTGCCGGTAGCCTGCACCTGTGGCTGGCCTGGAGCGTTGTGATTTTGTCTGTTCTGCATGGGCTAATGGCCCTGAAGCACCATTTCATCGATAAAGACGACACCCTGAAGCGTATGCTGGGGAGATCGTCGCCTGACTATGGAGTTGAAAAATGAAAAAAAGCCTGCTGGGACTGACTTTTGCTTCCCTGTTATTCACCACTGGTTCTGCAATCGCGGCAGACTATAAAATTGATAAAGAGGGACAACACGCCTTCGTTAACTTCCGTATCCAGCACCTGGGTTACAGCTGGCTGTACGGGACGTTCAAAGATTTCGACGGGACATTTACCTTCGATGAAAAAAATCCGGCAGCGGATAAAGTGAACGTCACCATTAACACCAACAGCGTTGATACCAACCATGCGGAGCGTGATAAGCACCTGCGTAGCGCTGATTTCCTGAACGTGGCGAAATTCCCGCAGGCGACGTTTACCTCGACCAGCGTGAAAAAAGATGGCGACGAGCTGGATATCACCGGCGACCTGACGCTCAATGGCGTCACCAAACCGGTCACGCTGGAAGCGAAGCTGATCGGCCAGGGTGACGATCCGTGGGGCGGGAAGCGCGCGGGCTTTGAAGCGGAAGGTAAAATTAAGCTGAAAGACTTCAACATCACCACCGACCTCGGCCCTGCATCGCAGGAAGTCGATCTGATTATCTCGGTGGAAGGCGTACAGCAGAAGTAACGAATGCCGGATGGCGGCTTCGCCTTATCCGGCCTACAGCAACGCACATTGTAGGCCCGGTAAGCAAAGCGCCACCGGGCATAATGCCGGATGACGGCATTGCCTTCAGCACATATTGTAGGCCCGGTAAGCGGAGCGCCACCGGGCATAATGCCGGATGACAGCGTCGCCTTCAGCACACATTGTAGGCCCGGTAAGCGAAGCGCCACCGGGCGTAATGCCGGATGGCGCTACGTTATTCCGCCGGGTCGGGAATGCCCAGTTGGGTATTCAGGCGGCCACGCGATTTATTGAAGATTTTATTGCCATTCTCACGGCCAGCGCGGCGACGGCGCTGTTCCTCTTCCGGCAAACTGCTCTCTTCACAGCACAGCTCGCTACAGCAGCCTTTAAACTTCTCGGCGCAAGCCGGGCACTGAATAAACAGCAGATGGCAACCATCATTTTTACAGTTGGTATGGCTGTCGCACGGTGTGCCGCACTGGTGACAATGCGCGATAACCTCATCAGAGATCCGCTCTCCCATGCGCTCATCAAACACAAAGTTCTTACCAATGAAACGCACCGGCAGTCCCTGCTCGCGCGCCCTACGCGCGTACTCAATGATGCCGCCCTCAATGTGCCACACTTTGTTAAAACCGTTATGCTTCATCCAGGCGCTGGCTTTTTCACAACGAATACCGCCCGTACAATACATGACGATTTTCTTGTCTCTATGCTCCTGCATCATTTCAACAGCTTTTGGCAACTGTTCGCGGAACGTATCAGCCGGAATTTCCAGCGCATTTTCGAAATGCCCCACTTCATATTCGTAGTGGTTACGCATGTCGATAAACACGGCATCAGGATCGTCCAGCATGGCGTTCACTTCCGCCGCTTTCAGGTACTCGCCAACGTCGCTGGCATCAAAATTCGGATCGTCGATACCATCAGCCACAATCCGCTCACGTACTTTCATACGCAGCACCCAGAAGGACTTACCGTCATCGTCCAGCGCAATATTCAGACGCAAGCCGTTTAATGCGGGATCAAACGCATACAGCTGCTCACGAAACGCCGCGACCTGACTTTGCGGCACGCTGATCTGTGCGTTAATGCCTTCACGCGCCAGATAAACGCGACCAAAAACATTCAGCGAGGTAAACATCTGGTACAACGCGTCGCGCGTGCTCTGCGGATCGACGATCGTGAAATATTTATAAAAAGAGATGGTCGTGCGCGGCTCCGTTTCAGCTAACATCCGGGCTTTAAGCGCATCGTTCGAAATGCGGTTGTGTAACACTGGCATGGTGTACGTATCCTGCAATCAGTAAAAATGAAATCGGGCGGCATCATAAAGCAAACATCGCCAATTTACATCCACACATTTTGCGCTACATTTCATTCTTCATACTAAGAAATTAACAACAATTGCCGCTTTTATCGTCGTTCTCCAACCACAAATTTTTGCTGTACACGAAAAAATGCGACAATACAGGGAATTGCTCGTTTACAGACAGGATAGAGATGACGAATTTACCTAAGTTCTCCGTTGCGCTACTGCATCCACGTTATTGGTTAACCTGGCTGGGTATTGGTGCTCTTTGGTTGGTCGTGCAATTGCCCTACCCGGTGATTTACAAACTGGGTTGTGCAATGGGACGTCTGGCGTTGCGTTTTATGAAGCGCCGCGCCCGCATCGCCTATCGTAATCTTGAATTGTGCTTTCCGCAGATGAGCGAGCAAGAACGCCACCAGATGGTGGTGAAGAACTTCGAGTCTGTCGGGATGGGCGTGATGGAAACCGGCATGGCCTGGTTCTGGTCCGACCGCCGTATTTCACGCTGGACAGATGTCAGCGGCGTTGAGCATATCCGCGACGTTCAGGCCCGGGAGCGAGGGATTCTGCTGGTTGGCCTGCACTTTCTGACGCTGGAGCTGGGCGCGCGCCAGTTTGGTTTGCAACAGCCTGGCATTGGCGTTTATCGTCCGAATGACAATCCGTTGCTCGACTGGCTACAAACCTGGGGACGTATGCGCTCCAACAAGTCGATGCTCGATCGCAAAGACCTGAAAGGCATGATCAAAGCGCTAAAAAAAGGTGAAGTGGTCTGGTATGCGCCGGATCATGACTATGGCCCGCGCGCCAGCGTGTTTGTCCCGCTGTTTGCCGTGGAACAGGCCGCCACCACGTCAGGAACCTGGATGCTCTCCCGGATGTCCAACGCCTGTCTGGTGCCGTTTGTTCCGCGTCGTAAACCCGATGGCAAAGGCTATGAGCTGATTCTCCTGCCGCCGGAATGCTCACCACCGCTGGATGACGCCGAAACCACCGCGGCCTGGATGAACACGATCGTAGAGAAATGCATCATGATGGCGCCCGAGCAATACATGTGGTTGCACCGCCGTTTCAAAACGCGTCCTGAAGGTATGCCTTCCCGTTACTGATTTATCAGGTGCAGCGGGCGACGGTTGCACCTTTTCATCGCCTCTTTTAGCTTTAAAAGCTACTCACATTGCCGCCCTCAGCAGGCAGGCGCATAATAAGAGAGTATTGCCTTATTTTTATTCTGATGATAGCGCAAACAGCGCATCACACTGCGGATCGCTATGTCACCCTCTGATGTCCCCATAAACTGGAAACGCAATCTCACCGTAGCCTGGCTGGGCTGTTTTTTGACCGGCGCGGCGTTTAGCCTGGTGATGCCATTTTTACCCCTCTACGTTGAGCAGCTCGGCGTAACGGGCCACAGCGCGCTGAATATGTGGTCGGGGCTGGTTTTCAGTATCACCTTCCTGTTTTCCGCTATTGCCTCGCCTTTTTGGGGCGGGCTGGCCGATCGCAAAGGGCGAAAGATCATGCTGCTGCGCTCAGCCCTCGGCATGGCGATGGTTATGCTGCTGATGGGGCTGGCGCAGAACATCTGGCAGTTTCTGATCCTGCGCGCATTGTTAGGTCTGCTCGGCGGATTTGTGCCAAACGCAAATGCGCTTATCGCCACTCAGGTGCCGCGTAATAAGAGCGGCTGGGCGTTAGGAACGCTTTCTACTGGCGGCGTCAGCGGCGCGTTGCTCGGCCCTCTGGCGGGCGGATTACTTGCCGACCAGTACGGATTACGCCCTGTCTTTTTCATCACCGCCAGCGTGCTGTTGGTCTGTTTCTTACTGACGCTCTTTTTTATTCGCGAGCGTTTTCAGCCTGTCAGCAAAAAGGAGATGTTGCACGTCCGGGAGGTCGTTGGCTCACTAAAAAACCCAAAGCTGGTTTTGAGTCTGTTCGTCACCACGCTGATCATTCAGGTTGCAACCGGATCGATCGCGCCTATTCTGACGTTATATGTGCGAGAGTTAGCCGGTAACGTCAGCAATATCGCATTTATCAGCGGAATGATCGCCTCGGTGCCCGGCGTGGCGGCGTTGCTCAGCGCGCCCCGGCTCGGCAAACTGGGCGATCGCATTGGCCCCGAAAAGATCCTGATTACCGCCCTGATTATCTCTGTCCTGCTGCTGATCCCGATGTCATTCGTACAAACGCCCTGGCAGCTTGGCGTGCTGCGCTTTTTACTTGGCGCGGCGGACGGCGCCCTGCTCCCTGCCGTACAGACTCTGCTGGTCTATAACGCCAGCAATCAGATCGCCGGGCGCATCTTCAGTTACAACCAGTCATTTCGCGATATTGGCAACGTCACAGGCCCGTTAATGGGGGCGGCTATTTCTGCCAGCTACGGTTTTCGCGCCGTGTTTTGCGTCACCGCAGGCGTCGTGTTGTTCAACGCAATTTATTCGTGGAACAGCCTGCGGCGGCGCAGAGAGACCCTCGCGGCAAAATGATTTTTGCGCTTTCATACTTGCAAAACCGGAGAATCAGCTATTCTTTCCCTGAATACCTCATCAAATCAAAGGGAGACAGTGATGACTATGTACGCCACGCTGGAAGAAGCCATTGATGCAGCCCGTGAAGAGTTTCTGGCTGACAACCCGGAACTCGAACAAGATGAAGCCAATGTTCAACAACTCAATATCCAGAAATACGTGCTACAGGATGGCGACATCATGTGGCAAGCCGAGTTTTTTGCCGATGAAGGCGAAGAAGGCGAATGTCTGCCAATGCTGAGTGGCGAAGCGGCGCAAAGCGTCTTTGACGGCGATTATGATGAGATAGAGATTCGTCAGGAGTGGCTGGAAGAGAACACTCTGCATGAGTGGGATGACGGTGAATTTCAGCTTGAGCCGCCTCTGGATACCGAAGAAGGCCAGACTGCGGCGGATGAGTGGGATGAGCGTTAACTACTCATAAGGGCCGTGGTGTATATCCAGCGGCAGCAGCAGCGTATCAAAAACCAGTGAAAACGGCAGATCGAGAACCGTGACATAGCGCCACGCGGAATCCCGGACATCCCACTGCACGCCGGGATAGTATTGATTGCCGTGCCCTTGTCCGGGGATCGTCCTGCTAATGATGCTGCCGCACCCACTCAGAAGTAGCGCCATTACGCCAACCACGATTATTCGCACCGGATACCTCATTCGTCGTTTTGTTCAGTATAAAAAAATACCGGCAGCAGGCCGGTATTTTCAGATAATTGTCAGCGCATATTTGTCGGCCTGATAAACGCCACGTTTATCAGGCCGCTACGGCTTACTTCTTCTGCAACGCCAGTGGGTTCAGATTGATACCCTGATAGTAGTTAACCCACGATGAGTATCTTTCCGGTGAATTCCAGACGCGATAGTGTAAACGCGCCATCGTCACCGGATCGCTCAACAACACCAGACGGCGGTCGCGATTCAGTTTTTCCGGCGTTTCATTCAGCGCCTGCTCCACATGGCGGTCGCGCGCAATCTCCAGCACCTTACTGGCGCGGTGACGGGCCGTAGCCATCGCCGTAGCCAGCGCGTTAAACGACGGATTAAACACCGCGTGCATAAAGCCGTCATCCAGCGTGCGATTGCGGTTCATCGCCAGGTATTTGTCAGTATCCACCAGCACCTGCGGCGGGGAATACTCTTCCGGGATGAGGAACAGTTTCCAGCGTTTGGTGCGCAAGCCTACCGTTGAACGGCTGGAAACCACGGACACAAACGGCGACAGGATCAGCGAGAAGACAATCGGCGCCAGCCAGAACAGGAAACGTAAATCCAGCCAGGCCATGCCAACCGCCCATACCAGGCCGAGCAGCAGCTGGGAACCGTGACGCATGAAGGCTTCACCCCACGGAGTAGAGTCATCGTCACGCTGCGGTGAATTCCAGACCACTTCCCAGCCGAGGAATGCGCTCACCACAAACACCGTGTGGAACAACATGCGTACCGGCGCCAGCAGCACAGAAAACAGCACTTCCAGCAGCAGCGACAGCGTTACGCGCACAAATCCGCCATACTCTTTTGTGCCCTTACACCAGATGAGCATAATACTCAGCAGCTTCGGCAGGAACAGCAGCACCATCGTGGATGCAAACAGCGCAATCGCCAGTTCGGGGCGCCACTGCGGCCAGACCGGGAACAGCTGGCGCGGTTGCAGGAAGTATTGCGGTTCGGTCAACGCATGAACTACCTGCAAAGCGGTGGAAAGCGCCAGGAACATAAACCACAGCGGCGCCGACAGGTAAGACATAACCCCCGTCAGGAACACCGCACGGTGAACCGGGTGCATTCCTTTCACCAGGAACAGGCGGAAGTTCATCAGGTTGCCATGACACCAGCGGCGGTCACGCTTAAGTTCATCCAGCAGGTTCGGCGGCAGTTCTTCATACGAACCCGGCAGGTCGTAGGCAATCCAGACGCCCCACCCTGCACGACGCATTAACGCCGCTTCCACGAAGTCGTGCGAGAGGATGGAACCCGCGAACGATCCTTCGCCCGGCAGCGGCGCAAGCGCACAGTGTTCGATGAATGGCTTCACGCGAATAATCGCGTTGTGGCCCCAGTAATGCGATTCGCCTAACTGCCAGAAGTGCAGCCCGGCGGTAAACAGCGGGCCGTACACGCGGGTAGCAAACTGCTGGCAACGTGCATACAGCGTATCCATACCGGACGCTTTCGGCGACGACTGGATGATCCCGGCATTCGGGTTCGCTTCCATCAGACGCACCAGGCCGCTCAGACACTCGCCGGTCATCACCGAGTCAGCGTCCAGCACCACCATGTAGCTGTACTGGTTGCCCCAGCGACGGCAGAAGTCATCGATATTGCCGCTTTTGCGCTTCACACGACGGCGGCGACGGCGATAGAAAATCTGTCCTTCGCCCTGCACTTCAGCAATCAGCTCCATCCACGCTTTTTGTTCCGCCACGCAGATATCGGGGTTGTAGCTATCGCTCAGGATATAGACGTCGAAATGCGCTGCGTTGCCGGTGGCTTTAACCGATTCCCACGTAGCGCGTAGCCCTGCGAACACGCGGTCAACGTCCTCGTTGCAGATAGGCATAATCAACGCGGTACGGTGCTCTGGATTCAGCGGCTCATTTCCCACCGTTGACGCCGAAATACTGTATTTATCGCGGCCAATCAGCAGTTGCAGGAAGCCCATAAGCGCGGTCCAGAACCCCGCAGACACCCAGCAGAACAGCACGGCGAACAGGATCAGGATGCCGGTTTGCAGCACATACGGCAGCAGTTGCATAAAGGAGACCCACAGATCCTGCCCGATCATGTCGGCGGGATTGATGAGCGCCCAGCCCTGGTAAGGAAGAATGGTCTTCATATACCAGGTTGCAACCACCGTCTGCGCCAGCGTCAGCAGCAACAGGATGTAGCGGCGGATTGTCCCGACGGTACGCCATTTTTGCTCGTTCTCCTGCTCTTCTTTCGTCAGGCGGGAGAGATAACGCGGCGTCACGTCCCGGCCGCGCAAGCGGTCCCAGAAACGCCCCAGCGGGTTGGTGCGCCAGGGATCGGGGAACATAGAAGAACGCGTCGCTTTCGGCATTGCCTGCAACTGATCGCGTCCCTCATCATCCTTAATCAGTTGCCCTTCGGCCAGCGAATCCGGCCAGGCCTGCTCAAGGCGCGCTTTAACAGATCCCTGCGGTGAATCGTCTTCTCGCGAGTAAGCTCGATGCTCAACATCCAGCGCCTCATGGACGGCGCGGATGTCCGTTTTCGGCAGCGCCGCTTTCTCAATGTCTGAAAGCGGCATTGCGTCAATATACTCAGTTGTCTTATTCATTGGCAGGTAACTGGTAGCTCCAGGTTTCACTCAACGGCTGATCGGCATTCACCAACGCAGCACGCATTTCAGTGGTTTTCTTCGCGTCTTTCACTTTTACGCGCAGCGTCAAACGCCAGCCTTTCGTCACCGGGTTATAACGCACTGAGTTCTCAACGATTTCACCGTTATCGCCAATACTGGTTTGCGCCGTGACAGGGGTATCCTGCGGCAGTTTTTTCATATCTGTGCCGACAAAATCCACGACGAAGGCGATGGTGCCGTCAGGCTGGCGAATCAGGTTAGACTGTTTGACATCGCCCGTAGAGCGACGCGTCTGCTGAACCCAGGCATTCTCCGGCGCATGAAGTTTCTCTTCATCGCGGGTAAACGTCATGGTGTACTTGAAGTTCATCTCTTTGCCTGCTTCAGGCAGTTGATCCGGCGTCCAGTAGGCCACGATGTTATCGTTAGTTTCATCGTTGGTCGGAATTTCCACCAGTTCGATTTTCCCTTTGCCCCACTCGCCTTTCGGCGTGATCCAGGCGCTTGGGCGCAGGTCATAGCGATCGTCTAAATCTTCAAAGCGCGAGAACTGGCGGCCGCGTTGCAGCAAGCCGAACCCTTGCGGGTTTTCCATCGCATAGCTGCTCACCGCAAGATGTTTCGGGTTATTCAGCGGGCGCCAGATCCATTCACCGTTGCCCGCATGGATAGACAACCCGTTAGAGTCGTGCAATTCCGGGCGATAGTTGGTTGCCGGAGACGGCTGGTTCGGCCCAAACAGGAACATGCTGGTTAACGGCGCAACGCCCAGTTTACCGACTTTATCACGCAGGTAGACTTTCGACTGAACGTCCACCACGGTGTCACGCCCAGGGATGATGACGAAGCGGTATGCCCCGGTCGCACGCGGGGAATCGAGCAACGCATAGATGGTCAAACGTTTGTCAGTCGGTTTTGGACGCTCAATCCAGAACTCGCGAAAGCGGGGAAATTCCTCACCGGAAGGCAGCGCGGTATCAATCGCCAGACCACGCGCGGAAAGACCATAGACCTGGCCTGCGCCAATGACGCGGAAATAGCTGGCACCGAGCATGCTGACGATTTCATCGTTTTTGTCTTTGCTGTTGATCGGGTACAGCACTTTGAACCCGGCGAAGCCGAGGTCTTTGACGGTGTCTTTATCATGCTGAACATCGCCAAAATTGAAATAGTCCGGGTTGTATTTGATTCTTTTTACCGTCGTCGCGGTAACTTCGTTGATCCTGACCGGTGTGTCGAAGTACATACCCTGGTGGTAGAACTCGAGCTTGAATGGGGTCTTGATATTGCTCCAGTACGCTTTATCACGGTTAAACTGGATCTGCTGATAGTCCGCATATTTCATGTCGCGGAAAACGGAGGGCAAGTTACTTTTCGGCGCCTCATAGCCTTTACCGGCTAAGGATTGAGCTTGTTTTGCAACATCATCGATGGTGAACGCCCAACTCGACGATGTGTACAGCGTTAACATTACCGCCGCGCCCAACCAACGCATTTTCATCATTTGTCGTTTATGTTTCATAATAAGTAAGCACTTCCCCCTTTGTGTGCTTATATCGATCCGATCCATTTTAATGGATAATCAGGCAATCCGACAACTGAATCCCGGCTTTGTTCAGCGCGCTGGCTCATGGATTAAGCAGGTTTTGCTCCTGTTTTCACTTTGCGTGCTTATCCTGGAGACAGGTTGTTGGACTTCGTGTAGGGTTGCCCCCGAATGTAAACATTATTCGTCCCAGGGATAAGACGAAAAGTCTGAGAATATGTATCTATCTATGAATCCAGTACCTCCACAGCGTGAATATTTTCTTGACTCCATCCGCGCCTGGCTGATGTTGTTGGGGATCCCCTTTCATATCTCATTGATATATTCAAGCCATACCTGGCATATCAACAGCGCAGAGCCCTCATGGTGGCTGACCCTGTTTAACGATTTTGTCCACGCATTTCGCATGCAGGTCTTTTTTGTTATTTCCGGTTATTTTTCGTACATGTTATTCCTGCGTTATCCATTAAAACGCTGGTGGAAAGTGCGTGTTGAACGCGTAGGTATTCCTATGCTGACGGCCATTCCTTTACTCACCTTGCCGCAATTTATCATGCTGCAATTTGTCAAAGGAAAAACCGAGAACTGGCACACGCTTTCTTTGTATGAGAAATACAATACGCTGGCCTGGGAATTAATTTCTCATCTGTGGTTTTTATTAGTGCTTGTTGTATTAACAACCCTGAGCATGTGGGCATTCAGCCAAATCAAAAAAAGCGCGGAACGCACAACGAAGCCGTTATTCGCCGCCGTTTCGATGACCAAATTGACGCTTATCTTCTTTATCCTTGGCGTCGGTTACGCCGCGCTGAGACGCGCCATTTTTATCATTTATCCCTCTATTCTTAGCGATGGCATGTTCAATTTCGTCGTCATGCAAACGCTGTTTTATCTCCCTTTCTTTATCCTGGGCGCGCTGGCATTCATCAACCCGGCGCTGAAAGCGCTGTTTACCGTACCGTCACGCGGATGCACGCTGGCTGCGGCGCTCGCCTTCGTTGCCTACCTGCTGAACCAGCGTTATGGCAGCGGCGATGCCTGGATGTATGAAACAGAATACGTCATTACCATGCTGATGGGATTGTGGATGGTTAACGTGGTCTTTTCGCTGGGCCACCGTTTACTTAATTTCCAGTCCGCTCGCGTCACCTATTTTGTGAATGCATCGCTTTTCATCTATCTGGTGCATCATCCACTAACGCTGTTTTTCGGCGCGTATATTACGCCGCATATTACGTCGAATCTGCTGGGCTTTTTATGCGGGCTGGTCTTTGTTATCGGTATTGCGCTGGTTCTGTATGAACTGCATTTACGGGTTCCCGTACTGAAATTTTTATTTTCGGGCAAACCCGCGGTTAAACGTGATAACAGCAAGGCTGTCGCCAGTTAAGCTGCCCGCTGAAGGGCGTTAAAGCAGCCATTCGACGGGCAAGACAGACGCCAGTCGCACCAGAACCCGCTTCCAGAATCCTGTGGCGGGTTCTTTTTTCAGTACCACCTCGTCACGCAGGTGGCGATCAACCCAGTTAATTCTTCCCCAACGATCCAGCCGCAGTTGCCAGGCGTCATCACGCTGGCTCTGCATAAAACGGTTATGAATCAGCGTTGCCAGCGTTTCGCTTTCAATCACAAACCCCATTTCGGTATTGAGTAACGTCGATCGGGGATCGAAATTGAGCGAACCGATAAAAACCTTATTCCCGTCAATGCTGAAGGTCTTCGCATGCAGGCTGGAGCCTGAGTTACCGGTTAAACCACGATCGTGAAGTTCAGCCGCATGCCCGTTAGTGGGTTTAAGCTCATAGAGCTCAATGCCGTAGCGCAGAAGTTTTTTACGCCACCGCGCATAGCCCGCATGGACGACCGCCACATCGTTCGCCGCCAGTGAATTGGTAAGAATCGCGATCCTGACCCCTTTTCTCACCAGTTGCAGCAGTTGCGCGACGCCCGCCCGGGTGGGAACAAAATAGGCGGAAATAATGTCGATACGTTCCGTTGGCGACCCCATCACATCGAACAGGCGTTGCGGCAGAAGCGAATGACGCTGCGCTTTCCCCTCGCCTTTTAAAGGATCGTCGCTGAGCAAACGGGTTTTCGCCCATATCAGCGGTAAAGCGCCGCGATCAAGATGGGACATAAAGTGGCTGGTTTTCAGCTTATGCAAATAGCGGCGCGTAATGTCGTCGTTGTACCAGGAATCCGGTAAGTCAATGCGTCGGGTGATTTCCTGCTCAGACAGCGACAACACTTTTTGCAGCGTTGAAACCGATTTGCAGTGCCAGTAACGTTCAAAATCATCCGCCACGTCTTTTACGACAGGGCCAATCGCCATCACGTCGAGATCGGAAAACAGCGGCTCTTCACCTGCGCCAAAATAGGCATCGCCAATATTCCGCCCGCCGACAATGGTGACTGCGCCATCTGCCGTATAGCTTTTATTATGCATACGCCGATTAAGCCGGGCAAAGTCGGTTAAATACCCCAGCGCACGCAGCATACGAAAAGAGAAAGGATTAAACAGGCGCACTTCGATATTGGGGTGGCTATCCAGCAGTTGCAGCGTATCATCAAGCCCCGGCGTATTGTTATCATCCAGCAGCAGGCGAACATGAACGCCGCGTTTTGCCGCCGCCAATAATATCGAAAACAGCAGACGCCCGGACATGTCGTCCTCCCAGATGTAATACTGCACATCCAGGGTGCGCTCAGCCATTTCTGTTAATCGATAGCGTGCGGCAAAGGCATCCAGGCTGTCATCCAGGGCGAGAATGCCGCATTCGCCGGGATGACGTTCACACAGCGGGGTAACAGCGCGCTCAAGTCGGGTCAACTCACTCATCACCTTGTTGGGTCAGTAATCGCTCGTAAAGTCGGGCAGTTTCTTCATCATAACAGACAAAGTATACCTGCTCAGGTAGCGCGTGGCGGGCAAGAAAACCCGCAACCGTATTGACAGCGATCTCTGCGGCGGCGGGGCGTGGGTAGCCGTAAGCGCCGGTGCTGATCGCCGGAAACGCGACAGACCGGTAGCCATTGGCCAGCACCAGTTGCAAACTGTTGAAATAGGCATCTTCCAGGAGCTGGGATTCGTTGTGATCGCCGCCACGCCAGACGGGCCCCACCGTATGGATCACCGCTTTCGCCGGCAGATTGCCTGCCAGAGTGATGACTGCGTGTCCTGCCGGGCACTCGCCCTGCTGCTGCCTGACTTTTTTGCAGGCTTCCAGTAGCGCCGGACCCGCTGCACGATGAATCGCGCCGTCAACGCCACCGCCCCCCAGTAATGAAGCGTTGGCAGCATTAACAATCACATCTACCGTGAGTTGGGTTATGTCGCCATGTTGTACATGAATACGCGATTTCATAGATCCCCCTTACCTTAACCTATAGCCTAAGTGTACAGCAGGGCTTTCAATGAAATCGCGTTTTTTAATCGAACGATTTTATCTCTGACAGATGCGTTTATTGGTATTCAATACTCATAATTGCCAGACGTTGTTGCGGATCGAGATAGTTGACTCTCACGGATGCAATTTGTCGAAGGCTTTGCGGGGCAGTTGTAACCTGTTGCAGGGTAAAACGGTTAGTTTTCATCTGGCCATTATTCACGCATGTCATGTCAATATTTTGTTGCCGGGCACTGACCTCACAAGGAGGTTCGACAATCTGACCACGAAAATGAATAACGCCGCCGGTAGTGATTTGTTGAGCTGTAACAGAGGAAGAAAAGAGAATGCAGACGCCAAGGCCTGCTCCGAGGATATTTTTCGAACACAACGCAAACATACAATAGCTCCTCAATGATCAATCATACTTGAAGGATCGGAGTTTTCCTTCCACTGCGACGCTCGCGGTGAACGGAAACGACGTTGTTGCCTCTCTATAATTCATAGAACAGTAATCCATCCCCTGCCACAAACAATCACCAAATAAATCAAATGATTAAGATGATTTCTCAGGAGATGGCCATTGCTGCGACAAATGCAACGACTGCCCGTCGGAAACGGTAACGATAATTTTTACCGAGTCCTCCGGGGAAATATTTAAACTGAGTTTCGTTAAATCAATGGGTTGATTAGCGGGCAAAGAAAGGGTTGTTTTCTGCTGTGTACGGCTTTGCCCTCCTTTCCCATCACGAACGGCAAAAATTTGGACTTCGCACACGCAGGGTTTACTGAGCGTAACCTGGGGGACAATGGTGTAAATTTCACCTTGTTGCGTGGTATTAAATGTAATCTGGCTGGAGAGCGCGGCAAAGAGTAATAGCGTATTCATCATATCCTCACGAAAAAAAACAGGGCTTTCGCCCTGTTTATTATGAGTACCCGACCTGAATCAGTACTGGTTAGCCGTGGCGTTGTTGCCGAAGCCGACCTGAGTAACCGATACCTGGGAGTCGGACGCAGTCTGGTTAACCAGCGCGCCGTTGCGGCCACCAAACTGGCTCACAACGATATCAGAGTTTTTGGCATTCCACTGATCGATAGTCGCGCTGTTTCTGTACCCATTCTGGGTCAGGTCAATGCCGCTGTTGTCAGCGCCCTGGCCTACGTCTGCGCCGTTACCATGACCATATTGTTTGATGGACAGATCTGATTTACGAGCATCGCTTTGCAGAGCAAGAGCAGAGTTTGCGCTACCGTACTGGAAAATACTCAGGGTAGATTCAGGGCCGGAATTATTACCGCCATTATTATGACCGCCGCCACCGCCCCACTGCGGAACAACACCTGCCAGAGCACTGCCAGAAACTACGATTGCTGCGAATGCTGCCACTTTTAAAAGTTTCATGGTAAACCCCCATCGGATTGATTTAAAAGTCGTCATGGTATTAACGTTGCGTAACGCGAATAGCCATGCGCGACTGTCTCTGCACTACAACTGCTGTTTTTTGCGTACCGTACTGCGTAATATCTGCTTTATTACCAGAACCTTTCTGAATAATCATTGCAGTATTACCATAAGAGCCTTGCGATATACTTGCATCATTGGCGTAACCCGCCTGATCAATATATGCAAGGTTATAAGCTCCTGACTGGTCAATCTTCGCCCGGTTATTTCCGCCTTCTTGTGAAATAACAGATAAAAGTTTTGAGCCGTCCTGGCGTGTTTTTGCACTATTATGAGTGCCCTTTTGACCAATAATGGCTGCCTGATTAAATGAAGACTTGCTTAATTCATTTACCGCAAAATTATATTCCGCATTTGCCAGATCATAACTTGTCGCGGCTGCAATCCCAGGCGCACCCAGTATTGTTAACATCATAAATAACAATTTGTTTTTCATGTTGTCACCCTGGACCTGGTCGTACATTACGTTAATTTAAAAGCATTTCAATTTGACTGTTAACGCGATTCGTTTTTTGTTAACGCCGCGTTACGATGAAGAGTATGTCCGTGGAAACATTTTAAATAACTCACCCGCGAGTGGTATTTTGATATTCAGCGTCACACCAAAGTGCTAATTCACTGTTGACTCCACTGTTATTTACGAAAAATTTATTTTCTTATCTGTAGCGGGCTAAACATTTCTGCCAGTGAGAGGGAAAAACCGTTTTCTGCATATCATTATGCGTTTCTCCGGGCATCACACTGCATCGCCGTCACAACTCGTGACAAACATCATTTTTTTCTCACTAAAAATGTCCAGGCGGCCCTGAGTCGAACGTTTTAAAATTAACTTGTCAGACAAACTCAAAAATAATTTTAAATTATGATTTAAAATCAATCAGTTATTATAATTTGTATGATTTTTTAAATCTATGCAATAACAGCAACATGTACAACTTTTCTATCAAATCTAATCTCTAAAAAATCCACACATTAACATATGAATATATAATTTTACATTTTGTTACAAGTTTAACACTTGCTTTAAGGTTTGTAATGACTAGATTGAAATCAGTTGTAGTCCATCTGTTTTAATATTTTTACCCTTTTTGGGTCGATGTTTTATTTCTACACACAGCAGTGCAACATCTGTCAGTACTTCTGGTGCCTCGTATTTTAGCTGAGGCAGCTGTCAGATGTGCGACTAAAAAAAGTGGGGTTTCATCATGTTTAATGAAGTCCATAGTATTCATGGTCATACATTATTGTTGATCACAAAACCATCTTTGCAGGCCACTGCATTATTGCAGCATTTAAAGCAATCACTGGCTGTTACCGGAAAACTACATAATATTCAACGTTCTCTGGATGATATATCCGCCAGCTGCATTGTTTTACTGGATATGATGGAAGCGGATAAAAAAATTATCCATTACTGGCAAGACAATTTGAGTCGGAAAAACAACAATATCAAGACGTTATTGTTGAATACTCCCGACGACTATCCCTTCCGTGATATTGAAAACTGGCCACATATCAATGGCGTGTTTTACGCAACGGAGGATGAAGAACGTGTCGTTAACGGCTTGCAGGGGATCTTGCGAGGCGAATGCTATTTTTCGCAAAAGCTGGCCAGTTACCTGATCACTCATTCAGGGAACTACCGTTACAACAGCACGGAATCAGCGCTTCTCACTCATCGTGAAAAAGAGATCCTCAATAAACTGCGAATCGGCGCCTCAAACATTGAAATCGCCCGCTCGCTTTTTATCAGCGAGAATACGGTAAAAACACATCTTTATAATCTTTTCAAAAAGATAGCTGTTAAAAACCGTACTCAGGCGGTCTCGTGGGCAAACGATAACCTCAGGCGATAAAGCCATGAAACGCTATCTGACCTGGATTGTGGCAGCAGAATTACTGCTTGCCGCAGGGAATCTTCACGCTGCGGAAGTTGAAGTGGAAGTTCCCGGACTCTTAACTGACCATACCGTCTCATCAGTCGGCCACAATTTTTATCGCGCCTTCAGCGACAAATGGGAAAGTGAGTACACAGGCAATTTGACCATCAATGAAAGACCCAGTGCGCGTTGGGGAAGTTGGATTACGATAACGGTAAATCAGGACGTTATATTCCAGACTTTTTTATTCCCAACGAAAAGAGACTTCGAGCGAACCGTTGACTTCGCGCTGGCGCAAACTGAAGAAGCATTAAATCGTCGGAAAATAGATCAAACGCTATTAAGCACGAGTGATTTAGCGCGCGATGAATTCTAAAATATGATTTAGTCTGGAGGCTGCCATGCGTGTCAAACATGCAGTAGTTATGCTCATGCTTATTTCACCATTAAGTTGGGCCGGAAATATGACATTCCAGTTCCGAAATCCTAATTTTGGTGGAAACCCAAATAACGGCGCATTTTTATTAAATAGCGCTCAGGCACAAAACTCTTATAAGGACCCAAGTTATTACGACGACTTCGGGATTGAAACCCCGTCTGCCCTGGATAACTTTACGCAGGCTATTCAATCGCAAATCCTTGGCGGATTGCTGACGAATATTAACACCGGCAAACCAGGCAGAATGGTGACCAATGATTTTATCATTGATATCGCCAACCGGGATGGGCAACTGCGACTTAATGTCACGGACAGGAAAACCGGGAAAACCTCGACGATTGAAGTGTCAGGTTTGCAAACACAGTCAACCGATTTCTAAGCCCCAGCTACCAAAGGACAATAATCATGCAGCGCTTACTTATTTTGGTTGCAGTATGTTTACTGAGCGGATGCTTAACCGCCCCGCCTAAAGAAGCCGCGAAACCGACATTAATGCCTCGTGCGCAAAGCTATAAAGATTTGACGCACCTGCCGATGCCAACGGGTAAGATTTTTGTCTCGGTTTATAATATTCAGGATGAAACGGGCCAGTTTAAACCTTATCCGGCGAGTAACTTCTCGACTGCCGTTCCGCAGAGCGCCACCGCGATGCTGGTGACTGCGCTGAAAGACTCCCGCTGGTTTATCCCACTGGAGCGTCAGGGACTGCAAAACCTGCTGAACGAACGCAAAATTATTCGTGCAGCGCAGGAAAACGGCACGGTAGCTATCAATAACCGAATCCCGCTTCAGTCCCTCACCGCCGCGAATATCATGGTGGAAGGGTCGATTATCGGTTACGAAAGCAACGTGAAGTCAGGCGGGGTCGGCGCGCGGTACTTCGGTATCGGTGCGGATACGCAGTATCAGCTTGACCAGATTGCGGTAAACCTGCGCGTGGTTAACGTCAGCACCGGCGAGATCCTCTCTTCGGTCAATACCAGCAAGACCATCCTTTCCTATGAAGTGCAGGCCGGGGTGTTCCGCTTTATTGATTACCAGCGACTGCTGGAAGGTGAAATCGGCTACACTTCTAATGAACCGGTGATGCTGTGTCTGATGTCAGCGATTGAAACGGGCGTTATCTTCCTGATTAACGACGGGATCGATCGCGGCCTGTGGGATTTGCAGAACAAAGCGGAGCGTCAGAACGACATTCTGGTGAAATACCGCCACATGTCCGTACCGCCGGAATCCTGATATTTCGCCAACCGTAGAATGCCCGATGGCGCAGGCTTATCGGGCCTACAGCAGGCAGGATAAGTTTGCGCCATCAGGATTGACATCATATGAGCGTGGGGGAAACCTCACGCTTTTTTATTTGCTGACCGCCGTCGGCGAAGAATCTCTTACCCGACGAGACGCCAGCCACAGCCCGCTATTTTTCATCGCATAGCCAAACACGAGTCCCAGCGCCAGCGAAGACAGAACCAGTCGCCAGTCCCCCTGCCCTGCAAACGTCGCGCATGCGCCGATAAAGGTGCCAGGCACAAAAGAAAGCAACAGCTGCTTCGCCTGAACGCACATCAAAAACGCGACGATTCCCGTCATGACGTAACTGACGATCTCCAGATGCGGAGCCAGCGCGCTGCCGTGAATAATCACCAGCGCCCACACCACGCCGCTCAGGAGCGTACATGCAGAAATCAATAACCCTTTCAGGCCGCCCTGCGGGCAGGCGAAATAGGCCGTACAGCCCAGAAAACCCGCCCAGCTGAGCAGGCCAAGGGAAACGGCCACCCATCCCCAGATACCGGAGAGAATGCCCGTTGTGATTGCAATGGAGATAAGTATATTCATGCCGCGCATCATAGCAGAAAAGCGGCATACGAATGAGATCACGCACACATTTTATGCAAGGCAATTAATCACGTTGCATAACAAAGTGACCATTATCACATTTACTCTTCAGCGCCTTCCTGTAACTCATCCCACATTGCGCCGATCGCATCGCGCGTCAACGGCGCCATCGTACGCCAGAAGGACGTCGCGGCATGGGCTTCCACTTTGCCAAGGAAAGTACCGCACCAGGGAAGCAGGTATTCAATAAACAGCGTTTCCAGCGCTTCGCTCTCATCTTCAGCAGACTGATCCTCCAGCCAGGAGGCGGCCAGCAGCAGCGTACCGATATGGTCGGCAGGGGTATCCGCCAACGGCATACCGCGAGCGGAAAGAAACGCGCGAACATCGGATTCCTTCGCCCCTTCCACCCAGGCGCTGCGATAAGGCGACACGGCGCACTCGTCGCCGACAAACAGCGCATTGTAGTCCGCCGCCAGTTGGGTCATGTCGCAACTTTTTTGCAACCGCGCCAGAAGCTCATCCTGCTCCAGCGGCCAGCTTGCCGACAATTTACCCTCGCGGATCAGCGTAAACAGAGGAACCAGCAGAGGGTCCTGCGGTTGGCGGTAATACAGCGATCCCAGCACACGACACAGGATAGAAAACTCATTCATTGATATATTCCAGTTATCAGCAATTAAAGTTCAGCAAACTCCGGGATCGGCGCCATACCGCGCGATTCCAGAAATCTCAGTAAGCGTCCTGGCGAAACGTTTAAAACGCGTTCTTCCGGGAAATCCACTTCATCCAGGATCTTCCGGCATTCGGCAAATTCACCGAGTGTAAACGCAGTATGGGAATCTGACCCTAACGCTACCCATCCGCCAGCGTCACGCACGGCCGCGGCCACCGCGCGGCAATTATCTTCACTGCCTTTGCGCGAATGCAGGAATGACGAGTTATTGATTTCCAGCGCCACCTGGTATTTAGCCGCCGCCTGCGCAATCGCGGTGATATCGACAGGATACTTTGGGTTGCCCGGATGGCTGATAATATGCACATTTCCGCTGGCCATCGCGGCAATCATCGCCTGGGTATTGGTCTCTTTATCGTGCGGCGCGAAAACCGGTTCATGGAAACCGGCGATAATCACATCCAGCGAGTTCAGCATCGGGCCCGTGCAGTCAATCTCGCCATCGATATTCTTGATGTTGGCTTCAATACCGCGAAGAATGCCCACCCCGTCAACCAGACGCGGCCAGATACGCATGTTGATAAAGTGCCAGTGATGCGGGGCATCGGCCATATCCGGGCCGTGATCGGTAATGGCAAAGAGCTTAATACCTTTGCGTTTCGCTTCGGCAATATAATCGTGCAAGGTACTGTATGCGTGGGTGCTGGCGACGGTATGCATATGCAAGTCAACGGGATACATAACTCACTCCTGTAGTCGTTTTCCGACAAGGATAGCAGGTATCGTCGCCATTTATTAGTCGAAACCCGGCGCTAACCGGGTTGTCATCAGTAGCCGCGAACGCGATCGACCTGACCCGTCACGGATTCGCCGCGTTCCAGATGCGTAATGGTGCGCGAAATATAGTCCACGGCTTCCGCCGGGCGGGTGACGGCGGCAATGTGCGGCGTCATCGCCACGCGAGGGTGTTGCCAGAGCGGACTCTCTTTTGGCAACGGCTCGCGGCTGAAAACATCCAGCATCGCCCCTTTGAGTTTTTCGCTATTCAACGCGGCAAGCAGATCGTCCTCATTAACATGCACGCCACGCGCCAGGTTAAGCAGGTAAGCGCCATCCCGTAACTGATTGAGCAAGCTGGAATTAATAATGCCCACCGTCTCCGCCGTATTTGGCAGCAGGTTGATCAGCACCCTTGTTTGATTCAGGAATGCGCCTAACTCCTCAGCTCCCGCAAAACTCTCTACGCCAGGCCAGGATTTACGGCTACGGCTCCAGCAGCGAAGCGGGAATCCCCATGCCTGGAGCGCTTCAGCGACTTTGGCGCCCAGCACCCCCGCCCCCATAATACCGACGGTGAATTCATCGCGATCATATTCCGGCAGCGGCTGCCATGTTGACTGGTTTTTCAGCGCCTGATAATCATCGAAACGGCGGAACCAATGCAGCACCTGGCTCACGGCATACTCCTGCATTTGCAGGCCCATGCCGGTATCTTCCAGGCGGAACAGCGGGATAGAGGCATCCAGCATTTCCGGGTGCGCTTTGAGCTTACTCAGAATGGAATCCACACCTGCGCCAAGCGCAAATACGGCTTTTAGCTTCCGTCCTTCAAGCATCTCCACCGGCGGATGCCACACGAGCGCATAATCCGCAGGTTCGTTATCACCGGGTTTCCATTCACGAATATTCGCGCCGGGAATCGCCTTTGCCAAAGCGTTAAGCCACCAGGCCGTATCGAAGGTCGGGTGATAGAACATTATCTCCATATTGACTCCTGAGTGTTGTTGTGCGGAATTTACTCGCACTTATTATCATCATTTTCATAGGGATCATCAGCATAACAAATTTAGAGATGCTGGCAAAAAAAGCAGTTTCCGCTTATTTAAACTGCATGTTGATTGAAGTTTGTGTAATTGCACGATTTTTTAGAAAAGGTGATTGACGCCGGGGGCGTATTTCCCTAAATTAGCGCCCGTTCCAGCAACACTGGAACGACAATATGGTGAGGTGTCCGAGTGGCTGAAGGAGCACGCCTGGAAAGTGTGTATACGGCAACGTATCGGGGGTTCGAATCCCCCCCTCACCGCCATATTCAGAAAAAGAGCTCGTACGAAAGTACGGGCTTTTTTTTTGCATGTTGCACGCGCTGTGGGGGGATGAGAACCCACGACCGGGGTTCGACAACTGGCGGCAGCCAGTTGGACAGACCGCGAACGCAGAGAACGGGCTGCCCGCAGGGCGAGCGAAGCGAGTCAATCCCCCCCTCACCGCCATATTCAGAAAAAGAGCTCGTACTAAAGTACGGGCTTTTTTTTGCCTATTGCACGCGCTATCCGGCTGACAAGGGCACCGTAGGCCCGGTAAGCGTTAGCGCCACCGGGCGCTCGAACATCGCCGGATGGCGGCGCAAGCGCCTTATCCGGCCTACAAAAACATCCCAAGACCGATACGCGTTAGCACCATCGGGCACCCGCACATCGCCGGATGGCAGCGCAAGCGCCTTATCCGGCCTACAAGAACACCCCAGGACCGGTAAGCGTTAGCGCCACCGGGCTCCCGCACATCGCCGGATGGCAGCGCAAGCGCCTTATCCGGCCTACAAAAAACAAAGCCCGGTTTCCCGGGCTATGAGATCTGACGACGCTTCAGTTATAGGCATGAAGGGTTCGTTGGCACAATGCCGAACGCACGCAGTCGTCTTTATGGAAACGGACAATACCTATCATCTCATCTTCTTCAAAGCGAGCTAACGCATCACTTAACCCTGATTGAACATGAGTCGGTAAATCGCACTGGGTAATGTCGCCATTTACGATAACCGTCACGTTCTCCCCGAGGCGCGTTAAGAACATCTTCATTTGCGCAGCAGTCACATTCTGAGCCTCGTCAAGAATGACGACTGCATTTTCAAATGTACGTCCGCGCATATAGGCGAACGGCGCGATTTCCACCTTACCAATCTCAGGCCGCAGGCAGTATTGCATAAAAGACGCGCCCAGGCGTTTCACCAGTACGTCATAGACGGGCCGGAAATAAGGCGCGAACTTCTCGGATATATCGCCTGGTAAGAAGCCGAGATCTTCATCGGCCTGCAAAACCGGACGGGTAACAATAATCCTGTCTACATCTTTATGTATCAGGGCCTCTGCTGCTTTTGCCGCACTGATCCAGGTTTTTCCACACCCGGCTTCGCCAGTGGCGAAGATCAGTTGTTTACTCTCGATAGCATTCAGGTAGTGCTCCTGAGCCTCATTTCGCGCTACGATTGGTGTGGCGTCACGGCTATCACGCGCCATGCCTATCGCTTCTACGCCGCTCATCTGCACAAGCGAGGTGACCGATTCTTCTTCACGTTGTTTGTGGCTACGCGAATCCCGTCTCAGCACACGTTTTGCTTCACGACGAGCTTTGATCACTGCTTTTTGTCTTCCCATGGATAGCACCTTGAGTTGTTGGTATACATCACACGCGCCGTTGGCGGCACGATTATGCGCACAAACATCTGAGGGTTGGCTTCCTTGTAAGCCATTGCTTGCTTTTTGAAAAGACGCCCTACACGGCTACGCGCACCGAATACGGCGTCAGTAACAGGGATAAAAAGAGGAAGTGAGAGGAATTTAGCGGTGACGACAGGGCTACCGGAGGAGAGGCATCCGCATAAGTTATTGCTGTTACTGCGAAAAACGTGTCCAGTACAGGACCTTACCATTCGCGATCTCCATAGTGAAAAGTGTCATCACTGCCGGGAACTACCGCTATTACGTATTAGTACAACATAATTTATCATTAATGCAACAACATATTTACCATGCATTAACCAAAGTTCCCCTTTGCACTGGCAATAGTCTCTTACAGAGATATTACAAAATTATTTCACCTGAACGCTCATAGTAAAAATTAATACTTTCATTCATCGACATACAGAGAAACACGCCACAATTCTGAATAAAAAGCCCGCGCATGGCGGGCGATGAAAGTAAACGGGCAGCGGTCAGATTACTCTGCCTGTAAACGCGACGGCGGTGCGGAGTGGTAATACGCATCCGCTTTCGCAAAACGTTCTTGCATAGCCGACGACGGCGCTTTGCCCAGCAGGCTAAAGACCACAATCCCGATGCTGCCGAAGATGAAGCCAGGGATGATTTCGTACAGATCCAGCCAGCCAAACTGTTTCCAGACAATAACCGTCAGCGCCCCGATAACCATTCCGGCCAGCGCGCCGTTACGGGTCATACGCGACCACATCACCGAGAACAGCACGACCGGGCCAAACGCCGCGCCGAAGCCCGCCCACGCATAGCTCACCAGACCGAGCACGCGGTTTTCAGGGTTAGCAGCCAGCGCGATAGACACCAGCGCAACCACCAGCACCATAATGCGCCCTACCCATACCAGCTCTTTCTGGCTCGCGCCTTTACGCAAGAAGGCTTTATACAAATCTTCGGTAATCGCGCTGGAGCACACCAGCAGCTGGCAGCTTAACGTCGACATCACCGCCGCGAGAATAGCGGACAGCAGAATACCGGCAATCCACGGATTGAACAGGATTTGCGCCAGTTCAATGAACACGCGTTCCGAGTTCTGATTCACCGCTCCGGCCAGTGCCGGGTTATTGTTAAAGTAAGCAATGCCGAAGAAGCCGACAGCCACCGCCCCCGCCAGACACAGGATCATCCAGCTCATACTGATGCGACGCGCGTGCACGATGCTGTGATGAGAATCCGCCGCCATAAAGCGCGCCAGAATATGCGGTTGACCAAAGTAGCCCAGCCCCCAGCCCATCAGGGAGATAATGGCGACAAAGTTCAGCCCCTTGAGCATATCCACATTCTCAATGCTCTTTTGTTTGATCACTTCCAGGGAGTCACCAAAACCGCCGACGCTGATGATCACCATAACAGGCGTCAGAATCAGGGCGAAAATCATCAGGCTGGCCTGGACGGTGTCGGTCCAGCTCACGGCCAGGAAGCCGCCAATAAAGGTATAGATAATGGTGGCTGCCGCCCCCGCCCACAGCGCAGTTTCATAGCTCATGCCAAAGGTGCTTTCAAACAGACGCGCCCCTGCCACAATCCCCGATGCGCAATAAATGGTGAAAAACAGCAGGATAACCAGGGCAGAGATAATGCGCAGAACGCGACTTTTATCTTCAAAACGCCCGGTAAAATAATCCGGCAGAGTCAGGGCGTTATCATTGAATTCAGTGTGGACGCGTAAACGTCCAGCCACCAGTTTCCAGTTAATCCATGCCCCTAACGTCAGACCAATCGCGATCCAGCTTTCAGAAATCCCCGACAGGAAAATCGCCCCCGGCAGACCCATCAGCAGCCAGCCGCTCATATCAGATGCGCCAGCGGATAATGCCGTCACAAACGGCCCAAGGCTGCGGCCGCCGAGAATATAGTCATCAAAGTTTTTGGTCGAACGCCATGCAATAAACCCTATCAATATCATGCCAAAGATATAGACACAAAACGTCACCAACATCGGTGTGCTAATAGCCATCAAAAGTCTCCAGATTTTATGTGCCGGCAATAATAAGAGCTGCCGTTTTATACCCTGCCGGAACGTGGCAATGGTGTTTATGTTTACCAGGGCGACCGTATCCTGCCGGAAGCGGTGGTCATTCACAATCGATTTAACACATCATTTACATCAAATTTTATTCGGGTGGGATACTATTTTTCTCCAGGTTGCACTCTCTCACATTTTTTAAGGTTGCACCTTTCAAAAGTGTTAACTACCGCAGAGAAAAAGATTTGGTTATTGTTTTTATCCCATCCAGAAGCGTCTCTTCTTTTAACATTTCATTCATTTTTAAGCTTGCAAGGCAGGTCACATTTAACGAGGTTGCACAAAGTTGCAACATGGTGGATATTTCTCGATAACTATCAGCAGCACATATCAGAACAACAGGAGTAGACGGCATGGGAACCACCACGATGGGGGTTAAGCTGGACGACGCGACGCGCGAACGTATTAAAACAGCAGCAACACGAATTGATCGCACCCCACACTGGCTGATCAAACAGGCAATCTTTAATTATCTGGAAAAACTGGAAAGCGACGAGGCGTTACCGGAGTTGCCCGCCCTGCTGGCTGGCGCCGCCAATGAAGGCGATGAGTCAACCGCACAGCAGGAAGAAAACCACCAGCCTTTCCTTGAGTTTGCCGAGCAGATCCTGCCTCAGTCGGTCTCCCGCGCCGCGATTACCGCAGCTTACCGTCGCGCCGAAACCGATGCGGTGCCGATGTTAATGGAGCAGGCGCGTCTGCCGCAGCCGGTGGCTGAGCAGGCCCACAAGCTGGCCTATCAACTGGCGGAGAAACTGCGTAACCAGAAAACGGCCAGCGGCCGCGCCGGGATGGTACAGGGGCTGTTGCAGGAGTTCTCCCTCTCCTCGCAGGAAGGCGTCGCGCTGATGTGCCTTGCGGAAGCGCTGCTGCGTATCCCGGATAAAGCGACGCGTGACGCGCTCATCCGCGACAAAATCAGCAACGGCAACTGGCAGTCGCATATTGGCCGCAGCCCGTCGCTGTTTGTTAATGCCGCCACCTGGGGTCTGTTGTTTACCGGCAAGCTGGTCTCTACCCACAACGAAGCCAGTCTCTCTCGCTCGCTGAACCGGATTATCGGTAAGAGCGGCGAGCCGCTGATCCGCAAAGGCGTGGACATGGCAATGCGCCTGATGGGCGAGCAGTTCGTCACCGGCGAAACCATCGCCGAAGCGCTGGCGAATGCGCGTAAGCTGGAAGACAAGGGCTTTCGCTACTCCTACGATATGTTAGGCGAAGCGGCGCTGACCGCCGCCGATGCGCAGGCTTATATGGTTTCGTATCAGCAGGCTATTCACGCCATTGGCAAAGCGTCTAACGGACGCGGAATTTATGAAGGACCGGGGATCTCCATCAAGCTTTCCGCCCTGCACCCGCGCTACAGCCGCGCGCAGTATGACCGCGTGATGGAGGAGCTGTATCCGCGCCTGAAATCCCTGACGCTGCTGGCGCGTCAGTACGATATCGGCATCAACATCGACGCCGAAGAAGCCGACCGTCTGGAAATCTCCCTCGACCTGCTGGAAAAACTTTGTTTTGAGCCGGAACTGGCTGGCTGGAACGGCATCGGTTTCGTAATTCAGGCTTATCAGAAACGCTGCCCGTTTGTGATTGATTATCTGATCGATCTCGCCACGCGTAGCCGTCGTCGCCTGATGATCCGCCTGGTGAAAGGCGCATACTGGGACAGTGAAATCAAACGCGCCCAAATGGACGGGCTGGAGGGATACCCGGTTTACACCCGCAAGGTCTATACCGACGTTTCTTATCTGGCCTGCGCGAAAAAACTGCTCGCCGTACCGAATCTGATTTACCCGCAGTTTGCGACCCATAACGCCCATACTCTGGCGGCGATTTATCAACTGGCGGGGCAGAACTACTATCCAGGCCAGTATGAATTCCAGTGTCTGCACGGCATGGGCGAACCGCTATACGAGCAGGTCACCGGTAAAGTGGCGGATGGCAAACTCAACCGTCCGTGTCGTATTTATGCCCCGGTCGGCACGCATGAAACGCTGCTGGCGTATCTGGTGCGCCGCCTGCTGGAAAACGGCGCCAACACCTCCTTCGTTAACCGTATTGCCGACGCCACGCTGCCGCTGGATGAACTGGTCGCCGACCCGGTGGAGGCCGTGGAAAAACTGGCGCAGCAAGAAGGGCAAACCGGCTTGCCGCATCCGAAAATCCCGCTGCCTCGCGACCTCTACGGACAAGGCCGGGAAAACTCCGGCGGGTTGGATCTGGCTAACGAACACCGTCTGGCTTCCCTCTCCTCCGCCCTGTTGAACAATGCGCTGCAAAAATGGCAGGCCAAACCGATGCTGGAACAGCCGGTCGCTGACGGAGAGATGACGCCGGTGATCAACCCGGCAGAGCCGAAAGACATCGTCGGCTACGTGCGCGAAGCCAGCGCTGCCGACGTTGAACAAGCGCTACAAAACGCGGTTAACAACGCCCCTATCTGGTTTGCCACGCCACCGCAGGAACGCGCCGCCATCCTGCAACGCGCGGCGGTATTAATGGAAGGCCAAATGCAACAGCTGATTGGCATTCTGGTTCGTGAAGCCGGGAAAACCTTCAGTAATGCCATTGCAGAAGTACGCGAAGCGGTGGATTTCCTCCACTACTACGCCGGGCAGGTACGCGATGACTTTGATAACGAAACGCATCGTCCTTTAGGCCCGGTCGTCTGTATCAGCCCGTGGAACTTCCCGCTGGCCATCTTCACCGGACAAATTGCCGCTGCGCTGGCGGCGGGCAACAGCGTCCTCGCGAAACCGGCGGAACAAACGCCGCTGATTGCCGCCCAGGGCATCGCCATCTTACTGGAAGCCGGTGTTCCGCCGGGCGTAGTGCAGTTGCTGCCCGGCCAGGGGGAAACCGTTGGGGCGCAGTTAACCTCCGATGAGCGCGTACGCGGCGTGATGTTTACCGGCTCGACCGAAGTCGCCAGCTTATTGCAGCGTAACATCGCCACCCGTCTGGATGCGCAGGGTCGCCCGATTCCGCTGATTGCGGAAACCGGCGGGATGAACGCCATGATCGTGGACTCCTCCGCCCTTACCGAACAGGTGGTTGTGGATGTGCTGGCATCTGCGTTTGACAGCGCCGGGCAGCGCTGCTCGGCGCTGCGCATACTGTGCTTGCAGGATGATATCGCCGACCACACCCTGAAAATGCTGCGCGGGGCAATGGCGGAATGCCGCATGGGCAATCCGGGCCGTCTGACCACCGACATTGGCCCGGTTATCGATAACGAAGCCAAAACCAATATCGAGCGCCATATTCAGGCGATGCGTACGAAAGGTCGTCCGGTATTCCAGGCCGTACGTGAAAACAGCGATGATGCGCGCGAATGGCAAACCGGCACCTTCGTTCCGCCAACGCTGATTGAACTGGAAAGTTTTGATGAGCTGCAAAAAGAGATCTTCGGGCCGGTGCTGCATGTGGTGCGTTACACGCGCAACCACCTTCCCGAACTGATTGCGCAGATCAACGCCTCCGGCTACGGTCTGACGCTGGGCGTACATACCCGAATTGACGAGACCATTGCGCAGGTCACCGGTTCAGCGCACGCAGGCAACCTGTACGTCAACCGTAATATGGTCGGCGCGGTCGTGGGCGTCCAGCCATTTGGCGGCGAAGGCTTGTCCGGCACCGGGCCGAAAGCGGGCGGTCCGCTCTATCTCTACCGTCTGTTGGCAAATCGCCCGGAAAACGCGCTGGGCATTACGCTTGCCCGTCAGGATGCGGACTACCCGGTAGATGCCCAGCTTAAAGCCGCGCTGACTCAGCCGCTTGACGCGCTGACCGGGTGGGCGACGGATCGCCCGGCCTTGCATACGCTCTGTCAGCAGTTTAGCGAGCTGGCGCAGGCCGGAACCCAGCGTTTGCTGCCTGGCCCTACCGGTGAGCGCAATACCTGGACGTTACTGCCGCGTGAACGCGTATTGTGTCTGGCTGATGACGAGCAGGACGCTCTGGTGCAGGTCGCCGCCGTGACAGCGGTCGGGAGTCTGATTTTGTGGCCGGACGATGCCTTCCATCGCGAACTGGCGAAGCGCCTGCCCGCTGCGGTTTGTGAACGTATTCAGTTTGCGAAAGCGGACACGCTGACTTCGCAGCCGTTCGATGCGGTGATCTTCCACGGCGATTCCGATCAGCTACGGGCGCTGTGCGAGGCGGTAGCCGCCCGTGACGGCGCGATCGTGTCGGTACAGGGCTTTGCCCGTGGTGAAACCAATATCCTGCTGGAGCGTCTGTATATCGAGCGCTCGCTCAGCGTTAACACCGCTGCGGCAGGTGGTAACGCCAGCCTGATGACAATTGGTTAAGGCTGTGGTTAATTAAGGCTTTGGAAAATGCCCGGTGGCGCTACGGCTCACCGGGCCTACAAAACACATTTGTAGGCCGGATCAGGCAAAGCCGCCATCCGGCAATGTTTTAGAGCCAGAGGGAAGTATGAAGCGAATTATATTCACATGCGCTGCGCTGCTACTCAGCGCTCCGGCACTGGCCGATGACTGCGCCAACGCCAGCACGCAAATGGAGATGAACACCTGCGCCGCCGCGCAATTTCAAACTGCCGATAAAAAACTCAATGAAACGTACCAGAATGCGCTAAAACGCGCCGAACCGCCGCAGCGTGACTTGCTGAAAAAAGCGCAAATCGCCTGGATTGCCCTGCGGGACGCCGACTGCGCGCTGGTCAGTTCCGGCACGGAAGGCGGCAGTATACAGCCGATGATCGCCAGCCAGTGCATGACGGACAAAACGGACGAACGCGAAGCGTTTTTAGCTTCGCTGCTGCAATGTGAGGAAGGCGATTTGAGCTGTCCGTTGCCGCCTGCCGGTTAACGTACGCGAATGCCTTCAATAATCATCCGCTGTACGCTTTCGACCGTTTGATTGAAAAAGGCTTCATCACGCAGCGTTGCGCCCGTTACCGCTTCGACCTGAGGCGCAAAATCGGCGTAATGCTGCGTTGAAGCCCAAATCATAAAGATCAGGTGATGCGGATCGACGGGCGCCAGTTTTCCACTGTTTACCCATCCGGCAATCAATGCCGATTTTTCGTCAATCAGCGCCTTCAAATCCCCGGTCAGTTCTTCCATCAGCAACGGCGCGCCCGCCAGCATCTCCATGCAAAAAAGCCGGGAAGCCTGCGGATAATCACGGGAGACCTCCAGTTTAAGACGGATGTACTCTTTGATCGCCACCAGCGGCGCGAAATCTTCACGAAAGGCCTTTAACGGCGCCAGCCAGATATCAAGGATTTGCCGCAGTACGGCGACATAAAGCGCCTCTTTCGACGGGTAATAATAGAGCAAATTGGTTTTGGACACTCCCGCCTGCTCAGCCACCTGCTCCAGACGTGAACCATGAATACCGTACTGGGAAAACGTGTTTAATGCAGCGGTTAAAATCGCCTGGCGCTTGGCGCTGACGGCCTGTGAACGTTTACCTGTTTTTTTCTCTGCGCGTTGAACCATGCGCCCTCTCCTTGTTTTATTGCCGCCAGGATACCGTGGCAACGGCGCTTTTTTCTTTTTGAACGTCAGGACGCTTAGTTTGCGTCGCCTGCGGCGACACTTCAATCTTACGGACAAAAAAACCGCCGGAGGAACCGGCGGCGGTGGCATCATAACGTTTACCAGCGGCATGCGCTAAACATTATGGCGTTAACTTACAGGCTAGCTGTTACGGTTACCGTGACTGCTTTTGCCCCCTTTTTTGCCTGCTTCTGATGCACGCTGCGGGTCATTCTTAAAGTTGCCCCCGCTGTGCTGGCCACCTTTACGACCTGCTTCTGATGCTCTTTCGCGGTCTTCCGCAAAATTACCGGAACCGCCCCGATGGTTTGCCATTACTGACCTCCGTCATAGATTAGACATCATATTGCATCGGTGTTGAGGAAGATCTCCTCACGCGGCATATGGCAGACGCCACAATTATTGCCACGCGGAACTAAGCTTAGCGAAGTTACCCCGGCTGACCAGTAAATCGTAATATTCTGCAACAGGTTCGTCAGGGGGACAGGAATAATCCCCCCAGGAAATCAATAAGCCTCTCTTATGGTTAAAGAAATCCGAACGGCGAAAAATGTATCATTTTGCAACAAAAACTACGCTGATAAATCTTGTTATAAATCAAAGAAATGGTTGTGATATTTGCACTCTCTCCAGGACGTCATATCTTTAAATAGAGGTAGCGAATCGCTACGGACACGGTTAACTCGAGGAGTAGTGCAAAATGGCAAAAATTCTGGTGCTTTATTATTCCATGTACGGACACATCGAAACCATGGCGCATGCGGTGGCGGAAGGGGCAAACAAAGTGGACGGCGCAGAAGTCATTATCAAACGCGTACCGGAAACGATGCAGCCTGAAATCTTCGCAAAGGCCGGAGGTAAAACACAAAACGCACCAGTCGCAACCCCGCAGGAACTGCCTGATTACGACGCCATCATTTTTGGTACGCCGACGCGCTTTGGCAATATGTCAGGCCAGATGCGCACCTTCCTGGACCAGACGGGCGGTTTGTGGGCATCCGGCGCGTTGTATGGAAAACTCGCCAGCGTATTCAGCTCGACAGGCACCGGCGGCGGTCAGGAACAAACCATTACCTCAACCTGGACCACGCTGGCTCACCACGGCATGGTGATTGTCCCTATCGGTTACGCCGCGCAGGAACTGTTTGACGTCTCGCAGGTTCGCGGCGGTACGCCATACGGCGCCACCACAATTGCCGGGGGCGATGGTTCACGCCAGCCAAGCCAGGAAGAACTTTCTATCGCTCGCTATCAGGGTGAATATGTTGCAGGTCTGGCAGTAAAACTCAACGGCTAATCTTCAACAGGAGGATTCGAATGCCAACTCAAGAAGCGAAGGCTCATCACGTCGGCGAATGGGCAAGTCTGCGTAATACATCACCAGAAATAGCCGAAGCCATTTTTGAAGTCGCGAAGTATGACGAGAAACTGGCTGAAAAAATTTGGGAGGAAGGCAGCGACGAAGTGTTGCTTAAAGCCTTTGAGAAGACGGATAAAGATTCGCTATTTTGGGGCGAACAAACCATCGAACGTAAAAATGTCTGACCTTTTCTCCCCCGCCTGCGCGGGGGAGAACCTCTGCTATTTTGCCGCGCTGTTCAACACGTTATCGAACTTATCAAGAGGACAGAAGCCGTTTGCGTCTATCGGGCATCCTGCCAGTTCCAGCGTGACGCGCTGCGCCGGTGATTTCAGCGTCAGGACGTCCGCGTTACGCAACTGCTGCGAGCTCTGATACACATACTCGATTTTCATCAGGTCGCGATTGCCTTTGCTGTCATGCCAGCGCTGGAACACAATCTTGCCGCCAATCGGGGTGCGTTCGTACTGATCGTGCAGCTGGTAGGGTTTGAAATCCAGCGCCGTCAGCAGCGAAGCAATATTCGAGTCATGCCCCACCAGAACGGTAATTTTCGGCGCGCTGCTACGGTCAGTCACCAGCGCTTTATCAATATATTTGACCAACGGTTTGGCGACGTTGCGCGCCACTTCACCCGAGGTAAACAGGCTGTCCTGATACCCGTTCTTCAGCTTTGACAGGACTTTCCACTGCTGATCGGATTTAATCTCGCCCCAGGCGACCTGATCCATCGGGAAACCTTCGTAGTATTGCAGCGTAAACGCATCCACCAGCGAGTTGCCGACTTTCAGCGGCCCCGAAACGCCAGGCTCCTCCTGATACTTCGCGCTAAAGGCGTCTTTGGCTTCGGTCAGCGAACACTGCTGTTTTTCTTTGCAGGACGGTGAATCTTTGTAGTCCGTCATCTGCGCCAGCAGCTGATAGCTGTCGTCAAGCTGCATCTGGCTGCGCTCTTTTTCCATCGCCTGCACCGCTTTCTGGCTAAACGCCGCAGAGTCATCGGTGATCACCGGATTAAACGTTGGGTCCATCGTGCCCATTTTTTCCTGATGATGTACCGGAATGTCGCACCCAGGGAAAGCGCCGGTGATAAAGAATTGTGCCGTCGCAACGGTGCGTTGCAGACTGTTGGCATAGGTATATACCGTGTCCGGCGTCGGGCATTCGCCTGACGTGACCATCCCCAGCTCCGCCAGCCATTCTCGCATGTAGTGGCCCATATAAATTTCCAGCACACCGCCTTTCGTGGTGAGCTGCCCGCCGGGCACATCCCACTCCGGCCACTGATTCGGCGTGGACTGCTCCAGCACGCTGCCATTATTGGCCAACGGCGCGCGCAAGTTGTGTCGGCTCATCATCAACACTTGTTGCAGTTGATAACCTTCCGGCGTTGTCTGCGCTTGCGCGGCGGACGACAATAAAACAGCCCCTGCCACAGCGGCGACGAGTATCGATTTTTTCATCCCTACAACCTCTCGTTGTTATCAATCCTCATAGAGTGTGACAGAAATATGACATTTTTCCGGGAACGGTTTCGCAAAACGGGAGATTCCAGAAGATAACCGGCAGGTCAGCATGTTCCGGTTATTCCGAGATAAAAACCTCATACTTAATATTGCGGGCGCAATAAAAAGTGCCGTCCGTCAGATACAGTTCACGAAATCGCGTGTT
Source organism: Citrobacter sp. CK180 (assembly GCF_030333655.1). Classification (NCBI taxonomy): domain Bacteria; kingdom Pseudomonadati; phylum Pseudomonadota; class Gammaproteobacteria; order Enterobacterales; family Enterobacteriaceae; genus Citrobacter; species Citrobacter sp. CK180. Next base: position 119,645 of record NZ_JAOWFM010000048.1, on the reverse strand, counting down.
ATCAGAGATGTTGTCCAGCAGGGAACGCTCCGTATCGACAAATTCTTTTTGCACGCGGTAATGAACGGCGTTCTCCGTTTCAAAAGAGACATATTCCGTGGTGGCGTAGGGCTTATTTTTTGATTTCACGTATACGATATATTGCACGGTACTGGCCGTCAGCCCCGTTTTCGCCGCGATCTCTTTGAGACTCAACGTCTCAGAGGCATAAAGCGCCTGAACCTGCGCTATGCGTCGGTGATTATACGCCGTCACCCGAAGGCTCAGTTTCAGCCGATAGGCCATATTCCGCACGGCGGTAATATTAGTGTGAAGCAGTTGCGCTATCTGCTCTGTCGTGAGGATGCCCGCGTTTTCCCGCAGAATCGCAAGGCTTTCGTCGTTCCAGATAAATGCCATTGGGTATCTCTCCGTACGCGTCGTTCATCGCGCCGCCAGGCGCGCAAACGTGGCCTCTAACTCAGGCGGCTTACGCATACCCTGGTGTAGCTCCAGAACGCGTCCTTCGGGGTCAATCAGTACGGAGGTCGGCGTGCCGATCACCTGATAACGTTCCTGGGTAATGTTGAGCTGATCGCGCACCACCGGATAGGTTATCTGATGCTTTGCCAGCAGATCGTTAATCCTGACCGTTTCAGGGTCGGTATTGACCGCCACAACCACCACTTTATCGCCCCATTTTTTGCTCAGCGCTTCCAGCGTGTCCATTTCCGCCAGACACCCCCCGCATCCCGCAGACCAAAAATTCAGGTACACCGCCTTTCCTTGCCAGCGTTCAAGGCCTGACTCCTGGCCTTGCAGATCAAACGCCGCCAGCGCCGGGGCCGGTGCCCCGACCGCCAGCTTTTCTTCTTTACACCCGCTTATCAGGATCGCCGCCGCGAGTAACAGCACATTATGCCAGCGCATGTTGATTGGCCTCCTCCCCCAGATATTTACCGTGTTGCAGCCGCAGAATACGGTCGGCAAACTGCCCAAGCGCAGGGTTGTGCGTCACCATCACAATCGTGCGCCCCTGACGATGCAGGTCGGTGAGCAGATCCAGCACCCGCTGCTCATTCTCTTCATCCAGGTTGCCCGTCGGTTCATCCGCGAAAATAACCGGCGGTTCGTTGACCAGCGCCCGGGCGATACACACACGCTGCTGCTCACCACCGGAAAGCTGGCTCGGCAGGTGCGTCACACGATGCCCAAGCCCTACCTGCTCCAGCACCTTCCTCGCCGCCGCTTCATCCACCACGCTGTGGTAATGCTGGGCGAGCATGATGTTTTCCAGCGCAGTTAAGAACGGGATCAGATGGAACTGCTGAAATACCAGGCCGATTTTCTCGGCACGAAAGCGACGCCGCCCCTCTTCATCCAGCGCGGCGGCATCGGTGCCGTCAAGAAACACCCGCCCTTCCGTCGCCGTATCAAGGCACGTCAGAATATTCATCAGCGTGGTTTTACCAGAACCAGAAGCGCCCATAATGGCGACAAATTCACCCTGCGCAATGCGCAGATTAATGTCATCCAGGGCGGTAACGTCACCGAACCGTTTGTATAAGTGGCGGGTTTCGATCGCCACCTGAGGGATATGCGTAACGGACATGGCGCTACTCTCCTTTCAGCACTTTAGCAGGCTCGACGCTTACCGCGCGTCGCACCGGAACAATCGCCGCCAGAATGGCGACCAGTAAAGACAACACCAGAGTAATGGGCAACACCGGCAGACGCAGCGAAATGGCGGCATTAAACACCGTTAATCCCAACAGTTGCGCCAGCAAATATCCCAGTACCCAGCCGCACGCCACCGCCGCCAGCGCGATGATGCTGGTTTCCAGCAGAATTTGCCGCACAATATCGCCGTTGCTGGAACCAAGCGCTTTTTGCAGCGCAAACTCGCGCGCCCGCTCGCCGACAATCGCCATCAGCGTGGTATTCACGCACAGCGAAGAGAGCGCCAGAATCACGATCGAGACCAGTCCCATCAGACCTTTAATTTTATCCAGCACCTGCCCTTCGGAAGCAGAGACCTTACGCACCGGACGAATCTCCAGGTCAGGATACTGCGCCTGCAACCGGCTGGCGTAGTTCTCCACCTGGCCGACATCGTTACTGACGCTCAGCAAGCCGTGGCTGATTTTGCCCGGCTGATGCAGCCAGGCCTGCGCCACGTCGAGGCTGACGATCAGCATGTTGTCCGTCGCATCGCCAGACTCCACAATGCCTTTAATCTGCAAATTCTTACGCTGATTGTGATCCACCAGCGTGATGCTGTCGCCCGGCTGCACGTTAAGGCGCTCCGCCAGTTTGACGCCGATCATTGCATTACGGTCGTCAAAGCTGACGCCAATCCAGCTACCGGTGACCTGCCAGTACGGCACCAGTTTTTGCAGCGACTCGAACCACACGCCAACCATCACCACTTTTTCCAGCTCGGTACGCGCCATGCCGTACAACCACGGACTGGCGCCATGCACCAGCCCCTGCGGCGCCTGATCGAGAATGCTCTGCAACTCCTGCTGCGGCATACTGGAACCGTGCCCCGGCCCGATGTAAAAATTCGCGCCGAAGGTGCGCAGTTCTTCGCTCATTTTGGTGTTAATGTCGAACCAGACGGCAGAAAGCGCCGTCACGATGGTCGCCCCCACCATCAGCGCGGCAAACACCACGCTGACCCGCTGAAAACGCAGACGCAGCGCCCGCCACACCAGCAGCCAGAGCATGGTACGTTTAGCGGCCATACAGCACCTCCACAGGATACAGTCGGGCGATCCGCCGGGCCGGGAACCAGGTGCCGATCAACGCAATCAGTACCGCAATCACCAGTACGCACGGCACCACGATCCAGGCAAAATTAAGCGGCGCGTCGAAGAGCATGACGCCAATCGCTTTCGCCAGCCCCCACCCGGCAATACATCCCAGCGCACCACCAGCCAGCCCGCTGGACGCCGCTTCCAGGTAGAACAGCAGCATAATTTGCCACTGTCGCGCACCCAGCGCCTTCATCAAACCGATCTCTTTGGCGCGTTCCATAATGGTGCTGGTCATCAGCGAGGCGATCCCCATTGCGGAAGCCGCTAGCGCCGCGACGGTAACGACCGCCATCAGCAGCTGAATTTTATCGATCACCACCCCTTCGGACGCCGCGACCTGCCATACCGGGCGCACTTCCGCGCCGGAAATCGCCTCTTCCAGCTGATGCGCGATCGACGACACATAGGCCGTGCAATACCAGAGGTCGTACTCTTCGGCATTGAGCGCGTCCAGGTTTTCCCGCGCGCGGCGGGACAGTTCGTTTTCCGGCACCGTCAGCGCCGAGACGCGAATCGCCTGCACTTTTCCGGGGAGCCCCAGCAGGTGCTGTACCGTACTTAGCGGCATCACCAGTTGGTTATCTTCATCGCCGCCGCTGGAGAGGATACCGCTGACGGTGACCTGCACCGCTTCGCCTTCGGTACGTAATGTCAGCTTATCACCGGGTTTCCAGCCCATTTGCCGCGCCAGCGCGTGCCCGACTAAGGTCTGCGGCTCTGCGCCTGCGGGTTCCTGCGGCCAGTCGCCGGTCACCTGCCAGTAAGGGCTGACCGTTTTCTGCCCCGTCTCATATCCTTCTTCATCAGGAATATCCACTGGCTGACTGAAGAAAGTGCCCAGAATCCGCACCGGTTCTCCCTCCACTCTGGCTTCGCCGCCGAGCATCGGCGCAAACCCGACAATGTTGTTTCGCCAGAAGATATCTTTGATGTTCGGCAGTTCGGATTCATCAAGAAAATCCTGACCGGAAAGCGGATTACTGCTCTCACTAAACAGCGCGGGCAGCGCAGCCTGTCCGGCGGGTTCAATCAAAATGTTCGCGCCATAAGACTTCAGCTCTCTGGACATTTTGTCGCCGATATCAATGGACACCGCCAGCAGCGCCGAAATCAGGCTGGAGGCCAGAAAAACGGTAATTATCGCCAGCACTTTGCGGCGTAAATTGCGCCCCCAGGATTGTCGTAACATCCGCCACAGCATGATTATTCCTCCCTCATGTCGGCAGGAACAAACTGCTCCGGCGTTTCACGGAAGCGTTCATAGTTAGCCTCTGACGAGAAGAACCAGGTCTTGCCGCCATAGCTGTATTTGTAATCGGCTGAGGTATTGGTCAACGTTGAACCATCGACCGGATCGGTCACTTTAATGGTCATGACCGTCGAGAAGTAGTTCACCCCTGTCGCCAGTTCTTTACCGGGGATCACCAGCTCTTTTTCATCATTGTGCCAGTTTTCAATCGGCACCGGGTTACAGCCACCGGCCTTGCCGATAGACGGAATAAAAATATGCACTCCGCAGGCGACGCAGATAACCTGATTGCCCTCCATGACATAACCCTGATCGCCGCACAGCAGGCAGGCGTCGAACACCACGCCAAAACGCAGCTTGTCGGGATAGCGGTTAATCACGAAGAAGCGCACCGCTTTGCCATCGTCCGCCACCCAGACGAAACGATGCAGTTTACCGTCACGAAGCTGTTCGACCGGCAGGCGCACCATGCCATCGCTCCCCAGCGTTACGGGCACGGCTTCAGAGAGTTGCGGCGGCTGCGAGGCCACTTTATCCCACCACAGCTGGCCTGCGATAACGACCACCGCGCAGCCGATTGTGACCAGCCACAGCCGTAAAGCGTTGCGACGCTGCGCCAGCGCCAGACGGTGAGCGATCGGTTCTTCGGTTTCCCGCGTCTGTCGAAAAGCCCGCAACAGCGCCGGAAGCCAGCACAGCGCCAGGGCCAGCAGCAGCGCGGCTCCCGCCCAGTTATACAGCGCCGTGTTATTTGTGACTTTCGCCACGAAGCTCAGCAGTGATTTACCCAGCGGAACAACCTGTAATTTCATCAGCAACAACAGCAGGTTGCCGCTCAGCGGCAGCCAGATCATCACCAGCAGAATCAGCGTTAACGGCCAGTACAGGCCGCGAATACGCCGCAGCAGCATCGCGCAGAGTACGCCCGCCAGACAGAGGATCGCAAAAGCGAGAACGACGGCCGTCAGGTTTAACAGCAGGTCAGTATTCAGCACATGCGTACTGGTCAACCCGCCCAGATTAGGGTCCAGCGCCCAATGGCGGGCAGCGCCGAAAATCAGAATCCCCTGCCACAGATAGCGGATACGCGTTGAAGCCCACCAGAAACTGAGGACAAACAGCAGCGATACCATGACCTCCGCCCCAACCAGCAGCAGTTGTACCGGTTGGCTGCCGTGAATAAACAGTCCCGCCAGCACGCCGGCAATCAGCCCGGTCAGCAGCGTCCAGGTCAGTGGACGTAAAGAGGGAGGATCGTTTCGACTCCAGAGAACACCGGAAAGAAGCGCAATGCAGAAAAAGACCTGTAGCGTCGTGACGAAAAAGTAACTCATAACTTCGACTCTGTACGGCGGGTTGAATTAGGCGACGGGCATATGATCGGTCTGACCAACGCGCCAGAAGGGGGAATCCTCCTGGCGCGTTGGTTAGTCGGTTTTAGTTCAGACCGACATATTTAAACTCGTAGCTCACATCAAACGGTTTCCACCAGCGGCCTACGCCTGTTTCGCTGTCAGTATGGCGATGCATCCCGGCTTTTGACGGCGGTTCAATGTGGTAGGTCACTTTATAGTTGCCCACGCCCATCATTTTGATGTTCGCGCCATAGTGCGGGCCGTCGCTGGCAACCATCGGCATGAAGGTGCCTTCCTGTTTTTCGCCCGTGTCGTTGTTGACCAGGGTGTAGCTGATGGTCAGGTACGGGATCCATTCCCCTGCGCCAAAGCCGTTTTTATTGCCTTCTACAGCGTGGATATCCGCTTCAAGGTGAACATCGGCTTTTGCTGCCGGTAAGCCCATGCCGCGCGGTTCCATATCAATCGGTTGCAGGTAAACGGCCGCCAGCTCCATTTCATTCATGGTGACAGGCTCGCCTGCCGGGTACTCTTTAAAAGCAAACGCGGCTGGCGCAGTGAAAATGCTGGCCATCACTGCGCTGGCAATCAGGGTTTTCTTCATGGTCATCAAACGTATCCTCTCGTCTAAAACAACGGCTATACAACGATTATGGGTTATTTTTTATCGTCTCCCCGGGAACCGCGCTTTTGCGCCGCATCACCCACAGCGCCACCAGCGCCGCGAGCAGCAATACGACCTGCGGTAACAACGTTTCCACGTAGGGATAAATCCCCAGCCAGCTGATTTCAGGGAAGCCGTTAATCAACGTAGGCTGGAACAGTTTGCCTTCCACCAGTTCCAGAACGCCTTTGCCCGCAAAGACGAAGGCCATCAGATACATGAAACTGCCGGTAAACATAAAGAAGGGTTTCAGCGGCAGGCGCACCACTGAGTAACGCATTACCAGCCAGGCGAGCAGCAGCACCACGCAGCCAATCACAAAACCGGCGCCAATCGCCATATGGCCGGATACCGTGTTTGCATCGCCAATCAGAGCGTAATAGAACAGCACCGTTTCCGCCCCTTCGCGGTACACCGCCAGGAAGCTGGTCAGCCATAGTCCGACCAGGGAGCCTCGTGACAGGGAATGAGACAGTTTGCCTTCCAGCCAGGCTTTCCAGTGGCGCGCTTCCACTTTGGACAGCAGCCAGTAGCTCATAAAGAACAGCATCACGACGGCAATCAGCATCGTTATGCCTTCCAGCAGTTCACGGCTGGCGCCGGAGTTAGTAAACAGCATCTGGAAGATAGCGGCGGTGATGACGCTGGCGATCAGCGCCACAATTACCGACTGACGAATAAGCGGCAGCTTATCCTGATGGTTGTTTTTCACCATGTAAGCCACGATTGCCGCCACAATCAGCAGCGCTTCCAGCCCCTCGCGCACGATGATCATCAGACTATAGAGCAGCAGACTCCACTGGGTTTCTTCGCCTTCGCCCAGCATCGTCACGGCTTTTTGCAGATCCTGCGCCAGCACGCTGGCCTCCGCATTCAGGCGCTCAACCGGCTGACCGGCCTTCATCAGACTGACCAGGCGGGTAAAATACGCCTCCAGCGTGGTTTTAAATGCCGAATCGCGAGAGCCGATTTTGTTTTCCATGCCGCTGGCTTCGAAGCGGTCGAAGTAGGTATCCTGGATATCCAGAATCGCATTCTTCGCATCGCCGCCCTGATAGCGCGCTATCGCGTCCTGAATGCTCTGGTTAATTCCCGTCGTCACCTCAGCCCAGTCGGTGCGGTTATTTCCCTCGTCCGCCGCCGGAATGTTGTCTGCGCTTTGCGCTGCGGCAACCTGCTGATCGTCACGGGTGGTTGGCAAGCCGGGTAAGATATCCTCGATATCCTGTAGCAGCGTAGTGACCTGATAGGAGACATCGTTGAGATGGTCAGGTTGCGCGGTCAGCGCAATCAGGGATGAGAATTGTTGGTTAATGGCGGCGGCATCTTTTGCAGAACGGTTTTGTCTGAGGGACATCTCCATCTCAGAGTTTTTAAAGCCCTGATAGTGCGCCTGTTGAACGTGCTGACTGGCAACGCTGTAGTTCCCGGCCTGATATTCAGTGACCGCCTGCGCCAGCAGATCGTCGATCGTCCTGAAACTCTCCTGCCAGTGAACGGCAATGTCGTCTCTGGACAGCGCGTTGTGCTGCTCTTCGGCCACCAGACGATGTCCGCCATCCAGCACCGGTTCCACTTCGCGCAGTGCGGCTTTCAGCCAGTCAATGCGCGCCTGAACGTCAGCGAGCGGTTTTTTCTCGCCAATCATTCGACGGATCTCGCCGAATGCGCTCTCCATCTCGTAACTTTTGCGCGCGGAAATGTTGATGCGGATCGGCCCTTCCAGGTTCTCGAATACCTCAAAATAGGCCATTTGTACCGTGCGGCGCGCCTCGTCGGTATGCTGTTGCTGATAAAGTTCCGCTGTTTTATCAAGACGTTGTTCGATATCTTCAATCAAAGGCGCATAATTCGTCGACGCCCAGACACTCATGCTTATAAACAAGCCAAAGAGAGTAACCAACAAAGAGTTACGGAAGTTACGCACGTGCACACCGCCAAAGAATACAAATGATAATTATTATCATTATATCTTTTTGTCGCGTTGTACATGACCTGGATCATAAAAATGTCAGCAGACGACAAGTTATGTAAACTTATTTCATCAAATCGTGATGAACACACACATTATGCGTTGATAAAAGGGACGTTATCTCCCTGTTTTTCTCATGGAATTAACGGCAAGGCAGGCGCGGTAACAGAGGAATAAATTTCCCTGCCGACAGTGATGTTATTCATTGTCGGCAGACAGAAATAAAACGCGTTATTGCGTACAGCAATATTCAAAGATTAAGGTTATTTCGATCGCTGGCAAGACGCTGTAAGAATTGACCATATCCCTGCGGCCCCATCCAGTAGTTAATACTTTTCTCAACGCCGGTTGATGTCAACGTCGCGCCGGAAATACCGTCAACGGTATATTCATCGGCATGTTCAGGTTTATCCTGTACTATTTTCAATGCAGGATGTCCGCTGTTATCTAATAATCGTTTCCCTGGCCACTGTTTGCGCCAGTTGGCGTCTTCCACCCGGGCCCCCAAAAACGGCGTTTCCCGTTGCTGATAATAATACAGATTTCTCACCGTACGACCGTCCAGCCCCAGAGCAAGAAACGCATGCATCATGGATTTCGCGCCCTTACCGGTAACCGGAATGATAACCTGCTGAATTTCATTATTTTTATCTTTCACAAAGAACACATCCGCCACCGTACAGCGCTGACGAACCTGCGCTGGGTCGCGTTCAGGGGCAAGTTTTTCACACTTCTGGCGCGCGGTGTCCGCGCTGCTGTCAGCCACCAGCTCGCCGGAATCTAAATTAACACGGCGTTGAATAATATAACGATGATAGAGCGTTTCGACTGATTTTTTATCCTGGGTCTCTGATTTCATCAGGCCCGCAGCGTGTAAAATCGCCGCCTGTTTTTCCTCCCCTGTCGGCTCCGTCATTTCTCCCTGGAACAGCATAAACCATGCCGCCGCCGCAACAAAAATAAGAACACAAAGCACCATCATTGATGCAACAATAATTTTACCCTTGCGCATTGAATTGTTATCCCTGTCAAAATGGAAATCGAAAAAATCGCCTGAACGTATCACAGACTTTCATTCAATTAAAACAGATATGCCATTATCAATTCAGGTTTGCAACGTCAGGCAGCGGTAAAAAATAATAACTGGCGTCGGTAAAAAAGCAGCAAAAATAACAGAAAACACGCTCTCCGCTCGTTTTACACATCCTGACAATGGGTTAAAAATGCCGGGTTTCCCCGGCACGCTATCAAAATATGGCTGCCCGCCACAGACGTAACTTCATGCCCCAGTAGCTGGTCCAGCCGCTGGTCGTGGTTACCACCTGCCCCTTCGACACCACCACCAGCGTTGGCGTGACGCTGATTTCCCAGTTTCGCGATATCTCACCACCGCTATCATTCACGACGGGGAACGTCACCCCTTTACGCGATAACCAGCGGGAAACCTCCCCGTCATTACCGGAACGCAGCGCGATGGTCATGACGTTCTCCCCTTCCGACTGCAAACGGACGACATCCGGCGTGGTGAAACGGCAGATACCGCACCAGCTCGCCCAGAAGTAGAGCAGCACTGGGCGTTCTTCACTGATCGACGCCAGCGTTACGGTTTCCCCATCCAGCGTATGCAGCGGCGTGCTGTCAAACATGGCCGGCATCTGCGGAGAACGCCAGACATCCAGCAGGATTATCACGCCAGCCAGCAGAACCAGTAAGATCGCGCCTTCACGCAGCCAGCGGCGCAGTTTACTGAGCATGGGCCACCGCCAGTTTTTCTTTCACCACCGCCTCAAGGGTCTCCCACGATACCGCGCCGGGGATCATCTCGTCGCCAATGATGGTTGCCGGCGTCCCCTGAACGCCAACCAGCCGGGCGAGTTGCAGATTGGTGCTCAACGTCTCCATGCTTTTCTCATCCAGCGTAACCGGCGTGGCGGCGGACTTTTCCTGCGCCTGTTTAATACTGGCGGCGGTGTGGTAGCCCTTTTTCTGCATCAGTTTCTCATGTAGCGCTAAAAACTGCTGCGGCTGCTCACGCCAGGTGGTTAACGCGGTACGCGCCGACAGTACCGAGCTTTCGCCCTTAAACGGCAGCGGCTTAATCACTACCGCGACCTGCGGATACTTTTGCACGATCTTCTCCAGCAACGGATCAAGCTGCTTGCAGTACGGACAGTTGTAGTCCGTAAAGTTGACGAGCGTCAGCGTCGCCTTCTCCGCGCCTATCCGTGGGCTGGCAGGATCGTTAAACAGCGCTTCCTGGATCAGCGCTTCAATTTGCCTTTCCTGCTCCGGCGTAAACGGCGCGGGTTCTTTCGCCGCGCTCAGACCGGTAAACAGCGCTAACAGCATAATCATCAGATATTTCATGGCGTAACTCCTTTCGCATCGCGCAACGTTTGCAGCACCACATCGCGCGTCAGCAGCGTGGGCAATGACTGACCCTGCGGTAAACCGGGGCCATAAATCTGGTTAAACGGCACAGCCACCTGGCCGCGTTTTTTCAAAAAGTTGGTGATGTCATCCGCAGGCAGCGTCCAATCGCCGCGCAATGCGACAACATCCGGCTGTTGCAGCGCATCCTGTATCTCTTCTCGCTGTAACACGTTGTACTTATTGACCTTGCAGGTAATGCACCACTCAGCGGTAACGTCAATGAATACGCGTTTGTGCTGCGCAAGCGCGTCCTGGATCGCCTGTTCGCTCAACGGCTGCCAGACGACGCGCTCTTTCGCCGGGCTGCTTGTCGCGTATCCCAGATGCGGCAGCAGGAGCGTCGCCAGCCAGATTGCCGAACCGAGCATCATAACGCCCAGTACGCGCCGCAATCCGTTCATCCAGCGTCCGGGACGCGGCAGGAGCAGCGCCAGACCAGGGCGTAGCGCGACAAACAGCCACGGCAGGCTCATCCCCACCCCGAGCGCCAGAAACAGCCCCCATAACACCGGGAAGGAGGCCGTCAACGCCACCGCAACGGCCGTCCCGAGAAACGGCGCGCTGCACGGCGTCGCCAGCAGCGTGGCAAACGCGCCCTGCCAGAAATGACCGGCCATCCCGTTGCCGCCGTGGGTGGCAAGTCGGGTCGTCATCGCGGAAGGCAGACGGAATTCAAACAGCCCGAACAGGCTGGCGCTGAAGATCAACATCACCAGCACCATAAACCCGATAAACCACGGGCTCTGGAACTGAATGCCCCACCCGAGCGCCTGATGGGTCAGCCGCAGAACGGTCATTAGCATCGCCAGCGCCATAAAAGAGGCAATAATCCCGGCAACCGACGCCAGAAACTGCCGCCGTATCCGCTGACGACTTTTCTCTTCGACGAGCAGAATCGAGCCGAGCTTCATCCCCAGCACGGGCAGCACGCAGGGCATCAGGTTGAGAATTAACCCACCCGCCAGCGCCATCAACATCACCTGCCAGAGCGGCAGTTCGGCGCTATCGGCCATTTTTGCCGTCGTACTGCCGATCGCCAGGGTACTTTCCTGAGCCACGCCGTCATTCGCCAGTACCAGCGTGACCGTTTGACCACGCAAATCGGGCGCCCCTTCTCCCCAGCCATCGCTGACAGGAACCGTCACCAGCAGTTTTTCGCCCTCAACACGCAGTTGCGGCTTGCCAAAATCAGCGTTATCAACGGCGTCGAGAAACAATGCTGGCGATGACCAGCCTCCGACACGCGTGGCTTCAACCACCAGCGCACCAGGACGAGCGCCCACGCTGAGCGTCTGCGTCAGCCCCCGGGAGAGCGGGATCTGCCCCATCGCCTGGGCATAGTCATGCGCGAACGCCGGGTCATGCGCCGAAGGTTTGAGGGTAAAGGGGTAATCGGTCAACAGGCAGACATTGCTGCAAGTAGACAAGGTCAGCACGCCGCTGAGCATCGCGGGTGACGGACCGCGAACCGCCATCGGGAAGGTCACGCGGTGGTGATAACCCTGAGTGGTCATACCGGCGACGTCAAAGCGCGACGGCGTCGGCCAGAACCAGTCAACCGCAGGTATATTTTCTTTCCAGGCAATGGCGGGCGCCACGCCCCCTTCCCCCGGCGAACGCCAGTAGGTTTTCCAGCCGTTTTCCAGTTTTACATCCAACAGTAGCCGGGTTTCGCCTTCCGGGGACGTGTCCGCGCGCAGGCGGACGCTGGCATGGTCGTTATCCGGCGAGCGCAGCCAGCCGCTTTCTGCCGCCCACGAGACGGGCAGCCATAGCAATAACAGACAGCACAAAGTCTGCCTGAAAACAGTGATCATATTTTTTCTCCGTGAACAGGTAATTAACAGTCAGCAACGGCCAGACTGTCATTCACGGAATACGCAGAAGCGTAGATGGACTCTGAGTGTGGGAGGCGAGATTGCTCGCGGTGGAAAGAATGGCAGGCGTACGGCGCGTACGGGCGCCAGCAGGGACAACAACAGACACAGCGCGAGAATCGCCCCTTCAAACAACACGGGCGGCGCGGCAAGCAATGATTTCGCGCTGAGTTCGCATGGCGTCACGGGCGAGGCATCATCAGCAGACGAGCTATCCGCCTGAGTGACGACCGCCGTCGCGGCTGGCGCCATCTGCAAGGCGTGCAGACCCGCCATGCGCTGCGCGGTGCAAACTATCACCACAACACATGCCAGGCAGAGGAACCACCATCCCAGTTGTTGACGTTTCGCCATGACATCCTCACTGATTGACGCGAGTTATCTTAGCCACTGACAAGGTTTTAGCAACCTTTGCGCTGTAAAGTTATGTCGGCGTCGCCCCGCTTATTACAGGCGAAACGCATTAGTTTTAATAATGATTTTGCTGTTTTCATACGCATCTTTCGGGTTTACCCTACACTTAACAACGATGACTTTTCCGGGGATTCCCTGCCGTATGTATTGATTTACGCGAGATAACGCTATGGAATTAAAGGATTATTACGCCATTATGGGCGTGAAACCGACGGACGATCTCAAGACTATCAAGACCGCCTACCGCCGACTGGCCCGCAAATACCATCCTGATGTCAGCAAAGAGCCTGATGCCGAAGCCCGCTTTAAAGAGGTGGCGGAAGCATGGGAAGTGCTGAGTGATGAACAGCGCCGCGCCGAATACGACCAATTGTGGCAACACCGCAACGATCCGCAGTTCAACCGACAGTTCCAGCAGGGCGAAGGCCAGAGTTATAACGCCGAAGATTTTGACGACATTTTCTCGTCCATCTTTGGGCAACACGGCCGACAATCCCGCCAGCGTCAGGCGACGCGCGGCCACGATATTGAGATTGAAGTGGCGGTGTTCCTGGAGGAAACCCTTGCCGAACACAGCCGGACGATCAGCTATAACTTGCCGGTGTATAACGCGTTCGGTCTTGTGGAGCGTGAGATCCCTAAAACGCTGAATGTGAAAATTCCCGCAGGCGTTGGCAACGGCCAGCGCATTCGTCTGAAAGGCCAGGGAACGCCGGGGGAAAACGGCGGGCCGAATGGCGATCTGTGGTTAGTGATTCATATCGCGCCGCATCCTCTGTTTGATATCGTCAATCAGGATCTGGAGATTGTGGTTCCTCTCGCCCCGTGGGAGGCCGCGCTGGGCGCGAAGGTCGCCGTACCAACGCTAAAAGAGAAGATTCTGCTGACCATCCCGCCAGGCAGTCAGGCCGGGCAGCGCCTGCGCATCAGAGGCAAAGGCCTGGTCAGCAAAAAACACACGGGCGACCTGTACGCTGTGATCAAAATCGTGATGCCGCCGAAACCCGACGACAGTGCCACAGCCCTGTGGCAGCAACTGGCGGACGCGCAGTCCTCCTTTGATCCACGCAAAGAGTGGGGGAAAGCATAATGGCTAACGTAACCGTCACCTTTACAATTACCGAATTTTGCCTGCATACCGGGGTTTCGGAGGAAGAGCTTAACGAAATTGTCGGGCTTGGGGTGATCGAGCCCTGCGAGAACGAAACCGCATCCTGGTTATTTGACGATCATGCGGCGATCGTCGTGCAGCGTGCTTTACGCTTGCGCCAGGAGCTGGCGCTGGACTGGCCAGGCATCGCGATGACGCTGACCTTGCTGGAAGAAAATGACCGGCTACGCCAGGAAAACCGCTTGCTGATACAGCGTCTTTCCCGCTTTATCAAACACCCATAAAATAATAAACGGGGGTTGGCACACTGCCAGCCCCCTTATTTTTATCACCGCGATACGGTAAAAAACTCACATTAACGTCACAGGGAAGCTGCTGGCCTCAACGGTTAAACCTTGCAGCCTTTTCCATTCTTTCGGCTGGTCACGCGACTTTCTTTTCTTGTTTCTGACGTTCCGCAAGAAAATCGCTCGCCGTAATCACCCTGCTCATCTCTACCTGAAGGCGGGCATTGTTTTCAGTTTCCCATACATCTACAGCAGTTTGCAGGTTCATCCAGAACTCTACAGAGGTATCGAAAACTTTAGACAGGCGAAAAGCCATGTCAGTCGTGAGTTTACGATTGTTGTTAACCAATGCGCTGGCGGTATTACGATGCACCTGCAACATTTCCGCGAGATCATTAATTTTGAGGTCAAGCGGTTCCAGGTATTCATACAGAAGGATATCACCAACTGTCGTGGGTTTTCTGGTTGCCTGGTTCATGAGTTAGTCCATCCATTTTGAGGGCAATTAAGCCGCTGACTCGGCTTAACCTTGTACAAATGGCTAAGCCGATAGTTTCACGCTTGTTTAATACTCATGTGGATCAAGGTAGAGGTCTTGTGCCTTGCCGTTCACCCATTTGAATATCAAACGATATTGCTTGTTAACTCTTATCGAAGAATATTCCTGCAATTTACCTTCCAGTTCTTCGTATCTGTTACCCGGCGGTGACTTCAAATCCTTGTAGCTAACTGCCGCGTTTATGATATCGAGCTTACGGGCCAATGCTGAATGTATATCCGGGGGAATTTTCTTATGTGGTGCAGAGTACATAAAAAAATCATCCAGCCACTGGTCACGGAAGTCTTCAATACTGACAAGTTTCTTTGGCATTCCAGGTTGCCTTCCGTTTCCTCAGGACAGGAACATTGTAACGCACATATGCACTGTGCACAAGTGCATCCATTTTAACTCAACTCCAAAAGCAGACGCTCGCAAAACTGCTCCATCGTCATTATTCCGTGGCAAAAGCCGTTAATCCGATATAAATCAAATCCTGCCCCCGGGAACCGCCGTAGCATAGTGGCATTCTGAATACATGTTCATAGGGAAATAAAGATCATGGGTGGGATGAAAAGAACGCGCTGGCAGCGTCGACCAGGCACCATCGGCGGTAAATTGCCGTGGAATGACTGGCGAAATGCATCAACCTGGCGCAGGGCGACACAATTTCTGCTCCTGCTGATCAATATTTATATTGGCATCACATTCTATTTTTGGGTCCGGTATTACGAAACTGCCGCCGCCAGCGTTTACGTCCCCAGACCCGGTGGTATTGAAGGCTGGCTTCCTGTCGCCGGTTTGATGAACATCCGATACACCTGGGAAACCGGTCTGCTCCCTCCTGTTCACGCCGCCTCCATGCTGCTTCTGGTTGCATTTATCGTCATCAGCCTGCTGCTAAAAAAATCTTTTTGCTCATGGCTGTGCCCTGTTGGCGCGTTGTCAGAGCTGATCGGCAAACTCGGAGAAACGCTCTTTGGGCCGTCGATAACCCTGCCCCGCTGGCTGGATATTCCCCTGCGCGGTCT
The DNA here is from genome assembly GCF_030333655.1 of Citrobacter sp. CK180. Classification (NCBI taxonomy): domain Bacteria; kingdom Pseudomonadati; phylum Pseudomonadota; class Gammaproteobacteria; order Enterobacterales; family Enterobacteriaceae; genus Citrobacter; species Citrobacter sp. CK180. The sequence goes on along the minus strand of NZ_JAOWFM010000048.1, from coordinate 103,916 downwards.
GAAATATCTGTTATTGAGCTTTTTTCTTTATATCGCGTTATCCATGCCTGCACAGGGTATTCAGATGTTCCTGATGTCAGCTTATGGCATTATTATCGACGTTAAAATGCTCGATTTTTTCCGCAATATTGGAACAACCACGCTTATCTGCGTCATATTTTTCGCCGTCGCCAGCTTATTTATTCGTCATTTCTGGTGTCGTTATCTGTGCCCTTACGGCGCTCTGCTTGGTCTGTTTTCGTTTTTTTCTCCCTTTAAAATCCGCCGCAATGCCGACAGCTGTATTGATTGTGGAAAGTGCGCTCAAAATTGTCCCTCCCGTATCCCGGTAGACAAGCTGATTCAGGTCAGAACCGTTGAATGCACAGGCTGCATGACCTGCGTGGAGTCCTGCCCGGTTGCCTCGACGCTCAACTTTTCACTACGCACGCCTTCTGGCGCGCCGGAAGGAAAACGCGAGGCGATAAAACCGTTATGGCGACAGGCCGCGCTCTCGGGCGTCGCCATGACAATATTGATACTCGGGATACTTTTTGCCGCTATCGCGATTGCGATGTATGCCGGCGCCTGGGATAGCCCGGTGCCGGAGCATCTTTATTTCCGCTTAATTCCCCAGGCGAGGATGATTGGGCATTAGTTAAGAAATAACGCGCCCACGCTGGCGGTGTTTTCATCCTAAATGGCGCTTCGCCTCCTGGCGCACCCGGTGCAATACGTGATGTTTGATCCCACTGTAAGCCGGGTGTTCAGCTAGGGTTTCGATATCGCGTTCGCGGCCAAAAGGCAGGATAACCTCCTCAACGATTTTTCCGGGCTTCGCCGACATAATCAGAATACGATCGGCCAGGAACAGCGCCTCTTCTACGTCGTGAGTCACAAACAGCAGCGTGGTGCCGGTGGCAAGCCAGGCATCGCGCAGGAGTTCCTGCATCATCAGACGCGTTTGCGCATCCAGCGCGCCGAACGGTTCATCGAGTAGCAACACCTCCGGCTCCGGCAGCCAGGCGCGGGCCAGCGCTACGCGTTGTTTCATCCCGCCGGAGAGTTGCCAGGGCGCATGATGTTCAAAGCCTTTCAGCCCTACCCGCGTCAGCCAGTCCAGCGCCTGGGCGTTGACCTCATCTTTGTGGTATTTCCCCAGCCGTGGGCCAAAGGTGACGTTTTCCAGAACCGACAGCCAGGGAAACAAATTTGGCTGCTGGAAGATCATTCCCCGGTCTGGCCCTGGCAGCTTCACTGTCTTTCCGCCTGCCGCTACGCGCCCGCGATCCGGCTTGTTGAATCCGGCGACCAGATTCAGGATCGTGGACTTCCCGCAGCCGGACGGCCCCAGCAGTACAACAAATTCTCCTTTCTCCAGAGACAGGCTGATATCGTCCAGCACCGTGAACGGCTGCGGTTTTGCCGCAAAAGAGAGCGATACGTTTTCCAGTGTGATGGCACTCATTACTCTTTCCCCGCCCAGGGCACAAAAAAGCGTTGCAGCCCCAGCAGCAATAAATCCAGTAAATAGCCGATACCGCCGAGCAGCAGAATCCCCAGCATCACGATATCGGTTCGCAGATACGAGCTGGCGTTAATCACCATCCAGCCGAGACCCGAACTGGCCGCCACCATTTCCGCCGCGATGAGCGATGTCCAGCCGATCCCTATCGACAGCCTGACGGTGGTAAACAGTTCCGGCAGCGCATCCGGCAACACCACGCGCAGAAAAATCTGTTTGCGCGACGCGCCGAGCGTTTGCGCCACACGAATACGCGAGCGACCAATACGATCGACCGCAGCAGATGCCCCCACGACCACGCTCAGGAAGGTGGCGATGAAGATCAGAAAGAACTTCGACGCCTCACCGATCCCCAGCCAGACGACCGCCAGCGGAATAAGCGCAATCTTGGGTAGCGGGCGCAAAAACTGCACGAACGGATTCAGTACCGCCGCCAGACCTTCCGACAACCCCATCAGCAACCCCAGGGGGATGCCGATGAGAATTGCCACAGAAAAAGCGCTTAGGGCCCGGGCCAGGCTGACTGCGACATGCTCCCACAACGGCACCTGACGATAACCATCAGCCAACAGCTCTTCGGTTGTCAGACCGATATCCTGTAGCGACGGCAGCAGCAGCGGGTCCACCCATTGCCGCATCGTCGCCACTTGCCAGACGATAAAGAAAATAGCCACCGAAACGACGCTGATGGCGATGTGATAACTCAATCTCATTGCGCTGCTACCGCCGCGTCACGGATGTAGCGGGAGTTAATGGCGCTGTCCCAGTTCGCCGGGATATCGCGTTTGCGGATCTCGCCAATCCCCGCCAGGAAGTCAGAGGTCTTGGTCAGCGCTTTACCAATACCGCTGTCAGTCGTCTGGGTTCCATTGCCAAGCCAGTCCGCCGTACCCTGCTGCGTCAGGGTTGGGTATTCCAGCCCACCCAACGTATTCACGGCAGTCGTCACCGGCGCGCCCACCTCTTTCGCCACAATCGCCGCCGCGCGTTCCGGGTCTTTCTTAAACTCATCAACTTTTTCCTGATGAACGCGCAGGAACGCGCTGACGGTTTGCGGATACTGCTCGGCAAAGGCTTTACGCACGACGTAGTTGTTGTAAATCAGGTAGCCGTCCTTTTGCAGATCTTTGGTCGCGAATACCTGATGCCCGCCGGAGGCTTCAAGTTCCTGAGCAAACGGCGCCCAGACATAGCCCGCGTCGATATCGCCGCGTTTCCAGGCCGCGACCATTTCCGCCGGACGCAGCGGCAATAAGGTTATTTTGCTGCGATCGAGATGGTTAACGCTGATGGCGGCTTCAAGCGCATATTGCGCCGTCGAGTTTGGCGGATAGGCTACGCGTTTACCTTCAATATCGTTAATACGGGTAATGCCGTCTTTACCAATTAAACGCTCGTAGCTGGCAATCACCCCGGAGACGCCGACAATCTCCACCGGCAGTTTTCTGACAATGCCTGCCGTTGCCGGGCTGGAGCCGAAATTGGCAATATCAATCGCGTTGCTGGCAAAATAATTTAACGCGTCCGCACCGGACGCAAATTGCACCCATTTGACCTTGCTGTGTAAAGCGTTATCCAGAGAACCATCGGCTTTTGCCAGCATCAGCACCTGAGAACCGCCGCTGTATGCCACGCGGACTTCTGCGGGTGTTTCGGCAAAGCTGGTATTGACCCACAGGCCACCCGCTGCAAGTAATACGCAGAAACTTTTTTTCATTTAATTTATCCTTTAAATAATAACGTTATTAATGCCATGCTTCGCGCTGCGTTAGCCATAACCGGGCACACTGTTGCGCCAGCGCTTCTGCGGGATCAATCGACACGGCTAAATGCGGGGATGTCACCTCCGCCAGCGCAACCGGCACTTCCGTGCAGGCCAGCACCAGCCTCTCTGCGCCGCGATCGCGCAATGCCTGAGCCTGTAAACTCAGCAGCTCACCGCCGGTACGCAGTTCGCCGCGTTTTACCGCATAGCACCCCGGCACAAACCACTGCCGTAGCTCCTCTGGCGTCGGCTGCACGCTTTCAATCCCCATAGAGGCGAAACCGTGCTGGAACCAACCGGCATCCAGCGTGCCCTGCGTAGCGATAAGCCCGACCCGGCGGGGCTTCTCTTTCCCTTCAAATACCGCCAGCGTGGCGTCCACAATATGCAGCAACGGCGCGTCGCTGTGCTGCGCCAGCGCCTCATACCAGTGGTGCGCCGTATTACAGGCGATCACAATGTGGCTGGCACCCGCGCGGTTCAGCTGTTCCACACCGTGCAAGAGCTGCGGCAACGGCGAAGGCCCTGTTCCCGCCAGCGCCTGTTGGCGATCTGCAATTTGCGGCACATTCCACACCACATGGGGGATTTGCTGTTGATCGCTGCTGGCGGGCGTTGCGCGCAGCAATTTATGCATTAAATCAAGCGTCGCCAGCGGCCCCATGCCGCCAAGAATCCCCAGCAGAAAAGGTGTGCTCATGATGACAAAGAATCTGCGATGACCTGACGATAGCCAAACAGACCTGCGCTTCCTCCCGTATGGATAAACACCACATTCTCATCCTTGCGGAAATGGCCTTGACGGATCAGATCAATCAATCCGGCCATACCTTTACCGGAATAGACAGGGTCGAGCAGAATCCCCTCGTGCTGCGCCAGCAGTTGCAGCGCTTCAAGCATCCCCTCGGTGGGCAGACCATAGCCTTCGCCCACATAATCACTGTTGGCGACCACCGCCTCACGCGGCAATTCACCCGGCACGCCGAGCAGTTCCCGGGTCTGCTGCGCCAGACGCCAGACGTTGTGTTCCTGTTTATCACGCGGGGCGCGTACGCTAATCCCGAGGAGAGGAATGCCGCTGTGCGTGGCGGTTAAACCCGCAATCAGGCCAGCCTGCGTGCCTGCGCTGCCGGTGGCATGGACGATATGATCGATACGCAGCCGTAACTGGCTGGACTGCCAAAGCAACTCTTCCGCGCAGGATACGTAACCCAGCGCCCCGATTGCGTTCGAACCGCCACCGGGGATGACATAAGGGGTATGGCCCTGCGCACGCAGGCTTTCCGCATGATGCTCCATTGCCTGCTGCATATCCGTACCGCCGGGCAAATGAGCAATAATTTTGCCGCCGAGCAAACCGTCCAGCAGCACATTGCCGGATTGCTGATACTCATCACCCAGCGTCGTGACGCGTTGTTCGAGAAAAACATGCGCTTCCAGACCCAGTCTGGCCGCCGCCGCGACGGTCTGACGCACATGGTTAGACTGCGTGGCGCCCTGGGTAATGATAATATCCGCCTGTTTCGCCTGGGCGTCGCCGAGCAAAAACTCAAGTTTGCGGGTTTTATTGCCGCCAGTGGCAAGGCCGGTGCAATCGTCTCGTTTTATCCAGATATTTGGCCCCCCCAGCAAGCGTGAAAGTTGAGTGAGGGGCTCCAGTGGAGTCGGGAAATGGCCAAAATGAAGCCGGGGAAAACGCGCCAGATGCATAATAACTCCTGTAAAGAATAACGACGCCGCACATTAAAATTCGGCAGCGAGAGTAAGAAAGGTTCGTGGAATATAAGAATGACTATATTGATTTTCTCACTCACGGCTTACCAAGTTTTTCAGCTATGGATATGAGGAAAAAAGATAAAACAAAAAACGATCGCTTTATTTATTCGCCAGCATTCATTAACTGACCATCATGCCGATCCGTTTAAACAAATAACCAAATATGTCTTTTGGTGCGCAGGCACGCTCAGGTATTTAATGCTTCCAGGGCGACAAACGCCTGCCAGCTGACGTCATCAATCCAGATGCCCTCTTCCTGGCGCCGGGCATACGCGCGCAATTCCGGTTCTCCGGGGATCTGCACATCGTGCCCTTCCTGCCCGCTACGAACCCAGTCAACCTGCGCTAACAGCGCCTGTGAGTAATGTTCCTCCGCGCCCAGTCGCGCGGGGTCAAATAGAATCGACAACATATTGTTGATGATTCCGGCACGCGGCGGAATCTGCTGGCTTTCGGTCTCGCCGCCGGTCAGCGCAGCGCCGAGTAAGCTACATATTAGCGACAATCCCGCGCCTTTATGGCCGCCAAAAGGCAGCAAAGCGCCGAGCGGCTCAGTCATTAATACGGCAGGGTCGGTTGTGGGTTGCCCGTTCGCATCTACCGCACATCCTGCCGGGATGGCGCGCCCTTCATTCCAGGCGATGCGCGCTTTATTGCCCGCAATGGCGCTGGTCGCGAAATCAAGGATAACCGGAGGGCGGTTCTGTAACGGTACGCCCACGCAAAAGGGGTTTGTACCAAGCCTGGCGCGCAGCCCATCGAACGGCAACACGGCCGACGGCGCCGCCACGTTAGCAAAATGGATCGAGACCAGCCCGGCGCTCGCCACCTGCTCTGCCCATGCGCCGATCCGCCCGAGATGGTGGGTATTAGACAAGCCAATTATTGCCACCCCAAACTGGCGCACACGCTCAATACCCACGTTCATGGCCTGTTCGCCCAACGCCTGGCCGAAGCCATGTCCCCCATCAAGAGAGACAATCGGCCCGGCATCAGACAAGGTGGTCAGCGTGGCGCCAGGGTTCAAATCTCCCACCAGAATGGCCCGTATATAGCGAGGCAACAGGGTCACGCCATGCGAGTCGTGGCCTTTTAATGAGGATTCGACCAGGTTATCCGCTACTTTTTGCGCGATATCAGATCCCGTACCCGCCCGTACCAGATGGCGTTGTAAAAGCGAACGTAAGTGATGATGTGAAAATAATGGCATGATTCTACTCACGGACATTGCCCCTGCAATGGCAAGGGCTATTAAAGAGGTGAGTCCGACTATAGCGAGGATGTATTTGTTACATAACCATGAATAATAACTAAGCTTTTCCGCTTATTAACTAACACGCCATGAATATCGTTATTCATTTTCCTGATATTCATTGCCATTTAAATCATTTCCTTTCCCTCTCGCCTCTGCCCATGATTTTTTACTGAGAAACACCTTTCTGGGGAACAGATATGAATAAAAGAAACAGGGTATTTGCCTGGACGCTGGCGTTTTCCGCCCTTGGCGGAGTCAGCCAGTCGGCATTTGCGGAAGGGAACATTAGTATCGCGCAGCAATTTGGCATCGGTTATTTAATTCTTGATGTGGTGCGAGACCAGCAGCTTATCGAAAAAGAGGGGCAAAAAGAGGGGCTGGATATCAAGGTAGAGTGGCGCACGATTTCAGGCGCAACCGGGATGAATGAAGCGTTGCTCTCTGGCGCTCTGGACGTTGCGTCAGCAGGCGTTCCCCCGGTACTCACCCTATGGGATCGCACCAAAGGTAAGCAAAATGTGAAAGCGATAGCCTCGCTGGGATCGATGCCCAATTATTTATTGAGTAATAACCCGGCGGTAAAAAGCATTAAAGACCTGACCGAAAAAGACCGTATTGCCGTTCCGGCGGCTGGGGTCGGTTTTCAGTCTCGTACATTACAAATCGAGACGGCGAAATTATATGGCGACCAGGACTTCAAACGCTTCGATAAGATTAGCGTCAGTTTACCGCACCCGGACGCCAGCGCAGCCTTAATTGCTGGTGGCTCGGAAATTACCACGCATTTTTCCAGCCCGCCGTTTCAGTATCAGGCGCTGGAGCACAGCAACGTGCATAAAGTGCTCAGTTCCTATGATGTGCTGGGTGGGCAGGCGACATTTAATGTTCTCTATACCACCCAGAAATTCCATGATGAAAATCCAAAAACCTATAAAGCGTTTTATCGCGCCCTCAGTGAAGCCGCAAATATCATTAACCGTGACAAAAATGCGGCTGCCGAAACGTATATTCGCGTCGAGAAATCACGGCTGCCCTTACCACTGGTACAAAAAATTGTTAACGATCCAGAAATCAGCTTTACGGTTTTCCCTGAGCGTACTGGCGTATATGCCGAAAAACTCCATGAGCTTGGCGTACTGAAAAATAAGGCCGATTCCTGGAAAGACTATTTCTTTAACGAAGCATGGGAAAACCCAGGCAGTTAAACCGCGACACCGGAGGCTCTGATGGTCACTCAGCAAATCGACGGCCCGCTGCTACAGGTCAGCAATGTTGATATTGAATACCGTACCCGTGAACGGCAAGTGCGCGCGACGCATGATGTCAGTTTTGATGTCTGGCCTGGCGACCGCTTTATTTTGCTTGGGCCGTCAGGCTGCGGGAAATCAAGCCTGTTGAAAGCTACAGGCGGTTTTCTCGCCCCGCGCAGCGGCCACATTTCACTTTCGGGAACGCCGGTTAGCGCTCCCGGCCCGGAACGCATGATGGTATTCCAGGAGTTCGACCAACTGCCGCCGTGGAAAACCGTGCTGGAAAACGTCATGTTTCCTCTGCTGGCCAGCCGGAAAGCCAGTCGTTCACAAGCAAAAGAGACGGCGCTGCATTTCCTCCACAAAGTCGGGCTGGCAGAATTTGCCGACGCCATGCCCCATATGCTCTCCGGCGGGATGAAGCAGCGCGTCGCCATTGCACGGGCGCTGGCAATGAAACCACGCATCCTGCTGATGGACGAGCCCTTTGCCGCGCTGGATGCGCTGACCCGACGCACAATGCAGGAAGAACTGCTTGCGCTCTGGGAAGAAGAGCGCTTTACCCTGCTGTTCGTCACCCATTCGATTGAAGAAGCGCTGGTGGTGGGCAGCCGTATCCTGGTGCTTTCGCCGCATCCAGGGCGCGTCAGGGCGGAGCTTAACTGTCATCAGTTCACGCTTAATGATTTCGGCAGCGAGGCGTTTCAGCACGCTGCGCGCCATATTCACCATCTGTTATTCCCGACAATCGGGAACAGTCCGTCTCACTCATCCGGCGAGGAGCCAGAGTATGTCCCAGCCACCGTACATTCGTCCTGAATTCGAACGCGAATTACCGCCGCTGCGCAATCTGCCGGTGGAAACGCCACTGCCTTTAAACCAGCGCCTGTGGAATCAGACGTGGCTGCGCAAGTGTCTGATTGTCGCCCTGGTGCTGGCGCTATGGGAGATCGCCGCGCGCATCCAGCAAAACGATCTGATGTTGCCCGGGGTACTTCAGACGTTGCAGGCGTTTAGCGAAGACATGCGCAATGGCGAACTGCCGGAAAAAATCGTCAACTCACTCAGTACCCTGCTGAAAGGGTATCTGGCAGGCAGTGCGCTGGCGCTGATTGCCAGCGCGCTGGCCGTGACCACCCAGTTTGGCCGCGATCTGCTCAGCACATTAACCGCGATGCTAAATCCGCTGCCAGCAATTGCGCTGCTGCCGCTGGCTTTGCTGTGGTTTGGTCTGGGGAATGCCAGCCTGATATTTGTGCTGATACATTCAGTGATGTGGCCAATCGCGCTGAATACCTGGTCCGGCTTTAGCAGCGTACCGGAAACGCTACGCATGGCGGGGCGCAACTACGGCCTCAGCGGGCCACGCTATGTGATCACGATTCTTATTCCGGCATCGTTGCCCGCTATCCTGTCCGGGCTCAAGATCGGCTGGGCGTTCGCCTGGCGCACGTTGATTGCCGCCGAACTGGTATTTGGCGCGTCCAGCGGCGAAGGAGGCCTGGGCTGGTATATCTTCCAGAATCGCAATGAGCTGTTCACCGACCGGGTATTTGCAGGACTGTTAACGGTAATCGCGATTGGCCTGCTGGTGGAAGGCGTGGTATTCGCCAGTCTGGAAAAGATCACGGTGAAACGCTGGGGGATGCAGCGTTAACCCCTCCCCCGCGTTCTTTGCAGCCGGACGTTGTCCGGCTTAGCGCGAAATGGTCTTAGTTCCCTTTTTGCTTTTCACGTAGCCACGGCGTTCTGGCGATCAAGACCTGCTCACACTTTACCGATAGCGGTTTCATGAAAGACGACAGCCTTTCGATGCAAATCAGAATCCCAAAATACAGCATCACCGCCTGGGTCGCATTCAGTACCGACATATCGATATTGGCGCTGACAAATATCACCACCACATGCTGCAACAGCATAATAATGTAGGCCCGCGACGCCAGGCTGGATAACCCCTGCCGGAAGCGATCCAGATTAAACAGAGGATGAATCAGCGGGTATCCCGCCAGCAGAATGAAGAGGAAGGCCGCAGCAAACAGCAGGCTTGAGGGTTTCAGAGGAAACAGCACTTCCCGAACCGGTAGCTGATCGATATGCGCCACAATCACCCCGGTCACCACCAGCAGCAGGCTGACTGACGCCGCCTGAAGACGGTAGCGCGTGAACCACGGCTGAAAGTGTATGAACAGCATCCCGAAGGTAAAATCACTCACCCGAACCTGTGCTGACCAGTAAGGGTTCACGATGCTTTTATCATATGCCAGTAGCGTAACGACGACCGCCGCCAGCATCGTACAGACCGGAAAACGGACAATGGCCCAGTAGATCACCGGAGAAACGGCGTACAGCAGGATAATACAGCCAATAAACCACTCTCCGGTGAAGTATGCGGTATTGATGTCGTAGACACCGTGCAGATAATGGTCAAACCCGAGAACGGAAGGCAGCAGCGAGTGAAATGCACGCTTCCCGGCGAGCACGTCAGCCAGCGGATTGCCGGGATAGAGGAAAAACACGCTCAGGATGAGGAACAGGATCGCCATTGAGAAATAAGCGATGTTGTAGGGAAGCAGGATCGAATAGACGCGTTTCAGGTAATACTCCTGCACAGAGTATTTACGCAGCGACAGGTAAGCCAGCGCGCCGGATATCATGAAGAAGAAAGAGACGCCCAGCCGCCCTATTCCTCCGGTCAGGTATTCGCGCGGGAACGTCAACACGGTACTGGTATCGAACATGTAGCTGTAATGCGAGGTAACAACCAGCAGTACAGCCAGAATGCGGAGAATATCAAAAAAATAATTACGTGTTGTTTGCATACTCTTTCTTGTTAACAAGCCAGCAGACAACATGACAAAGGTCCGGTTGCATACTGGGAAAATGACCAGGCCTGTTCAAGGATAACGTGTAGATTACGCTTGCGTGATACTTTGCAGATCCCTCAGCATCCTTCTGAGGCACTTAAGTTTGTTTTTATCCCGTATAACGCTCCAGAACTTGCTCAACTGAAAGAGCGTCTTATCCCCAAAGCCGTCAATAACTTTGAAGCGGTACTCCTGACGAGCATCGTCCCAGGCATAAACAATATTTTTGCAATGCAGCGAGTTGATAATGACGTCTGTATGAATAAACCACGCTAAAAAAGCGTTGAGCTTACTGAATTTCTCCGCGTCCAGTTCGTTGTGCTTTGCAAGGTCATACAATGTTCTGGCAATGTTGCCCTGTTGGTCATGCTCTTTGACGATAACCTGCCCAATCCCTTTATCTGTCTCCACTAGCCCTTCAATTTTCTGGATGAAGAGCGAGTCGGTTTCGTCGCGCGGCTTGCACTCTTTGACGTCCCGATAGACTTCACGAAGCTTACTTTTATATTTGGGAATGCTCGGGATGACGACTTTGATCAGTAGTTGATGATTGTGCGGATGCTGAAAGACGTAACGATCGTTCCCTCTGGCCAGTAAATCATTTTCGGTCAAGGTAAGCTTTTTCATACAGTGTTGACTCATAAAAGAAAAAAACAGACTGGCCCATGCAAACGAAGAGATGGCGTTACGTCATATCCTGGTTACAGCCGAGACAGTTTAATGTTAATAACCTAAACGGCAGGTCAATGAGTCATGAAGTCGGCGGACGGTTCACGTCCGCCGGAAGGCTATCAAAACGTCACGTTCACTTTTCCCCAGAATGTTCTTCCCGGTTCATTCACTGACGTATTCGCGGAGTAACCAAAGCTGCTGTTACCGGCAAGGTTCAGATGTTCGCTGTAAGCTTTATCAAACAGATTATCAACGCCCGCGCTGAGTTTCACAGACTTGTTCAGCCGGTAGGCCGCATTCGCGGAGAATATGGCGAACCCCGCGCTGCTATCAAAATCTTTACCCACGACGTTCCCTTCGTTAATTGCGACACGATGCTGGCTGCTGACCAGACGCAGCAGACCGGTACTGCTCCAGTCGCCGCGTTCCCATGTCAGACCCAGGCGCGCTTCAAGCGGCGGAATCTGCGGCAATGGCTGATGGTCGTCGGTATTTCGCCCCCAGGAATAAGCAAGGCTGGCATCGGTTTTCCATGTTTCGGTCAATTGATAGCCGATGCCCGCTTCTCCCCCCATGATGGTCGCATTGACGTTATCAACCTGACTTATACGGGGATGATGAGGGTCGTAACGGAACAGAATAAAATCATTAACCCGGCCAATATAGGCAGAAACCCAGCCGTTAAGACGCTTACCGGTATACTGCGCGCCAATATCAAGCTGAGTCGTCTTTTCCGTTTTGACGTTATCGAAAACATCTGCCGACCCGTCAGGGCCATAGGTGGGAGAAAAAAGCTCCCAGTAGTCGGGGAAACGTTCGGTATAGCCGATCCCCGCGTAAAACATCACGGGCATCTCCGCCAGATTATGCTCAACGCGCACAAACCCGGCCGGTAGTAGATCCGTGCGCTGCGAGGAGCCGGTGTCAGTGAAATTGTCCACCACTACGCGATCAAGACGCGCGCCACCTGTCACTTTGCTTTGCTCCGTCGCAAGCCAGGTCAATTCACTGAATAAACCATAGTCGTGAAAACGGGCGTCTTTGTCCCAGCGATCATCATCTTTACTGCGATGCGTGCTCAGTTGCGTATCAACGCCGCTACGTAACTCATAGTCTGACCACAACCACGTTCCCATCATCCGTCCGCCAACAGTACGGCGATCCAGCTGCATTGCCATTGGCATACTCATCGAATGCATGGCAGAACCGTGTTCCATTGCCGAACCCATCGCCGAACCCATGCTTCCTGACATATTCATGCCGGGAGCGCGCAGCGAGTAGTTATCCATAACGTGATTCGCATAGTTGTAGTAGATATTCGCTTCTAACTTATCAAATACCTCGCCGATGCCGGATTTCTCAAACCGCATCCCCAGGCTTTCACGCCTGAACCGGGAGCCGTCCATACTGCGCCCGGCATAGCGGGCTTCACCGTCGCCTTTACCCGCCGTCATTTCCAGTAGCGTGTCTTTGTCTGGCGTCCAGCCCAGCGCCATATCGCCGTTCCATTTATCCCATTTCGACGGCACGCGGTCGCCATTGCCATCTTTGTAGTCACCCGCCCGGGATTTGTTGCCGATAAGCCGCAAATAGCCGTCCTCACTTCCCAGACTGATGTCCGCATTTTCATCCCAGCGGTTATTCGAGGCGGCAAGGACGCTGGCCGTCCCCTGAATACCGGGTTTATCAAAACGCGGCTGTTCCCGGTCAAAGCGGAGGGTTCCCGCAGAGTTGCCCGGCCCCCAGAGCACGGTTTCCGGCCCCTTTATCAGGGTCAGCACATCAAAACTTTCCGGGGAGATATAAGAACTCGGCGCATCCATACGTGCCGGGCAGGCTCCCGGCATTTCGCCGTTATCGGTCAAAATTCGCAGACGAGAGCCAAACATCCCGCGAAAGACTGGATCGCCGTTTGTCCCGCCATTGCGAATTTGCGAGAACCCAGGGATCGTTTTCAGATAATCAGAGCCATCGCTGGCGGGAACGGGCTGACGAGGCGTTTTTGGCGACGTGACGATTTCCAGCGGAGAGGCGACCGGCGCGGTCACAATCATTACCGAATCATCCGCCATTTTTGCATGATCGTGCTGTTCGCTTGCCCACGCCGCCTTTGCGGTCAGCGCGATCAGAACCAGAGAGGCCAGAGGAGTAAGCCCGAAGTATTGCCGTTTCATAACATTCCTTACTGTTTTTCAGGCGCAACGACGCATTGCCCGTCAAAAGGGCAAAACGCTACGCAATGTCTGTTTTTTTATTGTTTAAAACGAAAACGGAAATACAGCAGGCGGCGCGCGAGCGCGCTGAGGCGCCCACGGGCGGAAGATAACGGAAAGGTGTAATGGCCGTACCGAACAACAGATAACAAACAGCAGCAACAGCCAGAGCAAGAACACCAGCGCAAACTGGACAAACGGCAGATGTACCAGCAACTGGCAGTACCCGCAGACGATCTCTTCCACGGGCGACATCGCTTTGCCGGACATCATCTGGTGAGCGACCGAAAGAGAAGGCTCACACGGCACAGAAGCCGCCATGTCATGGTGCGAGCCTGACGACATCATCACCATTGAGTGCGACGAGTGCTCACAGTCGGCCTGGCGGGCAATTGATTTTGAAATAACGGGCGCAATAAACAACATGGCGACGGCAAATAATGCCAGCCATGCTGTTATTCGGTTGATTCGCGTTCGCCCGTGCAAAACGTTACCCGGAGTTGAGGTGTTTGCCAGATTGTAACTGATTTACATTCGCAATATCACAACTAATTACAGGGGAACAGGTGATTCATAGCCCCACACATCACATCTCGCTCCCCTGACCTGCGCTAAAACTTATAGTGCTCTTTACTCAGGCCATATTTCTTCATTCTGAGATAGAGCTTTTTACGGGGAATTTGCAGGTACTCTGCCACTTCGTTAATGCGCCCCTGATGGATATTCAGCGCTTCGGTGATGATCTGCCGTTCAACGTCTTCAACCCGCTGGTCAAGCGGCGTCGGCTCACCGACGTGCATCTGTGGATTCGCCGTTTCCGCGAGCGGCAATACCCCCACGGCAAACAGTTCGGCGGCGTTCGCCAGTTCACGGACGTTGTTCGGCCACACCCGGCGCATCATCCCCTTCAGCAGGTCGTTATCCACCTCCGGCACCGGATGATTTAGCCGTTGACAGGCTTTCTGCAAATAGTGATGGAACAACGGCCCGATATCATCAGGTCGCTGTGACAGGGGCTGACAGGCGATTTGCGTCATGGCGAAACAGTAATAAAGCTCCGCCACAATCTGGTTGCTGGCCGCCAGCTCCACCAGCGAAGCGTTGCCGATACCGATCAGGCGAAAAGGCCGCCGCTCCAGACTCTGCAACTGCACCAGTTGATGCTGCTGTTCGCGGGTCAGATTTTCCGGGTGACTTAATACCAGCGTCCCGCCCTGAACCTGCGCGATAAGCTCATTAAGTTTTTGGGCACTGGCAGGGGTCAGTTCGCAGTAAATAAAAGGGCCCCCGGCGTTACGCCCCAGCTGGTGCAAATAGCGCGCGCCGGTCATGCGGCCGGTTCCCGGTTCGCCGTAAAGCCAGACCGCAATATCCGTTTCTGCCAGTTGCTGTAAGCGCTGACGATACTGATGCGTCCATTGGCTGCGCCCAATTAGCTCAACCTGCAACTTCTGCTGGCAGTACTGGCGACGCGCTATCACCGATTGCCTATGGCGTAACGCCGCCTCAACCAGCGAGAGTAACTTGCCCGGGTCTACCGGCTTTTGCAGGAAATCCCAGGCCCCTTTTTTCACCGCATCCACCGCCATAGGCACGTCGCCATGTCCGGTGATAAGCAGAATCGGCAGTTGCTCGTCATCCTGATGAAACAACGTCATCAAATCGATGCCGGAGCAGCCAGGCATGCAGACATCACTCAACACGATACCGGGCCAGTCCTTCTGCACCCACTCCCGCGCATCAAAGGGATTATTGCAGACACAGACGCGATAGCCCGCCTGCTCAAGCAACTGTGTATAGGCATCAAGCACATCGGCATCATCATCAATCAGCAGAATCGAACATTCATTACTCAACATCTTTTACATCCGTCACATTGAATTGCAGCACCACGCAGGCATTTCGCGTCAACGTGGACGCCAGGCGCAACGCGCCTTCCATTTGCGTCATCAGCGAAACACAAATCGAAAGCCCAATGCCCAGCCCCACATCTTTACTGGTCGTAAACGGCTTCAGTAATGAGGGTAGCAAGGCCGCAGGCCAGCCGGGGCCATTGTCGGCAATCAACACGCACAGCGTATCGCCCTGAATTTGCCAGCTCACCGTAATTGCCGCCGCGTTCGGGCAGGCGTCGAGCGCATTCGCCAGCACGTTCACCAGCACCTGCTGGATGCGTACTTCATCACCGCTGACCCAAACGGTTTCATCCGGTATCGCGAGCGCCCCCTGCTGAGGCTTATGGCGCATCGCCAGCAGTTCCCACGCCGCCGTAAACGTCTGACGCAAATCAACCGGATGCAGCGGCGTTTCCAGTTCAGCACGACGGGTAAACTGGCGCAGCGAGCGGATAATCGCGTCAATGCGGTTAATCAGCCCTTCCGCTTTGCTTAACGTCGTTCGCGCCTGTTCCGTCTGCCCCTGTTCAATCGCCCGCCCCGCCGTAAACAGATACATCGACAGCGCATTCAGCGGCTGGTTGATCTCATGCGCCAGCGTGGTCATCGTCTGCCCGACCACCGCCAGTTTTGCCGTCTGGATCAGCTCGTCCTGGGTGGCGCGCAGATCGGCCTCAATCGCTTTTCGCTCGGCGATCTCCTGCTCAAGTTGCTGTTTTTGCGCGTTAAGCTGACCCAGCGTGTGGCGAAGCAAACCCGCAATCCGCCCCAGCTCATCCCGCCCATACACCGGAATCGTGGCATCCGTCCGCCCTAAACCAATCTGCACCACCGCCTGATTCAGCGCGGTAAAGCGTTTCACCAGCCGCGAACGGATAAAATAATGGTTCAACACCCACGCCAGCAGCAGCGCCAGCAGCGTCGCCACCAGAATCAACCCGCCGCTAACGCGGACAATCTGCTCCATACGCTGATTAAACATCTGCATTTGCTGGTGACTGCTGCCAAGCTGGGCCTCAAGCAGCGTCCTGAAGCGCCCCAGCGTCGCTTCTCTGGCGCGGCTGGCATCCACTAACGCTTTTTGCGCGGCGACATAGTCGCGCATGGTGTCCGGCATTTTATTTTTCACCATGCCAATTTCCAGCAGCTCATCAATGGTTTGTCGCAGGGTAATCGTGCTCGGCCAGTCATTCAGCGCACGAATATTTTCATCCGCCGTTTTTTTCAGGTTTTCGAGATAGCGGATATGCGTCTCAACCAGCATGCCATCATCATTTCCAGACTTCAGTTCATTGAGCCTGTCGCGCAGGTCGTCAACAATTTGATTCTCGATGCGCGCCAGCGTATAGACCTGCTGCTGCTCGTTCTGTACTTCACGGGAGCGTTTCAGGTACTGCGCCGCATCGCCTTGCCGGGCTTCAATCTGATCCAGCAGCGTTCCCTGTTGCCAGGTGAAATCCTGCACCAGAGAATTCAGTTCGGTGGTGAAATCGTCGTGAAGCCAGTCAATACGCGCAGACAGCTCACCCACCTTTTCACGTACCAGAAACATGTTGTAGAGCACGCGATCCAGTTCCGACAGCAGCGCGCGGCTGTCCTGCAAAATCACCGCCAGCTGCTGGCGTTCTGCGGGTGACAGCCCCTGGCTCAGCCGCTCGATTCTATCCAGATGTTGAATAATCTGGTTGCGCAGTTGCAGGCGCACCGTGGTGTTCGGCGCCAGCAAAAACTCATTCAACTGATCCACCACCAGATTGAGATTCCCTTCAATCAGAAAAGCAGAATGGATGCGGGGAAAATACTCATCCAGCGAATAGCGTATTTGCGAGCTTTGCTCATGCCATGAATAGAGGCTGACGCTGCTGACTATCAGCGTCAGCAGCGCCCCCATCAGGAAAGCGCCCCGTAAACTGCTGCTGATGCTGATTTGCCGCAGACGTTGCAGCATTGACCCGCCCTTCATTTCAGTTCTTCCAGTTTATTGATAGCCTGACGCTGATTGTTGAGAAACCAGATCTGCCACTCCATCATTTGCTGCTCAGCAAAGCTCTTATTGTCGAACTGCGCCAGCCAGGCTTCATCTTCACTGCTTACCGGATCGACCGGCACACGGGTTAGCAGCGCGCGTATTTCAGGCAACGGGCGCTTAAGGCGGGCTTCCGCGCTGTGCAGCGCTCGCCAGGCATCTTTCAACTGGGCGAGACGAAAGCTGATTGCCGTATCAAACATACGCTGAACCAGACGCTGACGTTTCAGGATCAGCCGATAATTTAACGGCGGTTGATTCATCAGCACCGCCTGTTGCGCTGCCCGTGGGTTTCCTGCCGCCAGCGGCGTAACCGGATATTTCCCCGTATTGGCGTCAGCGAGGATCCGCTGCCCTTCCGGGCTTAGCAGATAGCGAATAAAACGCCGCGCTTCGATGGCATGCTGGCTGTTTTTGAGTACCGCGACATAGGTGGGCGAAACGGCCGACTGCGGAAAGTAGGTAAAGGCCAGATGAGGATCGTTCAGCAGCAGATTGGCATAGTTATCAATCACCGGGCCGGCCACGCCCAGCCCGCTTTTTATTTTATCCGCCACGCCAAAGCTGCGTGATGAAATCGTCACGAGGTTTCCCGCACTCGCTAACAACGTTTCCCATCCCTGCGCCCAGCCTTTTTGTTGCAACAGCGCCTCCACCATCAGGTGGTTGGTATCCGAGCGCGATGGGCTGCTCATCAGCAGCGCCCCCTGATATCTGGGATCGGTCAGGTCGTCCCAGTCCGTTGGCGAAGGCAGATGCCGTGCAGTCAGCGCCGAGCGATTAATCAGCAAACCGAATCCCGAGATAGCCACGGCAACGGAGGTTGAACGGATCGATTCCGGCACCAGATGTTGACTGACTGACGGCGCACCGTTGAACGGCGCCAGTTTTTGATGTTCCTGAAGATGCTGAAGCAACATCGGCGACGAGGTCAGAATCAGATCAACGTTTTCTGCATTTGCCGTATCAAGCAACTGTTCCAGCGAGGCGCTGGTGCGATTGAGCGTGCGAATCATCACCGACCCCGGCTCCGTCTGCCAGCGCTGGATAATCCACGCGGTGGCGCTGGGGGAAAATGTTGTCGCCATCACCAGTTCATTGCTTTGCGCCGCACAGGGTCTGAACAACGCGGTCAGCAGCAGCAACGCGAACGTTTTGCTAACCATCCCGCCCCGACGAAGAAACATGTTTGTGATCCCGTTCATAAATATTGAGATATCGAAAAAATAGCGTTGAGACAAAACTTACCCGTTTGTGACGATTAGCGGATGAATAACCACTATCGTAAAAATATTCGTGCTGGCATCCGAAAATACCAGCAAAGATTACCAGATAATGAATGTGGAATTTGTTAATATCCGCACAAGCCAGACATAAATTCAGCGCCTGATTAATTACGCCGCATTTCACTCATTCAAAACGTGTCAAAAATAACCTTTCAATTCATCATTTTGAGTCAATTTTGACACATTTCATCGACTTGAGTTTCATGGCCGCTTATTTCACTCTTCATGCCGAATACTCCTGATGTTCATACCAATATAAAATACAGGTGACGACATGTTATCAATATTTAAAACAGGGCCATCGGCGAATAAAGTTCCTGCTGAGAAAATTCAGGCAACTTATGGTCGATACCGTATGCAGGCGCTGCTTAGCGTATTTCTGGGCTATCTGGCGTACTATATTGTGCGCAATAACTTCACATTATCCACGCCTTACCTGAAAGAACAGTTAGACCTGAGCGCCACGCAGATCGGTTTGCTCAGCAGCTGTATGCTCATTGCGTACGGAATCAGCAAAGGCGTCATGAGCAGCCTCGCAGATAAAGCCAGCCCGAAAGTCTTTATGGCCTGCGGCCTGGTGCTGTGCGCTATCGTAAACGTCGGATTGGGGTTCAGTACCGCATTCTGGATCTTCGCTGCGCTGGTTGTCCTGAACGGCCTGTTTCAGGGGATGGGCGTCGGCCCCTCTTTTATCACTATCGCTAACTGGTTCCCGCGTCGGGAGCGTGGACGTGTGGGGGCGTTCTGGAACATTTCGCATAACGTTGGCGGCGGGATTGTCGCCCCGATCGTAGGTGCCGCATTTGCAATCCTCGGCAGTGAACACTGGCAGAGCGCCAGCTACATTGTTCCGGCCTGCGTGGCGGTGGTTTTCGCCCTGATTGTACTGCTGCTTGGTAAAGGCTCGCCGCGTGAGGAGGGCCTGCCTGCGCTGGAAGAGATGATGCCGGAAGAGAAAGTGGTGCTGAAGACCAGACACGCCGTAAAAGCGCCGGAGAACATGAGCGCATTCCAGATCTTCTGCACGTACGTGCTGCGTAACAAAAACGCCTGGTATGTCTCCCTTGTGGACGTGTTCGTCTATATGGTGCGCTTCGGCATGATCAGCTGGTTGCCTATCTACCTGCTGACGGTGAAACATTTTTCCAAGGAACAGATGAGCGTCGCCTTCCTGTTTTTTGAATGGGCGGCCATTCCTTCTACCCTGCTGGCCGGCTGGCTCTCCGACAAACTGTTCAAAGGTCGTCGGATGCCGTTAGCCATGATCTGTATGGCGCTGATCTTCGTCTGCCTGATCGGTTACTGGAAAAGTGAATCTCTGCTGATGGTGACGGTTTTCGCGGCGATTGTTGGCTGCCTGATTTATGTCCCGCAGTTTCTGGCCTCCGTCCAGACGATGGAAATTGTTCCCAGCTTTGCCGTAGGTTCAGCCGTTGGCTTACGCGGATTTATGAGCTACATCTTTGGCGCCTCGTTAGGCACCAGTCTGTTTGGCGTGATGGTGGATAAAATGGGCTGGCACGGCGGTTTCTATCTGCTGATGGGCGGGATCGTCTGCTGCATTCTGTTCTGCTATCTCTCTCATCGCGGCGCGCTGGAACTTGAGCAACAGCGTAAGAACACTCAGCAGGAAGACGCCTCTTTAACACTGGCCGACGCACAATAATCACCTACACCAGGGAAAAGAAAACCCCGGATAGCTTTTGTTATCCGGGGTTCGGCATGATCTGAAAGAAGCGGGATACGATATTCTTTGATACAAAAACAAAGGGGCTACCTTTCGGTAACCCCTTGTTTAATCTGGCGGAAGCGCAGAGATTCGAACTCTGGAACCCTTTCGGGTCGCCGGTTTTCAAGACCGGTGCCTTCAACCGCTCGGCCACACTTCCGGAATGAGGCGCACTATAAACATCCCAATGCGCCGTGTAAAGCCCGAATGTGTTCGTTTGCCTGAAAAACAGGCAAAAAGCTGTTAATAGCCTGAAATAACAACAAATTGACCATTTATTCAGCATAAAAAAGAGGCCCGGCGGCAAATGTTCCGTTGCGCCTCTTTTGTTATGCGCTCATCATCAACCTTTACTGCCGCCTCTTCTCCCCCGTCACGTTTTATGTCGGGTGGGTTTCGCGACAACGCCTGAAATAACATGCTTAACCTGTTAGAGATCAAATGCGTAAAGATGGGTAAAACCGCTGTGTGATTATCAGCGATTTTATTATCCTCTTTCGCTAACTACATCTGTCATAAGAGAGTGACTCATGGATCGTATTATTACTTCTTCACGCGACCGCACATCGCTACTCAGCACCCATAAAGTGCTGCGCAATACCTATTTCCTGCTGAGCCTGACGCTGGCGTTCTCTGCGATCACCGCCACCGCCAGTACGGTACTGATGCTGCCGTCTCCGGGTCTCATTCTGACGCTGGTAGGCATGTACGGTCTGATGTTCCTGACCTATAAAACGGCGAATAAACCCACCGGTATCCTGTCGGCGTTCGCCTTTACCGGCTTCCTGGGCTACATTCTTGGCCCGATTCTCAACGCCTACCTCTCAGCGGGTATGGGCGATGTTATCGGCATGGCGCTGGGCGGTACGGCACTGGTCTTCTTCTGCTGCTCCGCTTATGTCCTGACAACGCGTAAAGACATGTCCTTCCTGGGCGGTATGCTGATGGCGGGTATCGTTGTGGTGTTGATTGGCATGGTTGCGAATATCTTCCTGCAACTGCCTGCGCTGCATCTGGCCATCAGCGCGGTGTTTATCCTGATCTCTTCCGGGGCAATCCTGTTCGAGACCAGCAACATCATCCGTGGCGGTGAGACGAACTACATTCGCGCAACGGTCAGCCTGTATGTCTCGCTGTACAATATCTTCGTCAGCCTGCTGAGCATTCTGGGCTTCGCCAGCCGCGATTAAGATATAAGAACGCATTAACCAGGCCCCGCTTATGCGGGGCTTTGTTTTTTGGTAAACTGGCGCCAGTTTGACTAACGCTGTGAAGAATTTATGTTGATCTTTGAAGGCAAAGAAATCAGTACGGATAGCGAAGGCTATTTAAAAGAGACGGCGGAATGGAGCGAGCCTCTGGCAGTCGCGATTGCTGAAAAGGAAGGTATTACCCTCTCTCCTGAACACTGGGAAGTGGTGCGTTTTGTGCGTGATTTCTACCTGGAGTTTAATACGTCTCCGGCCATCCGCATGCTGGTGAAAGCAATGGCGAATAAGTTTGGCGAAGAAAAAGGCAACAGCCGCTACCTGTATCGCCTGTTTCCGAAAGGTCCGGCAAAGCAGGCAACGAAGATTGCTGGCCTGCCTAAACCGGTGAAATGTATTTAATAGCGGATACGGAAACCTGTTAACTCCTCGCCAGGGCGATGTGGCTCACTCAGAACCCTGTCTACCCTGGCGCTACGTGGCCCACCATCCTTCAGCCACTTCATCAGTTTGTCCACCTGTTCACTTTCGCCACAGGCCACCACCTCCACGCTTCCATCATCCAGATTGCGCGCATAGCCCGTCAGCCCCAGGCGCTGCGCTTCATGCTGCGTGGTATAGCGAAAACCAACGCCCTGAACCCGACCGTGTACCCAGGCGATTATGCAAACTTTCGACATTGTTGTGCTCCTTATCATCGCGGGGCGCGTTGCAAATCCTCGCAAAACTCAGGACAATGGCGCCCATTTCTTTGATTCGACAGAATAGCAAATTATGAGTGTACGTTTAGTGTTAGCCAAAGGGCGCGAAAAATCTTTACTTCGTCGCCATCCGTGGGTCTTTTCCGGTGCCGTAGCCCGAATAGAAGGTAAAGCCAGCCTCGGTGAAACCATCGATATTGTTGACCATCAGGGTAAATGGTTAGCGCGCGGCGCCTATTCTCCCGCCTCGCAAATTCGTGCACGCGTCTGGACATTCGATCAGGCGGAATCCATCGACATTGCGTTCTTCACTCGTCGTCTGCACCAGGCGCAACAGTGGCGCGACTGGCTGGCGAAAAAAGACGGGCTGGACAGCTACCGTCTGATAGCCGGTGAATCCGATGGCTTGCCGGGCATCACTATCGACCGCTTCGGTAACTTCCTGGTTCTGCAACTATTGAGCGCAGGTGCGGAATATCAACGCGCCGCGCTGATCAGCGCGTTGCAAACGCAGTATCCCGAATGTGCGATCTACGACCGCAGCGACGTCGCCGTGCGTAAAAAAGAGGGGATGGAACTCACCCAGGGGCCTGTCACTGGCGAACTGCCGCCGGCCCTGCTGCCCATTGAAGAGCATGGCATGAAGCTGCTGGTGGATATTCAGGGGGGTCATAAGACAGGCTATTACCTCGATCAGCGTGACAGCCGCCTGGCGACGCGTCGCTATGTGGAAAACCAGCGCGTGCTGAACTGCTTCTCCTATACCGGCGGTTTTGCCGTGTCGGCACTGATGGGCGGTTGCCGTCAGGTGGTGAGCGTTGATACATCGCAGGAAGCGCTGGATATCGCGAAGCAAAACGTTGAACTGAACAAACTGGATCTGAGCAAAGCCGAGTTTGTGCGTGACGATGTGTTCAAACTGCTGCGCACCTACCGCGATCGTAGAGAGAAATTCGACGTCATCGTGATGGACCCACCGAAGTTCGTCGAAAATAAAAGCCAGCTGATGGGGGCCTGTCGCGGCTATAAAGATATCAACATGCTGGCTATCCAGTTGTTGAATCCGGGCGGCGTGCTGTTGACGTTCTCCTGTTCCGGCCTGATGACCACAGATTTATTTCAGAAAATCATTGCAGATGCCGCAATAGATGCCGGTCGTGATGTACAATTTATAGAGCAGTTCCGTCAGGCTGCCGATCATCCGGTGATCGCTACCTACCCGGAAGGGCTGTATCTGAAAGGGTTTGCCTGTCGCGTCATGTAACTTGAAAAGTGGAATGTTACCCTCATATTGAGAGTATCTATTTCCCGGGAGGTGACTATGATTGCCAGCAAATTCGGTATCGGCCAGCAGGTCCGCCATTCCCTGTTAGGTTACCTCGGAGTGGTCGTGGATATCGACCCGGAATATTCGCTTGATGAACCGTCACCTGATGAGCTGGCGGTTAACGACGAACTTCGCGCCGCTCCCTGGTATCACGTGGTGATGGAAGATGATGAAGGCCAGCCTGTACATACCTATCTGGCTGAAGCCCAGTTAAGCAGTGAAACGCAAGATGAGCATCCCGAGCAACCCTCGATGGATGAACTGGCGCGCACTATACGCAAACAGCTGCAAGCGCCGCGTCTGCGCAACTGATTCAACGTAAAATGCCCGATAGCGCGACGCTTATCGGGCTTACACGCTATGTCTGAGCCCTTATTTCGCCAGCCCTAAACGCGGAATCTCTATTGCCGGACAGCGATCCATCACGACGTTCAATCCCGCATTTCGCGCCAGCACGGCGGCCTGCTCATTAATTACGCCCAGTTGCATCCATAAGGTCCTCGCGCCAATGGCGATAGCTTCCTGCGCGACGCCCCATGCGGCTTCTGAATTACGGAAGACATCAACCATATCGACCCTTTCCGGTATGTCCGTCAGCTTCGCATAGCCTTTCTGCCCCAACAACGTGGTTCCGGCCACCTTCGGCGAGACAGGAATAACGTGGTAGCCCTGGTCGAGTAAATATTTCATCACACGGTAACTTGGGCGCTCGGGCTTATCACTTGCCCCCACCAGCGCGATGGTACGCGTGGACGTCAAAATGCCAGCGATATCGGTCTCTTTCATCATCTTTCTCCAGGCTGTTTTGCAAAGTGTACGACAAACCTGACATTGCAACCATTCATCCCATACGGACGTATGAGAGCAAAAGCTAAAAATATGTCTATATGTTAGTAAACATGATTAGCATGTTAGTAAACATGATTAGCGAAAAATTTTGATACATTATTAACCGGGCGGTTTTTGGACAGGAGAACCCTATGAAAACCGGCATTATAACCATGTTATTCGTTCTGTATTTGCCGGTAACCGCCTTTGCCACGACCCTTCGTCTTTCAAATGACATTGACCTTTTAGTGTTAGACGGCAAAAAAGTCTCCAGTTCATTGCTGCGCGGCGCGGACAGCATCGAACTGGACAATGGCCCTCATCAGCTTGTGTTTCGCGTTGAGAAAACCATTCGCCTGTCCAGCCACGAGGAACGACTCTACATTTCTCCCCCGCTGGTGATCAGCTTTAACACGCAACTCATCAGCCAGGTCAATTTTCATCTTCCGCATCTGGAAACCGAACGAGAAGCCGCGCATTTTTCCACCACGCCGCGTCTGGAACTGCTGGACGGCGACGCAATGCCGATTCCGGTCAAACTGGATATTCTGGCAATCACCTCGACCGCCAAAATCATTGATTACGAAACCGAAACCGAGCGCTACAACAAAGCCGATAAACGCGCCTCCTTGCCGCAGTTCGCCACGATGATGGCCGATGACAGCACGCTGCTTTCCGGGATCTCTGAGCTGGACGCCGTTCCGCCGCAGTCTCAGGCACTCACGGAGCAACGACTCAAATACTGGTTCAAACAAGCCGATCCGCAAACGCGTAATAACTTCCTGCAATGGGTGGAAAAACAACCGCCCTCCTGACATTTTATGTCGACGCTGGCGAGTATGACGAGTCGGCGCGCATTTTTTTCGTCTTTCTCTTGCAGCGTCAAGCGCTTCCAGTACTCTGTAGCAAGGTTAACTACGGAATTGAACTATGGAACTGACGACTCGCACCTTGCCTGCGCGCAAACACATTGCTCTGGTGGCGCACGACCACTGCAAACAGATGTTAATGAGCTGGGTGGAACGCCACCAGCCGCTGCTGGAAAAGCACGAGCTTTATGCCACAGGCACAACCGGAAACTTAATTCAACGCGCCACGGGTATGAACGTTAACGCAATGCTGAGCGGCCCGATGGGCGGCGATCAGCAGGTCGGCGCCCTGATCTCTGAAGGGAAGATTGATGTGCTGATTTTCTTCTGGGACCCGCTCAATGCCGTTCCGCACGATCCAGATGTGAAGGCGCTCCTGCGTCTGGCTACGGTGTGGAACATTCCGGTCGCCACCAACGCGTCTACGGCTGACTTTATTGTCCAGTCTCCCCATTTTAACGATGCCGTGGATATCCTGATCCCGGATTATCAACGTTACCTGGCTGAACGCCTGAAATAACGCTCCCACAGGCGGCACAAGCCGCCTGCTCTTAAGGCTTCCTCGCCACCGGCACGTCCAGATGCTTAAGATCGTCCACAAAGCGCGACGGATTCTCTTTGTTAAATAACAACCAGACCCGATGCCGGGCGCGCGTCAGCGCCACATACAGCAGTCGCCGCTCTTCCGCATCCGGGAAATCCTCCACCTGCGGCAGTAATGCTTCTTCCATAATCGACTCGCGCGCAGGCGCCGGGAAACCATCACTGCCTTCCTGTAGCCCGACAATAATCACATAGTCAGCCTGCTGGCCCTTACTGGCATGGATGGTCATAAAATCCAGTTGCAGCTTAGGCCAACGGGTCGCCGCTTTTTCAAGACTGGCTGGCTTCAGATGGTGGTAGCGCGCCAGCACCAGAATGCGCTCATCCTCTTTCGCATATCCTGAAAGCTTATCCAGCAAGGCATCCAGCTGGTTTTCATCCAGTAACGTTACCGCTTTCTTATCGCCCGCCGTCAGACTGTTAAGCGGCTTTTTAAGCTGATGCGGATTTTGTTGGATAAAACGATTGGCGATTTCGCCAATGCGCCCGTTAAAACGGTAGGTTGTGTCGAGGTCACAGCGATCGCCCTCGCCAAAAGTGTGATGAAACGCGGTCGTTAAAGAGAGCTGCGCCCCGCTGAAACGGTAAATCGCCTGCCAGTCATCGCCAACGGCAAACAGCGTGCTATGCGAATTTTGTTTGCGCAGCGCCGCCAGCAACGCCGCACGCTGCGGGGAGATATCCTGAAATTCGTCCACCAGAATATGTTTCCAGGGGCTGATAAAACGCCCCTTTTCCAGGATAACGATCGCCTGGTGGATAAGCCCTGAGAAATCGACGGCGTTCTCCTCTTTCAGCGCGCCTTTCCACGCTTTCAGCAACGGCGCCATCAATTTGATGCGCTTACCGAACAGATCGCGAATCTCTTCAGGCGCGCTGGCGATCATCTCAGCCTGAGCGCCGCCATGCATTCGCATCAGGCTCACCCAACGGTCCAGCCGGGAGGCCAGACGGCGCTGTAGCTTTTCATCATCCCAGAAATTGCCCTCAGGCAGCGGCCATTGCATTTCCTCTTCCAGCCACTGCCGCCACCCTTTCGCCTGCGCTTTTTTCTCGCTGCACTGCTGACGCCAGGTTTTGATAAACAGTTTATGTCTCGCGGCAGCGTCGTTTTCCAGTTTGCTGATGGTCGGGACTTTCTTACTCCCCTGCTGAATGATATGCAGCGCCAGGGCGTGGAACGTACGGGCGGCGATCGCGTCCGTATGCAATCTTTCACGAATGCGTTCGTCCATCTCTTCTGCGGCCTTGCGGCCAAAGGCCAGCAGCAGAATTTGCTCAGCCGCCGCTTCTCCCCTGGCTAACAGCCAGCCTGCGCGCGCGACCAGCACAGACGTCTTACCGCTCCCGGCTCCCGCAAGCACCAGCAAAGAATGTTCACCATTGACCACGGCTCTGGCCTGCGCCGGATTCAGCGGCGAGGACTCAATGTTCTGGAAGAAGTCGGCATATTCCGTCAGCATCACCTCGGTATAGGCCTGATTATGCTGCTGGCGGCATCCCTCGATATCGTTCAACCATGCCAGACAGCTACGCCAGGCATCGCGGCAGTTCTCAAACTCCTCCAGGCGATTAACCGGCAGCGGTAATGCAGCAAAAGCGCGGCGAATGTGTTGCTGTAATCCTGACGTTTGCTCGCGCGTTAACCACCGTTTTTCTCCGGTTCGCTCGGCAATAAGATCCCGTTGTTCCTGTAAAACCCGGGCCGCCACCTCGCTCATCTCCTGGCTCCAGCGCTGCCAGTGCGCATCCAGGTAGTGATGAAAACGCTGCGTCTCTGCCCATTCAGTACCGTGCAGACGCACCACTTTGTCATCCGGGAGGACAAACTCAAGCTCCCCCCACACCAGCCCCCGTTTACAATGAATAGCCAGTAACTGATTGAATGGAATAAGATACTCGTGGCGATCGCCCGAGACTTTAATACCGGCATTGAGAATAACGGCCCGATCGTACGGGTGTTGCGCCAGACGTTTTCCAAGAGAAGTTGCTTTCAGTTCCATGACTCAGCGAATCCAGACGAAGAGTATTTCTTGTCAGTGTAACCGCCAGAGAAAACGTGCTCCAGCCCAAAAAAACGTTACAATTGCCTGCAATCACAGAAAACCAGAGTTAGCCGAGGGTTTATGCGTACTGTTCTGAATATTTTAAATTTTGTATTGGGTGGTTTTGCCACCACTCTGGCCTGGCTGCTGGCCACACTCGTCAGCATCGTGCTCATTTTCACATTACCGTTAACCCGCTCATGCTGGGAGATTACAAAACTTTCGCTGCTTCCCTACGGCAATGAGGCCGTTCATGTTGACGAGCTGAACCCGGCAGGGAAAAGCACGTTGTTGAATACCGGCGGTACGGTACTCAATGTTTTCTGGCTGATCGTCTTTGGCTGGTGGCTCTGCCTGATGCACATCGCCTCCGGCATTGCGCAATGCATTACGATCATCGGCATTCCCGTCGGCATCGCGAATTTTAAAATCGCCGCCATTGCGCTCTGGCCGGTAGGACGCCGTGTGGTTTCCGTAGAGACAGCTCGCGCGGCGCGTGAAGCCAGTGCGCGTCGCCGCTTTGAGTAATCAGGACTGATGGCCTTTATGTTAAGTCCCTTGCTCAAACGCTATACCTGGAATAGCACCTGGCTGTATTACGTTCGCATTTTTATCGCGCTGTGCGGCACAACGGCCCTGCCCTGGTGGCTGGGCGATGTCAAACTCACCATACCGTTAACGCTCGGTATGGTCGCCGCCGCCCTGACCGATCTGGATGATCGTCTCACCGGGCGTCTGCGCAATTTAATCATCACATTAATCTGTTTTTTTATCGCCTCCGCTTCCGTGGAACTGCTCTTTCCCTGGCCGTGGCTGTTCGCGATTGGATTAACGCTCTCTACCAGCGGATTCATTCTGCTCGGCGGTTTAGGGCAGCGTTACGCCACCATTGCTTTCGGGGCGCTGCTTATCGCTATTTACACGATGCTGGGCACCTCGCTTTACGACCAGTGGTATCAACAGCCCATTCTGCTCCTTGCTGGCGCCGTATGGTACAACCTGCTGACGCTGACCGGGCATCTGCTCTTCCCGATTCGCCCCTTGCAGGATAATCTGGCGCGCAGCTACGAACAGCTGGCACGCTACCTGGAGTTGAAGTCGCGCTTGTTTGACCCGGATATCGAGGATGAAAGCCAGGCGCCGCTGTATGATTTAGCGCTGGCCAACGGACAACTGATGGCGACGCTGAATCAGACGAAAGTCTCTCTTCTTACCCGCTTACGCGGCGACCGGGGGCAACGGGGAACCCGTCGCACGCTGCACTACTATTTTGTCGCGCAGGATATTCACGAGCGTGCAAGCTCATCGCATATTCAGTATCAGACGTTGCGCGATCATTTCCGCCACAGCGACGTGATGTTCCGTTTCCAGCGCCTGATGTCGATGCAGGGGCAAGCCTGTATGCAGCTCTCACGCTGTATATTACTGCGTACGCCTTATCAGCATGATCCACACTTCGAGCGCGCGTTTACCCATATTGATGCGGCGCTCGAACGTATGCGCGCCGCTGGAGCATCTGCTGACTTACTCAAAACACTGGGCTTTTTATTGTCCAATCTGCGGGCGATTGATGCGCAACTGGCGACAATTGAATCCGAGCAGGCGCAGGCAATGCCGCGCAGCGAATCAGAAAACCTGCTTGCCGACGACAGTCCTCATGGGTTCAGCGATATCTGGCTACGTCTGAGCCGTAACTTCACTCCCGATTCAGCGCTATTTCGCCACGCGGTGCGTATGTCGCTGGTGCTCTGCGTCGGTTACGCGCTGATCCAGATTACCGGCATGACTCACGGTTACTGGATCCTGCTCACCAGCCTGTTCGTCTGCCAGCCTAACTATAACGCCACGCGGCACCGGCTGGCGCTGAGGGTCATCGGGACGCTGGTCGGCGTCGCCATTGGTATACCAATCTTGTGGTTTGTCCCCTCGCTTGAAGGCCAGTTGATACTGCTGGTTATCACCGGCGTACTGTTTTTTGCTTTTCGAAACGTACAGTATGCCCATGCGACGATGTTCATCACCCTGCTGGTGCTACTCTGTTTTAACCTGCTGGGGGAAGGCTTCGAAGTTGCCTTGCCGCGCGTGATCGATACGCTGATCGGCTGTGCGATCGCGTGGGCCGCCGTCAGCTTTATCTGGCCCGACTGGCGCTTTCGTAACCTGCCGTGTGTCCTGCAACGGGCCACGGATGCAAACTGCCGCTACCTGGACGCGATCCTTGAGCAGTATCATCAGGGGCGGGATAACCGGCTGGCCTACCGCATTGCCCGCCGTGACGCCCACAACCGCGATGCCGAGCTGGCCTCGGTGGTGTCGAATATGTCCAGCGAACCCGACGTCACTGCCGAAACTCGTGAAGCGGCGTTCCGGTTACTCTGCCTCAATCATACCTTTACCAGCTATATCTCTGCTCTGGGCGCGCATCGCGAACAGCTCACCAACCCGGATGTCCTGGCGCTGCTGGATGATGCTGTGTGTTATGTCGATGATGCGCTTCACCATCAACCCGCCGATGAACAGCGCGTTCACCAGGAGCTGGCAAGCCTGAAAGAGCGGATTCAGCACCTGGAGCCAAAACCAGACAGTAAAGAACCCCTGGTGGTGCAACAAGTCGGCCTGCTCATTGCATTACTGCCTGAGATCGGTCGTTTACAGCGGCAAATCACGCCGTCGCCTTCTGGTGCTCCGGCGTAAGCGACTGCGCCCACTCAGCAAGCTCCTGGCGGCGTACCGCCGGGAGCGCCGCTTCATGTATGCCAGCGATTGCCCCTTCTAACGCATAGAGAGTTTTCACCGTCAGCAGCTTATTGCTCTCTCTTAGCCGCAGCCAACACATTTTTGCGCCGAGTATCCGCAATGTGTTTTCATCATTAATTCCGGCCTCATGCAGAAGGTTCTCCAGATGAAACGTCACGTTTGGCAGATTCTTCAATCGACGTTGTGAAAAACGGGTACGTTTTTCTTTTATGGCTGCATCCAGCGAATACTGCGATAAAAGCACCAGCTGTTGTTGATCGCGCCATAAGCTTTCATCCACCCGGTAATAATTCAACATAACGGGACGGCCACGTTTCATAAATGTTAACCAGACGGGGGAATGCTTCACGCAATACGCGACGCTTTGCTCACAGGCGCGCAGGTATAGCTCTCCCTCAGCCACCATCGCAAACACCGTATCCTCGATTGTCAGGCTGTAGCTACCAAACAGCGAACGATAGTGAACCGTGCCCAGAGAGGCTAAATATTCTTGTGATTTATAGATCTTGTCATAGGAACGTAATTTCATAAAATCCCTTTTAAATCATAAAGTAAAAGAATGATTTGCAGTAACAGATCCGTTAATGACGAAAATAGGCAACTTATTCTCAGTGAGCAAGATGAATTTCATTTTTACGGTGACAACAGATAAAAATTGCGAGTTTGTTTCCGAAAATAGGGTTGATCTTTATTGGCGGCAGGGTTACTGTATATCCATACAGTAACTCACAGGGCTGGATTGATTATGTACACTTCAGGCTATGCAAATCGTTCTTCGTTGTTCTCTTCCACTGCGGGCAGCATTGCGCGCGTCTCTTCAGAGAACACCACCGCCGGGCTTATTAGCGAAGTGGTCTATCGCGAGGACCAGCCCATGATGACGCAATTACTGCTTTTACCGCTGCTGCAACAACTAGGTCAGCAATCACGCTGGCAGCTCTGGCTGACGCCGCAACAAAAGCTGAGCCGGGAATGGGTTCAATCTGCGGGGCTGCCTTTAACAAAAGTGATGCAGATTAGCCAACTTTCTCCATGCCATACGCTGGAGTCGATGATTCGCGCATTGCGGACGGGCAACTACAGCGTCGTTATCGGTTGGCTGGCGGATGAGCTCAGTGAAGAAGAACACACCCGGCTTGCGCAAGCGGCAGATGAGGGAAATGCGATGGGATTTATCATGCGTCCTGTGAGCGCACACGCTCATGCCACGAGACACCATTCCGGGCTAAAAATTCACTCAAATTTATATCATTGAGTGAAATTAGGATTTATCCTGGAATTTTTTTTCTGCTCTTTGATCTGCTCTGAAGCTTAATACTTTTTGTGTGTGAATGCTTGTCAGAAGCGGTTTCCGCGATTTTCGCTGAGCGATTTCTCAGCAGGAAATGTTAAATATTATGTATACAAGCCTTTTTTTTTCATATGCCTGACGGAGTTCACACTTGTAAGTTTTCAACTACGTTGTAGACTTTACATCGCCAGGGGTGCTCGGCATAAGCCGCAGATATCGGTAGAGTAACTATTGAGCTGATCCCCCGGTGAAGGATTTAACCGTGTTATCTCGTTGGAGATATTCATGGCGTATTTTGGATGATAACGAGGCGCAAAAAATGAAAAAGACAGCTATCGCGATTGCAGTGGCACTGGCTGGTTTCGCTACCGTAGCGCAGGCCGCTCCGAAAGATAACACCTGGTACACTGGTGCCAAACTGGGCTGGTCTCAGTTCCATGATGTTGGCAACAACCAGATCGACAACAACGGCCCGACCCATGAAAGCCAACTGGGTGCCGGTGCGTTCGGTGGTTATCAGGTAAACCCGTACGTTGGTTTTGAAATGGGTTACGACTGGTTAGGTCGTATGCCATACAAAGGCAACACTCAAAACGGTGCATTCAAAGCTCAGGGCGTTCAGCTGACTGCTAAACTGGGTTATCCGATCACTGACGATCTGGATGTCTACACCCGTCTGGGTGGTATGGTTTGGCGCGCAGACGCTCAGAACAACACTGGCTTCAAAGATCACGATACCGGTGTTTCCCCAGTATTCGCTGGTGGCGTAGAGTACGCTGTAACGCGTGACATCGCTACCCGTCTGGAATACCAGTGGACTAACAACATCGGCGACGCAAACACCGTTGGCGGTCGTCCAGATAACGGCCTGTTGAGCGTTGGTGTTTCCTACCGTTTCGGCCAGCAGGAAGAAGCAGCTCCGGTTGCTCCAGCTCCGGCACCGGCTCCAGAAGTACAGACCAAGCACTTCACTCTGAAGTCTGACGTTCTGTTCAACTTCAACAAAGCAACGCTGAAACCAGAAGGCCAGCAGGCTCTGGATCAGATGTACAGCCAGCTGAGCAACCTGGACCCGAAAGACGGTTCCGTCGTGGTTCTGGGCTTCACTGACCGTATCGGTTCCGACGCTTACAACCAGGGTCTGTCCGAAAAACGTGCTCAGTCTGTTGTTGATTACCTGATCTCCAAAGGTATCCCGGCTGACAAAATCTCCGCACGTGGTATGGGCGAATCCAACCCGGTTACTGGCAACACCTGTGACAACGTGAAAGCTCGCGCTGCACTGATCGACTGCCTGGCCCCGGATCGTCGCGTTGAGATCGAAGTTAAAGGCGTTAAAGACGTTGTAACTCAGCCGCAGGCTTAAGTTTCCGTCTAATAAAAAACCCCGCACTGCGGGGTTTTTTTCGTCTGAAACCAGAAGAAAGAAGAAACGAACCGCTACTCTTTCCCCAGTAATGCCTGCAAATCCTGCTTCAGGGTCGACATCTTGCTGGCGTATTTCTCTTTATGTTCCGCATCTTCAATCAACTGCACAATCGTTTCTGAAAGCGTTTTGCCACGTCGCTGCGCGAGTCCCGCCAGACGCTGCCAGACAATAAACTCCAGATCGATAGACTTCTTGCGCGTATGTTGATGCTCGGCATTAAAGTGTCGTTTACGCCGTGCTCGTATGGTCTGCTTCATACGGTTTAACAGCGCAGGATTCATATGCTCTTCAATCCAGGCATTTACCCGAACCGGTTCATTTTCGAGGGTTAGCAACAAATCAACGGCTTCTTTGGCAGCACTGGCTTCCACGTACCGGGTAATCAACTCCCCTTCGCGGTGCTTCTTCACCAGATACTTCCATTTCCAGCCGCTTTCAAGGTTTTCAAGTTGTTGATATTTCATTGCGCTCTCAACGTTACCGTGTAACTCCTATCAGAATATCAGTTTTTTGGGCATCTGAAGAAAAGAATATCCAGCCTGTGAACTCTCACGCGTCATCCTGCACGTTTACATTCGCTTTCCGCGTGTGCAGCGTTGCCTGTTACGGTATAATCGCGTTTTTTACAACAGACTAAAAAACCTCAACTTTGACCATTACGAAACTTGCATGGCGTGATCTGGTTCCTGATACCGACAGTTATCAGGAAATATTTGCACAGCCACACTTTACTGACGAAAGCGCCACCCTACTCAGCGATACTCAACCGCGACTGCAATTTGCGCTGGAACAACTTCTCCAGCCCTGGGCGTCGTCCTCTTTTATGCTGGCGAAAGCGCCGGAAGAGCCCGAGTATCTCACTCTCCTTTCTGATGCGGCCAGAACGTTGCAAGCCGATGCCGGTCAGCTGACCGGGGGCCATTACGAAATTTCGGGCCACACCATCCGTTATCGCGCAGCAGAAAAAGCAGAAGACAATTTTGCCACGTCGGCGCAGGTTGTCAGCGCTGACTGGGTTGAAGCCGAACAGCTGTTTGGCTGTCTGCGCCAGTTTAACGGCGAAATTACGCTGCAACCGGGTCTGGTGCATCAGGCTAACGGCGGCGTTCTGGTGATCTCCTTACGCACCCTTCTGGCGCAGCCGTTGCTGTGGATGCGTCTGAAGGCGATTGTCAGCCATAACCGATTCGACTGGGTCGCGTTTGACGAGTCGCGTCCGTTGCCGGTCTCTGTGCCGTCTATGCCGCTCAAGCTGAAAGTCGTGTTGGTCGGCGAACGTGAATCGTTAGCCGACTTCCAGGAAATGGAGCCGGAACTGGCTGAACAGGCGATTTACAGCGAATTTGAAGATAATCTGCAAATAGTGGATGCCGAAACCATGACCCAGTGGTGTCAGTGGGTTCAGCACACGCTTAAACGCAATAATCTGCCAGCGCCAACGCCTGATGCCTGGCAAGTGCTGGTACGCGAAGCCGTTCGCTACACGGGAGAACAGGACACGCTTCCACTGTGTCCGCTATGGATTTCCCGCCAGTTCAGAGAAGCCGCGCCGTTGTGCCAGGACGGGACATGCAGCGCCGAACAGCTCGCTCTGATGCTTGCCCAACGCGAATGGCGTGAAGGCTATCTTGCGGAGCGCATGCAGGACGAAATCCTGCAAGAGCAGATCCTGATTGAAACGGAAGGCGAGCGCATTGGTCAGATTAACGCCCTTTCCGTCATTGAATTTCCCGGCCATCCGCGCGCGTTTGGCGAGCCTTCACGTATCAGCTGCGTCGTTCATATTGGCGACGGTGAATTCACGGACATCGAGCGAAAAGCCGAGCTTGGCGGTAACATTCATGCCAAGGGGATGATGATCATGCAGGCTTTCCTGATGTCGGAACTACAGCTTGAACAGCAAATCCCGTTCTCCGCCTCGCTAACCTTTGAACAGTCCTATAGTGAAGTGGATGGCGACAGCGCCTCAATGGCAGAACTGTGCGCATTGATCAGCGCTCTGTCCAACGTGCCGGTTAATCAAAATATCGCGATTACCGGTTCCGTCGATCAGTTTGGACGCGCCCAGCCTGTTGGCGGCCTGAATGAAAAAATTGAAGGCTTTTTCACAATTTGTCAGCAGCGTGAACTGACGGGTAAACAAGGCGTTATTATTCCGGCGGCTAACGTGAGACACCTCAGCCTCCAGCCTGCGCTGTTGCAGGCCGTGGAAGAAGAGAAATTCAGCATCTGGGCGGTAGACGACGTAACAGACGCACTGCCGCTTCTGCTTAATCTGGTGTGGGATGGCGAAGGTCAGACAACATTGATGCAGACCATCCAGGAACGTATTGCCCAGGCTACACAACAGGAAGGACGTCATCGTTTTCCCTGGCCGCTACGTTGGCTAAACTGGTTTATACCGAACTGATCGGACTTGTTCAGCGTACACGTGTTAGCTATCCTGCGTGCTTCAATAAAATAAGGCTTACAGAGAACATGGTAGATAAACGCGAATCCTATACAAAAGAAGACCTTCTTGCCTCTGGTCGCGGTGAACTGTTTGGCGCTAAAGGCCCACAACTGCCGGCACCAAACATGCTGATGATGGACCGTGTCATCAAAATGACAGAGACTGGCGGTAACTTCGACAAAGGTTATGTTGAAGCTGAGCTGGATATCAATCCAGATCTCTGGTTCTTCGGATGCCACTTTATCGGCGATCCGGTTATGCCGGGCTGCCTGGGTCTGGACGCAATGTGGCAGTTGGTTGGATTCTATCTCGGCTGGCTGGGCGGCGAAGGTAAAGGCCGTGCGCTGGGCGTAGGTGAAGTGAAATTTACCGGTCAGGTTCTGCCAAGCGCGAAGAAAGTGACCTACCGTATTCACTTCAAACGTATCGTTAACCGTCGTCTGATCATGGGTCTGGCGGATGGCGAAGTTCTGGTTGATGGCCGTCTGATCTACACCGCCAACGACCTGAAAGTAGGTCTGTTCCAGGACACGTCAGCGTTCTGATCGCGGATATTTCCAGGTCTGATAAGCGTTGCCATAAGCGCGGCGTCATTGCCGGATGGCAGCATAACCACGTTATCTGACCTGCCTGTAAAAAGGCGAAACCTCCGCACTGCGGAGGTTTCTTTTTTCTAAAGAGACAGAATCAGGCCATTACTACCCTGTCCGCCATGGCTTCTCGCCAACCTCCCAGCCAGTGCGACCTCTGATTCAGCGTCTGATAGGGACACATTTCTTTTGAGCGTCCGGCAATGCCGGCCTGATATCCACGTTGATGTGCCCGTTCCAGGCGATCTCGTTTTTGTCTCTTCATGCCTCGTTTCCCTCATCTTCATGTCTGGTGGAAAAGAAAACAGTGATTACGAAATGTGCAATCACAGTAAACGAATACCGCGAAAAAGTTGTCCCGTCAATGCGCAAAATTCACGCCATTGTCATATTTGTGAGCTACTCAATAAATCATTTGTACAAAAATTGTGAGCCAGAACAGCTATTTTCACCGGGCAGAAAAACAAAAAAACCGCCCCCGGCGACGTGCCGAAAGCGGTTAAATTTACAATATTTTTAACTTATGGTATTTGCTTCAGCGCCTGAGCGATAGCGGCGGCTTCCTGATTCCAGGCGGCTGCCAGCACCTTGACCATTTCGTCATACCCGTCCTGCTGCTGCGCGGTTTCGATGTGGAATGGGCGCTTAATCAACTGCCCCTGATGGTTCAGCAGCCACTCCCCGCTTACGATAACTTTGCCATCATAACGGCCATGAAATCCCATCACCGTCACGTTAAGCGTATCCTGCACGCTGCCCAGCGGCTGTGAGGCAACCACCCAGCCCGGAAGCTGGGCGCTCAGATTCGCCACCAGCGTATTGCGCAACTGCTGGTCCAGCGGGCTGGCCCAAAGATTGTTACTCGCAATCACGTACTGCACATCACTGGTTTGATACACCACGCCGTTGCCCGCCAGGTAGTCCGGCACTGAAACCTGTTCCACCCACAATAAGCGGTTTCCCTGGCTTGCCGTACTCTGTACGCCCCCTTGCGCGACGGGTAGCTGGTAGTAGCTCTTGTTTTCTCCGCTACTGCTACATGACGTTAACCAGAACGCCATCATCACCACTAGCCACTTTTTCATTGTTTCGCCCTCTTCGGCTCTGGATCTTTCTTGTCATTCGCTTCAAATACCAGCGCGTTGCTCTTTTCGTTCAGCGTTTTCAATACCGGTTGCAGTTCGCGGAGAACCTGATCAAGACGCTGCATATCCGCCACCATCTTGTTATACGCCGCGGAGCCAGGCTGGAAGCCCTGCATGCTGCGGTTCAGTTCGCGCAAGGTGTTCTGCATATCCGCCGGAAGCTGCTGCATCGACTGGCTGGAGGTAATCTTGTTCATATTATCCAGCGTGGTTTGCAGATGCTTCATCGTCCGCTGGCTTTCCGACAGCGTATTGGTCGCCTGTTGAATCATCGGGTTCAGCGGCAGGTTATTAATTTTATCCAGCGCTTCCATCAGACGCTGCTGGATTTGCGCCAGACCGCCGCTTACCGTCGGGATGATCTGATAACCGTTAAACTCATGAATGCCCGTAATTGGCGGCTCTTTCGGATAGAAGTCCAGATCAACATACAGCGCGCCGGTCACCAGATTGCCCGTTTTCAGTGAACCGCGCAGGCCGCGTTTGAGCAGTTCGGCCAGATGCGCGCCGACATCCGTCTCTTCGTCCAATTGTGCTTTCAGGCGTTCCGGCTCAATGCGTACCAGCACCGGAATACGGTAGTCAGTGTTAAACACCTGACGCATATTCGGCGCAAAGAAAGGCACTTTGCTGACCGTACCCAGGCGAATCCCGCGAAACTCCAGCGGTGCGCCCGGTTGCAGGCCGCGAATCGAATCTTTAAAGAACATCAGATAGTCGATGTGGTCGGTATACAGCGAATCCTGAATGCTTCGCTGATCGTCATACAGGCTGAAAGCAGTTTTTTCCGCAACCGGCTGCCCCAGTTCAAGCCCTTCCGGCACGTCAAAGCTCACGCCACCGCCAAACAGCGTGCTTAGCGATCCCATTTCAACCCGCATACCGGCAGAAGTCAGATCCACCGCAATACCGCTGTCCTTCCAGAAACGGACGTTGCTGGTCACCAGCCGATCGTTTGGCGCATTAATGAAGAGTTGATAGCTGATGGAGCGTTTTTGCGGATCGAAGGTGCTGGTTTCAACCGAGCCAACGCGGTAACCACGGAAAAGCACCGGATCGCCCGGACTGAGCTGCCCGGCTTTTTTGCTGTCAAGAATAACGCGGATGCCTTTCGCATCTGGCGGCGCCAGAGGTGGGGAATCCAGCAACTGGTAATCCTCCAGCCTGTTACCTTTCGTCCCCGGCTGCAACTCAATATAAGCCCCGGACAGCAACGTGCCTAAGCCGCTGATCCCTTCACGCCCGACCTGCGGTTTCACCACCCAAAAGACCGAATCTTTGTGCAGCAGTTTTTCCATGCCGGAATGCAGTCTGGCCTTGATCTCTACATGCGTAAGATCGTCGGTCAGCGTCGCGCTTTCCACCACCCCCACATCCACGCTACGGCTCTTGATGGTGGTCTTACCGCCTTCAATACCTTCAGCATTCGTGGTGATCAAGGTGACTTCAGGCCCCTGATGGCTGTAGTGATAAAACAGCACCCATGCCCCAATCAGCGCAGTGACGATAGGGAATATCCACACGGGAGACCAGTTTTTTACCTTCTGCACTTTGGCTTCCCCATTTTTAGATTCCATACTGTCAGGACTCCTCATGGCCTGGTTCAGGTTCACGATCCCACGACAGACGCGGATCAAAGGTCATCGCAGAAAACATTGTCATAATGACGACTAAAGCAAACATCAATGCACCCATCGCTGGATAAATATTCATTAACCCCCCCATGCGCACCAGCGCAGAGAGTACGGCAATTACAAACACATCAATCATTGACCAGCGGCCAACAAATTCCACCACCTCATAAATCAGGTGCATTCTTTCACTGTCGCGTTTGCCATGCCCTTTCGCATCCCAGCACAGCCAGGCAATCGCAATCATTTTTAGCGTTGGCACCATAATACTGGCAATAAAAATAACCGCCGCCACCGGATAAGACCCTTCACTCCAGAGCAAAACGACCCCGGCGAGGATCGTAGAAGGCATCTTCGATCCCAATAAATCGGTGATCATGATCGGCATGATATTCGCGGGCAGATAAAGCATGATCGACGTAAATAACAGAGCCAGCGTCCATTGCAGGCTGTTTTTGCGTCGCACATGACCCTTTGCATGACAGCGCGGACACACTAATTCATTCTCCGGGAGAATGGCCGTACAGCAGGAGCAGGAACGCAGTCCCTGGCGGATGCCGGTAACGCCAGGTTTCAGCGGCTGCGCCAGCACAGGCATCGGCGTAATATCGTCCCATAACCAACGGCGATCGACGCACTGAAACGCGCGCAATTGCAGGATGCAGAAAAAACACCACGGAATAAAACTGCTTCCAACCCCGATATCCCCGTAAGCCATCAGCTTAACAAAACTGACCAGCACGCCTGCGAGGAAGATCTCCGCCATTCCCCAGGTTTTTAGCTGGAACAGCACGCGCGCCAGAACCTTTTTCACACGTAGCGGCAATTCGACGCGATTCACAAGCAATAATATCGTCACCAGACAAAAAGCCGGAACCAACTGGACAAACAGCAAAAAGAAGGTGCCAAGGCTGGCGTAATTTTCCGAAAACATGACGCCGGGGATTTCAAGCAGCGTGACTTCGCTCCTCACACCCGCGACGTTCATATTCACGAAAGGGAAAAGATTGGAAAGCAACAGCATAAACAACGCCACTAACGAATAGGCGGTGGGACGCTGCCTTGGCGCGTCCCACTCGGTCGTCAGCGTTGTGCCACATCTTGGACATGCCGCTTTCTGCCCATGCTCAAGGTGGGGCAACGCCACCAGCATGTCACATTGCGAGCATAAAATGTGCTTCGCAGCATGATGATGTTCGCACATATGCGCTCCTTTAATTATGCGCCATTCTTCAAGGCTTCAAGATACTCCCAGCGCTCAAAGGCTTGTTCAAGTTCCTGCTCTGCGTGACTCAAATCGGCCAGAACTTTTTGCGTATGATCATGCGGTTGGCTGAAAAAGGCGGCATCCGCCACCTGCGCCTGCAACGCTTCCAGTTTGGCCTCCAGCTCTTCCAGTAACTGGGGGAGCTGTTCCAGTTCGCGTTGCAGTTTATAGCTTAGTTTGTTACTGCCGCGCTTTACAATTTCTGCTTTCGGGGCAACCACTTCCTCAGTTTTCTTGACGACGGGTTGTTTAAACGCCAGATGCTGTTCCTGCTGACCACGCGCATCATGGTATCCGCCGACATAGCGACCAATCTTACCGCCGCCCTCGAAGATCCAGCACTCGGTCACGGTGTTATCCACAAACTGACGGTCATGGCTCACCAGCAGGACAGTTCCCTGATAGCCGTCAATCAACTCTTCCAGCAGTTCCAGCGTTTCAACGTCCAGATCGTTAGTCGGTTCATCGAGAATCAGCAAATTGCTGGGTTTCAGGAACAAACGAGCCAGTAAGAGACGGTTACGTTCTCCGCCAGACAGGGCGCGAACCGGCGTCATGGCGCGCTTAGGATGGAACAGGAAGTCCTGAAGATAGCCCAGCACATGACGCGGCTTACCGTTAACCAGCACCTCTTGCTTACCTTCAGCAAGGTTATCCATTACGGTTTTATCGGGATCCAGTTCTGCGCGATGCTGATCGAAATAAGCCACTTCCAGCTTCGTGCCGACATGAATACGTCCGCTGTCCGCCTGAAGCTGGCCCAGCATCAGTTTCAGCAACGTGGTTTTCCCGCAGCCGTTAGGGCCAATTAAAGCAATCTTGTCGGCACGCTGCACCTGCGCGGAGAAATCGTTTACCAGCTGCTTGCCGTCAACCTGATAGCTGACGTTTTCCATTTCGAAAACAATCTTGCCGGAGCGGGCCGCTTCTTCGACCTGCATCTTCGCCGTCCCCATCACTTCACGGCGTTCGCTGCGCTCGCGGCGCATCGCTTTCAGGGCGCGTACGCGACCTTCATTGCGGGTACGGCGCGCTTTAATACCCTGGCGGATCCAGACTTCTTCCTGCGCCAGTTTGCGATCAAACTCGGCATTCTGTAACTCTTCCACGCGCAGGGCTTCTTCTTTCTCCAGCAGATACTGATCGTAATCTCCCGGATAAGAAACCAGTTTGCCGCGATCGAGATCGACGATGCGGGTAGCCATATTGCGGATAAACGAACGGTCGTGGGAAATGAAAATAATCGTCCCGTTGAAAGATTTCAGGAACGTTTCCAGCCAGTCGATCGTTTCAATATCCAGGTGGTTGGTCGGCTCATCCAGCAGCAATACGCGAGGGTTGCTGACCAACGCCCTGCCCAGCGCCGCTTTACGCAGCCAGCCGCCGGAAAGCGAAGAGAGCGCCGCGTTAGGATCGAGTCCAAGCTGCGCCAGCACTTCATTAATACGGTTTTCCAGTTGCCACAGGTTGTGGTGGTCGAGCTGTTCCTGCACCCGCGCCATCTCATTGAGATTTTTATCGCTGGGGTCGGTCATCACCAGGCGGGAAATATCGTGGTAACGTTTCAGGTATTCAGCCTGCTCCTCGATCCCTTCCGCAACGAAATCATAAACGCTGCCTTCGACATTACGCGGCGGATCCTGTTGCAGACGCGCGACGATCAGATCCTGCTCGTAAATGATGCGTCCGTCATCCAGTCCCTGTTCGCGGTTGAGGATCTTCATCAGCGTTGACTTCCCGGCGCCATTACGGCCCACCAGGCACACGCGTTCGTTATCCTCGATATGCAGCTCTGCGTTATCGAGAAGCGGCGCGTCGCTAAACGACAGCCATGCGCCATGCATACTGATTAATGACATTTACTTTTCCTTTCAGGCTGCGGTAATCAGCCAGCAGTTGTGGATCTGACGATTACGGGCAAAGTCCTGAGAAAGCGTTTTTTGCGTAATTTCTTGTGCTTTCAGTCCCAGCGCCGCCAGGCCGTCCAGATCCATACGGAATCCGCGTTTGTTGTTGGAGAACATGATCGTGCCCCCTTTGCGCAGCAGACGTTTCAGATCTTTCATTAACACCAGGTGATCGCGCTGCACATCAAACGACTCGTCCATCCGTTTTGAGTTGGAGAACGTCGGTGGATCGATAAAAATCAGATCGAACTGTTCATTCGCCTCACGCAGCCAGCCCAGGCAATCGGCCTGAATCAGGCGATGCGCACGGCCGCTCAGCCCGTTCAGACGCAGGTTACGTTCAGCCCACTCCAGATAGGTACGCGACATGTCCACCGTAGTGGTGCTGCGTGCGCCGCCCAGCCCAGCATGTACGCTGGCGCTGCCGGTATAGGAGAACAGGTTAAGGAAATCTTTGCCTTTGCTCATCTGACCCAGCATCCGGCGTGCAATACGGTGATCGAGGAACAGACCGGTATCAAGATAGTCGGTCAGGTTAACCCATAAACGCGCGTTATATTCGCTGACTTCAATGAACTCACCTTTCTCGTTCATCTTTTGATACTGGCTTTTGCCTTTCTGGCGCTCACGGGTTTTTAACACCAGTTTATTCGGCGCCATCTCCAGTACCAACAGCGTGGCGGCGATGATGTCGAACAGACGCTGACGCGCTTTCTGCGCATCAACCGTTTTCGGCGGCGCATATTCCTGAATCACCACCCACTCGCCGTAGCGATCGACCGCCACATTGTATTCCGGCAGATCGGCATCATACAGGCGATAGCATTCGATCCCTTCCTGGCGCGCCCATTTCTCCAGCTTCTTAATATTTTTGCGCAGGCGGTTGGCGTAATCTTCCGCCACCGTCGCAGGCTTGCTGTCTGGCGTTTTTTTCGCCAGATGATAGTTTTTCTGCACGCAGTCCAGCGGGCCGTTTTTGGCCTTGAATTGCTTATCCGCGCGCAGTTGCAGGCAGTTCAGCAGATCCGGCGAGGCGCTGAACAGCGACAGGCTCCAGCCGCCGAACTGATTTTTCATGGTGCGCCCCAGCAGGCTGTGCAGCGCAATCAGCGCCGGTTCGCTGTCCAGACGCTCACCATACGGCGGGTTGCTGATTACCGTACCGTACGGCCCTTTCGGCAGCGGGTTGCTCAGTTGGGCGACATCTTTTATCTCGAAGGTAATCAACTCACCGATGCCTGCGCGACGGGCGTTGCTGCGCGCACGTTCAATCACGCGGGCATCGCTGTCAGAACCATAAAAATGCGAGCTATATTCCGCAAGCCCTTTACGGGCGCGGGTTTGCGCTTCTGCTTTGACTTCCTGCCAGATAGCCTCATCATGCTGCGCCCAGCCGCTAAAGCCCCAGTGACCACGATGCAGACCCGGCGCGCGATCGGTCGCCCACATTGCGGCCTCGATCAGCAGCGTACCGGAACCACACATCGGGTCGAGCAGCGGCGTTCCCGGCTGCCAGCCGGAACGCATCACGATGGCCGCCGCCAGCGTCTCTTTAATTGGCGCCAGACCGGTACGATCGCGATAGCCGCGCAGGTGCAGGCCATCGCCGCTCAGATCGAGGGCAATGCTGGCAGTGTCTTTGTTCAGCCAGACGTTAACGCGAATATCTGGAGATTCACGATCGACATTAGGACGCGGCAGGTTTTTACGCGTGAACGCATCAACAATCGCATCCTTTACTTTCATCGCACCATACTGGCTGTTGCGAATGGTGTCGTTCAGCCCACTAAAATGCACGGCAAAGGTGGCATCTGGATTAAAAATCTCTGTCCAGTTGATTGCCTGCACGCCGAGGTACAGGTCTAAATCGCTGTAGACCTTGCACTCTCCCATCGGCAGCATAATGCGCGAGGCCAGGCGGCTCCACATTAAACTCTGGTACACAAGCCGCGTGTCGCCCTGAAAATGGACACCACCCTGAACCACCTGGCAATCCGCAGCGCCCAGGTTTTCAAGTTCAGTTTTTAACAGCTCTTCCAGCCCGCGGGCCGTACTGGCAAACAGAGAATTCATATTGTCACTTTTACTCTAAGAAAATTGCTGCGCATTATACACAAAATCTTTCGCGTTGCCTCGCAGCGACAAGCGTGAAGGATGGGGCTTATATAGCTAATCTGGCGCTCATGTCATAAGATTGAAAGCTTATTTTCGTTCGAGGGCTGTACAGTGGTGACGTTAACCCGGCTTTTTATTCATCCGGTCAAATCGATGCGCGGCATCGGCCTGACGCATGCGCTGGCAGACATCAGTGGCCTGGCTTTCGATCGTATCTTTATGG
Source organism: Citrobacter sp. CK180 (assembly GCF_030333655.1). Taxonomy (NCBI): domain Bacteria; kingdom Pseudomonadati; phylum Pseudomonadota; class Gammaproteobacteria; order Enterobacterales; family Enterobacteriaceae; genus Citrobacter; species Citrobacter sp. CK180. The sequence continues at coordinate 59,293 of NZ_JAOWFM010000048.1, read as the reverse complement.
TTACTGAACCTGATGGCACCTTTATTACCGCCCGCCAGTTTCCGCAAATGGTGCGCTTTACGCCTTCTCCGCTACACGACGGATTACATCTTAGCGCCCCGGATGGCAGCAGCGTGGTGGTACGCTTTGCTGATTTCGCCGCGCAGGATGCGCCAACCGAAGTCTGGGGAAACCATTTTACTGCCCGTATCGCCCCGGACGCGATAAATCAGTGGTTAAGCGGATTCTTTTCCCGTGACGTGCAATTACGCTGGGTCGGCTCCCAACTTACGCGCAGAGTCAAACGCCGCGACGATGTGCCGTTGTCATTTGCCGATGGTTATCCCTTTCTGCTGGCCAACGAGGCCTCACTGCGCGACTTACAGCAGCGTTGCCCGGCTGGCGTGAAAATAGAACAGTTTCGCCCCAATCTGGTCGTTTCCGGCGCGGCGCCCTGGGAAGAAGACACCTGGAAGGTCATTCGTATCGGCGACGTCGTCTTTGATGTCGCAAAACCATGCAGCCGTTGTATTTTCACCACCGTCAGCCCTGAGAAAGGGCAAAAGCACCCAACGGGTGAGCCGCTGGCAACCTTGCAAGCCTTTCGCACGGCGCAGGACAACGGCGATGTTGATTTCGGGCAGAACCTGATTGCGCGTAACAGCGGCGTCATTCGCGTAGGCGATGAGGTTGACATTCTCGCAACCGCCCCCGCCAAACCTTATGGCGCCGCAAATTCTGATGATGCGGTGGCGCCGGAAAAACAGCCTGATACGACAGTCACTATCGACTGGCAGGGGCAAACCTTTCGTGGGAATAACCAACAGGTGCTGCTTGAACAACTGGAGAATCAGGGTATCCGCATCCCTTATTCATGTCGGGCCGGGATCTGCGGCAGTTGCCGGATAACGCTGCTGGAAGGCGAAGTGAGTCCGCTGAAAAAATCAGCGATTAACGATGACGGAACGATTCTTAGCTGTAGCTGCGTGCCAAAAACCGCGCTCAGGCTGGGAAATTAAACCGCTTGTTCAAGGCTGAAGCTGGCGAGTCGCTGTTGCGGCTTCAGTCTGTCGTTCATGATCTTAATCGCATCGCCGAGCTGCATAGTGCGTCCAGCCACGACGACACCGGGCTGGGCCAGCAGGCACAGCGCCGCGTTTTCACCCGGCTCAACCACCAGTAAATTCACCTGTTCTTCGGTGTCGCTAAGCCACACGCAGGCGGCATCACCCACCGTTGGCGTCCAGATCTCGCCGTGTGCGACAAAATGCCAGCTTTTTGGCATCTGTGGTTTCAGATAACGGATCGCCACCAGCGCATTGAGCACCAGTTCCGCTTTTTGTTCTTTCGATAATTCGAGGTCGCGACATTTTTCTTCAAAAGAGAAATAGAGCGCGGCGTCATCGACACAAAAACCAGACGGCGAAAATGCATCCGGCGTGAGCATTTTGCGAGCAAAGCGCGAGCGAAATAACATGCCATTGGCTAAATCGAGCATCATTCGGTCATGCTCTTCATCATAATACCAGCGCCAGTTATCGTCAGGTTTAATTCGCATTGTACTCTCTCCCGTTTCCATCACCCTGTTGCAAAAATGTCCTTTTTCACCGCTTCGTTTATTACCTTAATAAGCAAAGCCTAAAATGTTTAAATAAGCAACAATGAAGGAATATAAAACAACCAGGGCCGGAAATAAAGCCCTGGTTGTCTGATAATGAGAGAAAAGAATCAAATATGGGTAACGATTTCTTTAATCAGTTGCGGGCCTTTAAAAATAAAGCCGGAATAAATTTGTACCAGCGTAGCGCCAGCAGCCATCTTCTCACGCGCCGCGATGACAGAATCTATCCCGCCGACGCCAATAATCGGTAACTGTCCTTTCAATTCCTGGGACAGTCGGCGAATAATTTCTGTACTTTTTAACTGTAATGGTCGACCGCTTAAACCACCCGTTTCATCGCAATTTTTCATTCCCTGAACCAGAGAACGATCGAGCGTCGTATTTGTCGCAATCACACCATCAATATTATGGCGAACTAAACTGTCGGCCACCTGGATCAATTCGTCCTCAGAAAGATCCGGGGCGATCTTTACCGCGATCGGAACATATTTATGGTGGATCGTCTGGAGATCATTTTGCTTATTTTTAATTGCCGTCAGCAAATCATCCAGCGCCTCGCCATATTGTAGCGTACGTAACCCTGGGGTATTTGGCGAAGAGATATTAATGGCGATATAACCGGCATATGCATAGATTTTTTCCATACAAATCAGATAGTCATCTTTGCCATTCTCTACCGGCGTATCTTTATTTTTGCCGATATTAATTCCGAGGATACCGTCGAAATGCGCTTTTTTGACATTCTCTACCAGGTTATCAACGCCCAAATTATTAAAGCCCATCCGGTTGATCAACCCTTCGGCATCAACCAGGCGGAAAAGGCGCGGCTTATCGTTACCAGGCTGAGGGCGCGGCGTCACGGTTCCGATCTCAATCGATCCGAATCCCATTGCGCCCAGAGCATCGATGCACTCTCCGTCCTTATCCAGACCCGCAGCAAGGCCGAGCGGATTCTTAAATGTCAGCCCCATGCAGCTTACTGGCTTCGCAGGGACTTTCTGTCGGACAAGCGCTTCCAGCGGCGTGCCTGTTACACGGCGTAATTGCTGAAACGTAAATTCATGAGCGCGCTCTGGATCGAGCTGAAAAAGGGCTTTACGAACGAAGGGGTAGTACATGAACTCTCCTGGATTCCCGGTGTGCAGACCGGGGGCGTATTATGTGCGATATCCAGCAAAAAGGGAATTGACTTGCGGCAATAAATAGCAATCGTTTTCCTTGTTGTCCTCTTTTTATTCAATTTCCAACTTTTCTATCCCGCATAAATCATTTCGGTAAACAAAATCTCTCTGTCAGACTGCACAAATTGTTATCAATGTTAATGAAAATCGAATAATTAGTTATAAGGGGAGATTGAGATTATGCGCGTCATCACTCTGGCGGGAAGCCCACGCTTTCCCTCTCGTTCCAGTGCGTTACTGGAATATTCCCGGGAAAAACTGAACAGTCTGGACGTCGAAGTCAGCCACTGGAATTTGCATAACTTTGACCCCGAAGACTTGCTATATGCGCGTTTCGACAGCCCGGCGTTAAAAACATTTATTGAACAATTACAGGATGCAGACGGACTGATCGTCGCAACGCCGGTTTATAAAGCCGCCTATTCCGGGGCGTTAAAAACGTTGCTCGACCTGCTTCCTGAACGAGCGCTGGAAGGCAAAGCCGTATTACCGCTGGCAACCGGCGGTACTGTCGCCCATTTACTGGCCGTTGACTACGCGCTCAAGCCGGTGCTGAGCGCGCTGAAAGCACAAGAGATCCTGCACGGCGTGTTTGCCGACGATTCCCAGGTGATTGATTACCAGCATAAACCGCAGTTCACCCCTAACTTACAACATCGCCTTGACAGCGCGCTTGAAACATTCTGGCAAGCGTTGCACCGCCGCGATGTGCCGGTTCCCGTCATTCATTCACCACGAGGCGTTGCCCATGTTTAAATTTTTCAGACATCGTCCTCAATGGCTGGCGCTGGCCGGATTGCTCTCGCTTTCGGCCTGGTCACACGCGGCAGAGTCAGCGCCTGACGCACTGCGCATCGGCTATCAGAAAGGCAGCATCAGTATGGTGCTGGCGAAAAGCTACCAACTGCTGGAGAAGCGTTACCCGCAAACCAAAATCTCCTGGGTTGAGTTCCCGGCGGGCCCGCAAATGCTGGAGGCATTGAATGTCGGCAGTATCGATCTCGGCAGTACCGGCGATATCCCCCCTATTTTTGCGCAGGCTGCCGGGGCGGACCTGGTTTATGTTGGCGTTGAGCCTCCCAAACCAAAAGCCGAGGTCATTCTCGTCCCTGAAAACAGTCCGATAAAAACCGTCGCGGATCTGAAAGGACACAAAGTCGCCTTCCAGAAAGGTTCCAGTTCGCACAATCTGCTGTTGCGCGCACTGCAACAGGCCGGACTTAAATTTACCGATATCCAGGCCACATACCTGACGCCAGCAGACGCCCGCGCCGCGTTCCAGCAAGGGAATGTCGATGCGTGGGCAATCTGGGACCCTTACTATTCCGCTGCGCTGTTACAGGGTGGCGTTCGCGTCCTGAAAGACGGGACCGACCTGAAACAAACCGGTTCGTTCTATCTGGCGGCGCGCCCTTATGCCGAAAAGAACGGCAGCTTCATTCAGGGCGTTCTGGACACCTTCAGCCAGGCCGATGCGTTAACAATAAGCCAGCGTGAACAAAGTATCACCCTGCTGGCGAAAACGATGGGATTGCCTGAACCGGTGATTGCCACCTATCTGGATCATCGCCCGCTAACCACCATTACGCCGGTGAGCGCCTCTGTCGCTACCTTGCAGCAGCAAACCGCCGATCTGTTTTACGACAACCGTCTGGTGCCGAAAAAAATCGATATTCGCCAGCGTATCTGGCAGCCCACTCAACAAGAAGGAGCAAAATTATGAGCCTGAATATGTTCTGGTTTTTACCTACCCACGGTGACGGGCATTATCTGGGAACCGAAGCAGGCTCGCGCCCGGTCGATCACGGTTACCTGCAACAAATCGCGCAAACGGCGGACCGCCTGGGCTTTACGGGCGTATTGATCCCAACCGGGCGTTCCTGCGAAGACGCCTGGCTGGTTGCCGCCTCAATGATTCCGGTCACACAGCGACTGAAATTCCTGGTCGCCCTGCGCCCAAGCGTCACGTCGCCAACGGTTGCCGCCCGTCAGGCCGCAACGCTGGACAGACTCTCCAATGGCCGCGCGCTGTTTAATCTGGTTACCGGTAGCGATCCGCAGGAGCTGGCCGGTGACGGCGTCTTCCTTGACCACACCGAACGCTATGAAGCCTCATCCGAGTTTACGCAGGTATGGCGACGCCTGCTGCAAGGCGAGATGGTGGACTTCAACGGTAAACATATTCATGTTCGTGGCGCAAAACTGTTCTTCCCTGCCATTCAGCAACCGTATCCACCGCTCTATTTTGGCGGTTCATCGGATGTCGCGCAGGATCTCGCCGCTGAGCAGGTCGATCTCTATCTTACCTGGGGCGAACCGCCTGCGCAGGTAAAAGAGAAAATTGAACAGGTACGCGCCAAAGCGGCGGCTCGCGGGCGTAAAATCCGTTTCGGCATCCGCCTGCACGTCATTGTGCGTGAAACCAATGAAGAGGCCTGGCGTGCGGCCGATCGCCTGATTGCTCACCTGGATGACGATACGATCGCCAAAGCGCAAGCCGCATTCGCCAGAACGGATTCTGTCGGTCAGCACCGGATGGCCGCGCTGCATAACGGTAAACGTGATCAACTGGAGATCAGCCCTAACTTGTGGGCAGGCGTCGGGCTGGTGCGCGGCGGCGCGGGAACCGCCCTGGTGGGTGATGGCCCGACCGTCGCCGCACGTATTAATGAGTACGCGGCGCTGGGTATCGACAGTTTTGTGCTCTCCGGTTATCCGCATCTGGAAGAAGCCTACAACGTAGGCGAACTGCTGTTCCCGCATCTGGACGTCGCCATCCCGGAAATTCCACAGCCGCAGCCTCTGCATCAGCAAGGCGAAGCGGTTGCCAATGAATTTATCCCCCGTAAAGCCGCGCAGAGTTAAGGAGTACGCCAATGGCAACGCCCACAAACAAATGGTTATTGCGCGTTGCCCCCTGGTTTTTACCGGTGGGCATCGTGGCGGTCTGGCAAATAGCCTCTTCGATGGGCTGGTTGTCAACCCGCATACTCCCCTCTCCCGAAGGGGTGATCGCGGCATTCTGGACACTCTCCGCCAGCGGCGAACTCTGGCAGCATCTGGCCATTAGTTCGTGGCGCGCTTTCATCGGCTTTTCAATTGGCGGTTCTATCGGTCTGACGCTGGGGCTGATCAGCGGTTTGTCGCGGTGGGGAGAACGTCTGCTGGATACTTCAGTACAAATGCTGCGTAACGTGCCGCACCTGGCGCTGATCCCGCTGGTGATTTTATGGTTCGGGATTGATGAAAGCGCGAAGATTTTTCTCGTGGCGCTGGGAACGCTGTTTCCGATTTATATCAATACCTGGCATGGGATTCGTAATATCGATCGAGGTCTGGTGGAGATGGCTCGCAGCTATGGCTTATCCGGCTTCCCGCTGTTTGTGCATGTGATCCTTCCCGGCGCCCTGCCCTCTATTATGGTTGGCGTCCGTTTTGCGCTCGGGTTGATGTGGCTGACGCTGATTGTGGCGGAAACCATTTCGGCGAACGCCGGGATCGGCTATCTGGCGATGAACGCCAGGGAATTCCTGCAAACGGACATCGTCGTGGTCGCGATTATTTTGTATGCCCTGCTCGGTAAACTCGCCGACGTCAGCGCGCAGCTGTTAGAGCGCGTCTGGCTGCGCTGGAATCCTGCTTATTACACGAAAGAGGCAACCGTATGAATACCGCTCGTCTTAATCAGGGAACGCCGCTACTGCTCAACGCGGTAACCAAACAATATGCTGACAACACGGTGCTGAACCAGTTGGATCTGCATATTCCCGCCGGGCAATTTGTGGCGGTGGTTGGACGCAGCGGTGGCGGGAAAAGTACGCTGCTGCGTCTGCTGGCCGGTCTGGAATCCCCTACGGCTGGCGAATTGCTTGCCGGAACAACGCCGCTGGCCGAGATCCAGGACGACACGCGTATGATGTTCCAGGATGCGCGCCTGCTGCCGTGGAAGTCGGTGATCGATAATGTTGGATTGGGTCTGAAAGGCGGCTGGCGGGATGCGGCGCGTCAGGCGCTGGCGGCGGTCGGTCTCGAAAACCGGGCGGCGGAGTGGCCTGCGGCGCTGTCCGGCGGGCAGAAACAGCGTGTCGCGCTGGCCCGCGCGCTGATCCACCGCCCGGGATTACTGCTGCTGGATGAACCTCTCGGCGCGCTGGATGCCCTGACCCGGCTGGAAATGCAGGATTTGATCGTCTCGTTATGGCAAGAACACGGTTTTACAGTGCTGCTGGTCACGCATGACGTCAGCGAGGCCGTGGCGATGGCCGATCGGGTTCTGTTGATCGAGGACGGGAAAATTGGTCTGGACTTGACGGTGGATATCGCGAGGCCACGCCGTCTGGGGACGGTACGTTTAGCGGAACTGGAAGCGGAAGTGTTGGGTCGGGTGATGCAACGTGGCGAAAATGAGGCTCCGCTACGCAAGCACGGTTAAAAAATGCCGGATGGCGCTGTTGCTTATCCGGCCTACACGCAAATGGTAGGCCGGACGCATCCGGCAATATTATCAGGCTAACGCTTTGGTAATCTTCTCGAACAGATCGCCAGAGAGGTTTTCCAGCCCTTTCAGTTGCTCCAGCGCGGCGCGCATTTTTTCCTGGCGCTTCGCATCGTAACGTTTCAGACGAATCAGCGGTTCAATCAGGCGTGATGCCACCTGTGGGTTACGGCTGTTGAGGTCCGTCAGCATTTCGACCAGGAACTGATAGCCGCTGCCGTCTTCAGCATGAAACGCCGCCGGATTGCTCCCGGCAAATGCGCCAATCAACGAACGAATACGGTTCGGGTTGCTCATACTGAAAGAACGATGCTTCAGGAGGCCACGCACCGTTTCCAGCACGTTATCCGCCGGGCTGGTGGATTGCAGGATAAACCATTTATCCATGACCAGTCCGTCCTGATGCCACTTATCATCATACTCCTGCATCAACGCGTCACGGCACGGCAATTGCGCCGCGACCGCCGCCGACAGCGCCGCCAGCGCATCGGTCATATTATTGGCTTCATGGTACTGCTTGCTCACCAGCGTATCCGCCAGGTGGGTTTCACCAAAGGCCAGGAAGCGCAGGCAGGCATTGCGTAGCGTACGCTTGCCAATGTCGGCGTGTTCAACGCGGTACTCATCAAGATGATTCGCGTTATAGATTGCCAGGAACTCGTCTGCCAGTTCCGCCGCCAGAGTGCGGGTCAACGCTTCGCGGACTTCGGCAATCGCCAGCGGATCGATGATCTCGAACAGTTCCGCGATCTCATTCACCGAAGGCAACGTCAGAATTTCCGCCGCCAGCGCCGGATCGATTTTCTCATCCAGCAGAACCGCCCGGAAGGCATCCGCCACATGTACCGGCAGAGACAGCGGCTGCCCCTGCTGGTGGCGCGCAACGTTCAGCTTAATATACGTCGCCAACAGGCTTTGCGCCGCGTCCCAACGTGAGAAGTCATTGCGCGAATGACGCATCAGGAACGTCAGTTGTTGATCGCTCCATTTGTACTCCAGTTTCACCGGCGCAGAGAATTCGCACAGTAGTGCTGGCACCGGCTGGAAATACACATTGTCAAAGACAAAGGTTTGCTCCGCCTGGGTTACATTCAACACGGAATTGACCGGATGACCGCCCTTCTGCAACGGAATAACGTTGCCTTCGTTGTCGTACAGCTCAATCGCGAACGGAATATGCAGCGCTTGCTTTTCAGCCTGATCCGCCGTCGCAGGCGTACGCTGACTAATGGTCAACGTGTACTGTTCCGTTTCCGGGTTATAGTCGTCCCGTACGCTGACAACCGGCGTACCGGACTGGCTGTACCAGCGGCGGAAGTGAGACAAATCGACATTCGACGCATCCTCCATCGCCTGCACAAAGTCATCACAGGTAGCGGCGCTGCCGTCATGACGCTCAAAATAAAGCTGCATCCCTTTCTGGAAATTCGTTTCGCCCAGCAGCGTGTGGATCATGCGAATCACTTCCGCGCCCTTCTCGTAGACGGTCAGGGTGTAGAAGTTGTTCATCTCAATGACCTTATCCGGGCGGATAGGATGCGCCATTGGGCTGGCGTCCTCAGCAAATTGCAGACCGCGCATGGTGCGCACGTTGCTGATGCGGTTCACCGCGCGGGAGCCGAGATCGGAACTGAATTCCTGGTCGCGGAAAACGGTCAGGCCTTCTTTCAGACTCAACTGGAACCAGTCGCGACAGGTAACGCGGTTACCCGTCCAGTTGTGGAAATATTCGTGACCAATAACGCGCTCAATGTCGAGATAATCTTTGTCGGTCGCCGTATCGGTGCGGGCCAGCACATATTTGGAGTTAAAGACGTTCAAACCTTTATTCTCCATCGCGCCCATATTGAAGAAGTCCACCGCCACGATCATGTAGATGTCGAGGTCATACTCCAGGCCGAAACGCTCTTCATCCCATTTCATGGAATTTTTCAGCGAAGTCATCGCCCACGGCGCACGGTCCAGATTGCCGCGATCAACGTACAGTTCCAGCGCCACCTCCCGGCCAGAACGCGTGATGAAGGTATCGCGCAGTACATCGAAATCACCCGCCACCAGCGCAAACAGGTAACAGGGTTTCGGGAACGGGTCCTGCCACTGCACCCAGTGACGGCCATTATCCAGTTCACCCTGCGCAATACGGTTGCCGTTGGAAAGCAGGAACGGATATCTGGATTTATCGGCGATGATTTTGGTGGTAAACCGCGCCAGCACATCCGGGCGGTCGAGATACCAGGTTATGTGGCGGAAACCTTCCGCTTCACACTGCGTACACAGCGCGTCGCCTGACTGGTACAGGCCTTCCAGCGCCGTGTTCGCCGCCGGGCTGATCTCATTCACAATGCGCAGGGTAAAGCGCTCGGGCAGGCTGCCGATCACCAGCTCGCCCTCTTCTTCTTTGTAGTCGGTCCACGGCGCATCGTTTACATGGAGGGATACCAGTCGCAGATCTTCACCGCTCAGGCGAAGGGGCGCATCAGATGCGCCATGACGGACAGCCTGACTCAGTGCTGTAACGACGGTTTTCTCAGCATCCAGGTCAAAGGTCAAATCAATGTCAGTAATCTGGTAATCCGGGGCACGGTAGTCGTGACGGTATTTGGCTTGTGGCTGTTGTGTCATAAAAAACCTTTAGCATCTTTTGTAGAGTCCCGACTCCAGTCTATTCCTGTTGTCGAAATCGCGCTATGCAGAATGTTCATCTTTTCAGACACAAACACTCTTTTTGCTACATTTTTATAACATAAAGGCGTCACGTTTAAAATCACGGAGGCCGTTCAGGCGCCCGCCAGCCAAATGAAAACGTCACATCGCCAGTACAATGAGAACCACAGGCTTAAATCTCAAAACTTGATTTATGACCAAGCCTCATTTCAAAGGCATTTCTTAGCGTAGTCGTTACCTTTTCAAAATCGTGTAACTTTTCAGTGTCATTAAAACAGGCCTGTGCGGTGCCATTTGACAGCGTCTTGATGGCCTCGTTTATGTTACTGGACGACAAATTGAAATATACTCCACGCCCTTCCGGGTTCTTAGGATTAAAGTTACCGTGGGCCAGTTGCCAGTACCTGAATAAATACTGCGTTAAACATAATGGCTCTCTGAACCTTTTACTTGATGATTTTTTCAACAACTCCTCTTCGGCCTGCCATATCTCAGTGAATGTACTTTTCAGGAATGGCTGCGGAAGATGCTTACCGTAGAAGCCTTCAAAATAACTTGCACGACGGTTCATAAAATTTTTCAACAGACCTTTTTTATAACGTAAGCTATAGTATTTACGTCTGTTTTCTTTGATTATTGTCTTTTTATTAATATGCGTATTTAAAACACTGACATTAAGAAATTCTGACGACCTCATTATGATCTCGTCTTTATTTTTAGGTGATTGTTTTTTTATGATGAGGAAGTCATTAGGATAGCCATTATCAAAATAAAAATCTTCCCGCAAAGGAGAGGTAATGAACGTATCGTCATTAAATAAAACAAATTTATTACTGAGATCTTTTATCCGATGAAGATTTAGCTCTATCGTATTAGAGTTGAACGTTGGTAAATATTCAGACGGAATAAACTCATCATGAAAGACAATATTTAATTTTTCATGTTCTACATTGATCCATGACGGAATTTGTCCACAGGTAACCAAATGTACTTTTCTTACCCATGGCGCATATTTTTCGACACATCTGAACCAATATTTAAAGATACCCATATCCCTGAACCGCGCAGGGTGGACGGCTCTCTCACCGTGGCTACCTTTTCCTTTGAACTCAGTAAACTTTTCTTGCCAGGCTACATCGGTTGAATCAACCCATAAAACAACAAAATCAATATCACTCATCGTTTTTATCTCAAATAATCATTGCGCTCATAAAATATAACAAGTCCGAAAGGCTATTTTTAACCCCATCAAGGCAAAGGCAAACAAGATGAGCACGGTTAAATTGCCTGACGATGAACCCGCCGGAGCGGTGAGTCGCGCATAAATAATCAGGTAATAAAAGCATCAGCCGGGCACGTTTTCATACCCTTTAAGCCTTTGAGAATAAAGATTCAATATTGATAAGCCCAGGTAATAGAGGGTTTTCCTGGGTTCGAACAGGCTCTGCGATACTTTATCGCGAAAATGATACATGACGGATTCAGATGAAATCAAGGACAGAAGTCATAGAATCGCCCTGTTATCCGGTAATGCAGAATGATTTTTGAAGAAAAAATAAACGATAAGATGATTCTTACACGTCGATATTTCACGATCTGATCAATTTGATTATTGGGGGCGGGATGAACATTGTCTCCACCAGCCCCTCGGGGCGCGGCATCGGGGGCTAACAGTGATTAAATTCAAAGAGTTAATAGCATACGTTCTACATTTTCATAACACGCGGCACGAAATGCACTCGACCGCAAAGACAGCTTATGTTGTGATCGGGGTTCAATAAATCGCTAAACAAGGTATACTCCAGCGGTTTTCTTAGTTGTTTATTGTACTAAACGCTCCCGTGAGAGGATGCTACTGCGCACCTATGACACAATTCGCTTCTCCTGTTCTGCACTCGTTGCTGGATACAGACGCTTATAAGTTGCATATGCAGCAAGCCGTTTTTCACCACTACTATGATGTGCATGTAGCGGCTGAATTTCGTTGCCGTGGTGACGACCTGCTCGGTATTTACGCCGACGCTATTCGCGAGCAGGTGAATGCAATGCAACACCTGCAACTTCAGGAGGACGAGTTCCAGTGGCTCTCCGGCCTGCCCTTCTTTAAAGCTGATTATCTCAACTGGTTACGTGACTTCCGCTATAACCCGGAACAGGTCTGCGTGACTAACGATAACGGGAAGCTAAACATCCGCTTAACCGGTCCGTGGCGCGAAGTCATCATGTGGGAAGTCCCGCTGTTGGCGGTGATCAGCGAACTGGTGCACCGTTACCGCTCGCCGGAAATGGGTGTGGCGCAGGCGCTTGATGCGCTGGAGAGTAAACTCGTCGATTTCTCTGCATTAACCGCCGATCTCGATATGTCCCGCTTCCATCTGATGGATTTCGGCACCCGTCGCCGTTTCTCTCGCGAAGTGCAGCAGGCCATCGTCAAACGCCTTCAGCAGGAACCGTGGTTTGTCGGCACCAGTAACTACGATCTCGCCCGTCGGCTGTCGCTTACGCCTATGGGCACACAGGCGCATGAATGGTTCCAGGCGCATCAGCAAATCAGCCCGGATCTGGCAACCAGTCAGCGCGCAGCTCTCGCCGCCTGGCTGAATGAATACCCTAACCAGCTCGGTATCGCGCTGACGGACTGCATCACGATGGACGCTTTCTTACGCGACTTCGGCACCGAATTTGCCACGCGTTATCAGGGCTTGCGCCACGATTCTGGCGATCCGGTTGAATGGGGTGAAAAAGCCATCGCCCATTACCAGAAGCTGGGCATTGACCCGCTGAGTAAGACGCTGGTCTTCTCAGATAACCTCGATCTGAAGAAAGCGGTCGATCTCTATCGTCACTTCTCTTCACGCGTGCAGTTGAGCTTTGGTATTGGCACCCGTCTGACCTGCGATATCCCACAGGTGAAGCCGCTCAATATTGTCATCAAGCTGGTGGAATGTAACGGCAAACCGGTCGCCAAATTGTCAGACAGCCCGGGGAAAACAATCTGTCATGACAAAGCTTTTGTGCGTGCATTACGTAAAGCTTTTGACCTTCCTCATATAAAGAAAGCCAGTTAATCATTGTTGGCCGGATAACGCGCTTAGCCGCTATCCGGTCGACAGAAAGCGCGTCTTATCGCGACTTTGCTTCCCTTTTCATGTTTATTTCCGAAATCTTTCGTTCCAGCTGCGAATTCTGCTTGTCTGATTGCAGATGCCAGGTAACATAGGTATCCCCCCAAGCAGGGTGGACAAGTGTTTATTTTTTCCGACTATTAACAGAGAGAATATTATGAGCGTTGTGCCTGTAGCCGACGTACTCCAGGGCCGCGTAGCCGTTGACAGCGAAGTCACCGTGCGCGGATGGGTGCGTACCCGCCGAGATTCAAAAGCTGGCATCTCCTTCCTCGCCGTTTATGACGGTTCCTGCTTTGATCCTGTACAGGCTGTCATTAATAATTCTCTGCCCAATTACAATGAAGACGTATTGCGTCTGACAACCGGCTGCTCGGTTATCGTCACGGGTAAAGTCGTTGCGTCTCCAGGACAAGGGCAAAGTTTTGAAATTCAGGCCACCACGGTTGAAGTAACCGGTTGGGTTGAAGATCCTGATACCTATCCGATGGCGGCAAAACGCCACAGTATCGAATATCTGCGTGAAGTCGCGCACCTGCGTCCGCGCACCAATATGATTGGCGCAGTCGCGCGCGTGCGCCATACGCTGGCGCAAGCGCTGCACCGTTTCTTTGACGAGCAGGGTTTCTTCTGGGTTTCGACGCCGTTGATTACCGCCTCCGATACCGAAGGCGCGGGTGAAATGTTCCGTGTATCAACATTGGATCTGGAAAACCTGCCGCGTAACGACCAGGGCAAAGTCGATTTTGATAAAGACTTCTTTGGTAAAGAATCCTTCCTGACCGTATCCGGCCAGTTGAACGGTGAAACCTATGCGTGCGCCCTGTCCAAAATCTATACCTTTGGCCCTACATTCCGTGCAGAAAACTCCAACACCAGCCGCCACCTGGCTGAGTTCTGGATGCTGGAGCCGGAAGTCGCCTTTGCCAACCTGAATGACGTAGCTGGCCTTGCCGAAGCGATGCTGAAATACGTCTTCAAAGCCGTACTGGATGAACGCGCGGATGATATGAAATTCTTCGCCGAGCGTGTCGATAAAGATGCGATTTCTCGTCTGGAACGTTTTATTGATGCAGACTTCGCCCAGGTTGATTACACCGATGCGGTCACAATTCTGGAAAACTGCGGTAGGAAATTCGAAAACCCGGTTTACTGGGGTGTGGATCTCTCCTCTGAGCACGAACGCTATCTGGCAGAAGAGCACTTTAAAGCGCCAGTGGTAGTGAAAAACTACCCGAAAGACATTAAAGCGTTTTATATGCGCCTTAACGAAGACGGTAAAACCGTGGCGGCAATGGATGTTCTGGCGCCGGGCATTGGTGAAATCATTGGGGGTTCCCAGCGTGAAGAGCGTCTGGATGTACTGGATGCCCGTATGGCGGAAATGAGCCTGAATAAAGAAGATTACTGGTGGTATCGCGATCTGCGCCGCTACGGTACTGTTCCGCATTCAGGTTTCGGTCTCGGCTTCGAGCGTCTGATCGCTTATGTCACCGGCGTGCAAAACGTTCGTGATGTGATTCCGTTCCCGCGTACTCCACGTAACGCCAGTTTCTGATTTTAGAAGGCCAGCTTTGCTGGCCTTTTTCTCTCTCAGAATGTCAAGTTTTATGGATAAGAAGTAAACAAATCTAAAAACAAGCCCCTCAGCTCCCCCTTCCTGTTACCTGATATTTCATTGCAACATCTCAGTACAAAAAATAATCCCTCCGATCATTGCGGATTAGTTTTTCCTCACCTGATAGCATAATTTTTAATCAATCGCACGGCATTCCAGACGTCTGAAAAAAGTTATCAATCACACCCTCGTTCAATCACATTTGCAGTAAGTGCTATGTTTAGAAAAATTAAACATAAGGAAATCATATAAATAGAAATAAAAATGGGAAATGGTGGCTGAAATTGGCCCGAAATTTGAAGTCGTTCACAAAGCGCCAAAAATAAAACATTTAGTTACACATTTTTTCTTTTTGAAACCAATTCTTTATCTTTGTAGCACTTTCACGGTAGCGAAACGGTGGTTTGAATGGAAAGATGCTTGTCAGACACATAAAGACACCAAACTCTCATCAATAGTTCCGTAAATTTTTATTGACAGAATTTATTGGCGGCAGTGGCAGGTGTCATATAAAAACCAATGAGGGTAATAAATAATGATGAAGCGTAATATCCTGGCAGTGGTAATCCCTGCCCTGCTGGCAGCTGGCGCCGCAAACGCAGCCGAAGTGTACAACAAAGATGGCAATAAACTGGACCTCTACGGTAAAGCGGTAGGTCTGCACTACTTCTCTAAAGACAACGGCAAAAACAGCTACGGCGGTGATGGCGACCAGACCTATGCACGTCTGGGTTTTAAAGGTGAAACCCAGATCAACGATCAACTGACCGGTTACGGCCAGTGGGAATACCAGTTCAGCGGTAACAGATCCGAAGGTGGTTCTGACTCTCAGAAAGGCAACAAAACCCGTCTGGCATTCGCAGGTCTGAAACTCGGCGATGCGGGTTCTCTGGACTACGGTCGTAACTACGGTATCGTTTACGATGCACTGGGCTACACCGATATGCTGCCAGAATTTGGTGGTGACACCGCATACAGCGACAACTTCTTCGTTGGCCGTGTTGGCGGTGTGGCAACCTACCGTAACTCCAACTTCTTCGGCCTGGTTGACGGCCTGAACTTCGGTGTTCAGTATCTGGGCAAAAACGAGCGCGCAAGCAACTACGTTGTTAACGCAGACGATTCCAGTAACTTCAGCGACGTACAGCGCTCTAACGGCGACGGCTGGGGTGCATCTCTGAGCTATGAATTCGAAGGCTTTGGTATCGTTGGTGCTTACGGTGCCGCTGACCGCACCAACGCTCAGCAAGATTCTCGCCTTGCTGGTCGTGGTAAAACCGCTGAGCAGTGGGCTACTGGTCTGAAATACGACGCCAACAATATCTACCTGGCAGCCAACTACGGTGAAACCCGTAACGCCACGGCTATCGACGGCGGCTTCGCCAACAAAACTCAGGACATCCTGTTAGTTGCTCAGTATCAGTTCGACTTCGGTCTGCGTCCGTCCATCGCTTACACCAAGTCCAAAGCCAAAAACGTTGAAGGCGTGGGTAGCGAAGATCTGGTCAACTACGTAGAAGTTGGCGCGACTTACTACTTCAACAAAAACATGTCCACCTATGTTGACTACATCATCAACCAGATTGATTCTGACAACAAACTGGGCGTAGGCTCTGACGACACGGTTGCTGTAGGTATCGTTTACCAGTTCTAATCAGCAGACCTCTTTGTTAAATGCCTAAAAAACAGGACTTCGGTCCTGTTTTTTTATGTCTGCCAGCAAAATCTGGCGTCTTAAAAAAACACTCAGGCTTTTTGTCACTAACAGTTGGCATTTTGTAAATCTGCCGTTAACCTGATTACGGATTTCCCTTCTGTAACCACAATGGAACCTCGTCATGTTTGAGAACATTACCGCCGCCCCTGCCGACCCTATTCTGGGCCTGGCCGATCTGTTTCGTGTCGATGACCGTCCCGGAAAAATTAACCTTGGTATCGGTGTCTATAAAGATGAGACAGGCAAAACGCCGGTGTTAACCAGCGTTAAAAAAGCCGAGCAGTATTTACTGGAAAATGAAACCACCAAAAACTATCTCGGTATTGATGGTATTCCAGAATTCGGCCGTTGCACGCAGGAATTACTGTTTGGCAAAGGTAGCGCGCTGATCAATGACAAACGCGCTCGCACCGCGCAAACGCCAGGCGGTACTGGCGCGCTCCGTGTTGCCGCGGACTTCCTGGCAAAAAATACGGCGGTAAAACGCGTGTGGGTAAGTAATCCAAGCTGGCCAAACCATAAGGGCGTGTTTAATTCCGCCGGTCTGGAAGTGTGCGAATACGCTTATTACGATGCAGAAAACCACGCGCTTGATTTCGATGCCTTGCTAGCAAGCCTCAATAACGCGCAGGCTGGTGACGTCGTTCTGTTCCATGGCTGCTGCCATAACCCAACCGGTATCGATCCGACGCTGGAACAGTGGCAAACGCTGGCTCAGCTTTCTGTCGAAAAAGGCTGGCTGCCGCTGTTTGACTTCGCCTATCAGGGTTTTGCTCGCGGTCTGGAAGAGGACGCGGAAGGTCTGCGTGCGTTCGCAGCGTTGCATAAAGAGCTGATCGTCGCCAGTTCCTACTCTAAAAACTTTGGCCTGTATAACGAGCGTGTCGGTGCCTGTACGCTGGTTGCCGCAGATGCAGAAACCGTTGACCGCGCATTCAGCCAGATGAAATCCGCCATTCGCGCCAACTACTCTAACCCTCCGGCACACGGCGCATCCGTTGTAGCGACTATCCTGAGCAACGATGCCCTGCGTGCTATCTGGGAACAGGAACTGACCGATATGCGCCAGCGTATTCAGCGCATGCGTCTGTTGTTCGTCAATACGTTGCAGGAAAAAGGCGCAAATCGCGATTTCAGCTTTATCACCAAACAGAATGGCATGTTCTCATTCAGCGGCCTGACGAAAGAGCAGGTACTGCGTCTGCGTGAAGAGTTTGGCGTATATGCGGTGGCTTCTGGTCGCGTCAACGTGGCTGGAATGACGCCGGATAACATGGCTCCGCTGTGCGAAGCCATTGTCGCCGTACTGTAAGTATCATAGCGCCAGGTAGTGCCTGGCGCTTACCCGGCCTACAGTGGTTTCCCATTGCAGGCCGGACAGAATTTACCAGACCGGCATTTCATCTTGCAGGAACGGGTTATGCAGCCGCTCATGGCCAAGCGTCGACATCGGCCCATGACCCGAAATAAACGTCACATCATCGCCCAACGGCAATAATTTACGCTTGATCGAATCAATCAGCTGAGCGTGATCGCCACGCGGGAAATCGCTGCGCCCAACGCCGCCTTTGAAGATCACGTCACCGGAAATCAGTAGCCGTGAAGACTCATCAAAGAAGACGATATGGCCCGGCGTATGCCCAGGACAATGCAACACCTGTAAAGTCACATTCCCTACGCTAATACGATCTCCCTCATTCAGCCAACGGTCAGGCGTCAGCGGCTGACACTCTTCCAGACCAAACATGCGACTTTGCGCCGGTAAACCCTGTAGCCAGAACTCATCTTCTTTTTCCGGGCCGATCACTGGTACGCCATAATGCTTCGCCAGTTCCGCCGCCGCGCCAACATGATCGAGATGACCGTGCGTAAGCAGGATCTGCATCAACGTCACGCCGCTGGCGTCCACTTCCTGTTTGATGGTCTGTGCGTCGCCGCCGGGATCGACCAGCGCGGCCAGACGGGTTTGCTCACACCAGATCAATGAACAGTTCTGGGAGAATGCGGTGACCGGAATAATACGATAGTTCATACTGCTCCTGTTTCGTTAAGTCTGCGGATCACCAGTGCCGTGCCGGCCCGGTGTCAATATGCACAAAGTTACTGCGTGGGTAGTATCCTACACCACCTGCGCGCATAGATAACGCAGCTTTGCGAATATTACTTAATGAAACGCCTTCAATATGGAAATCCATCGCCTGCCCTTTCGTGTGGTAGCTTTTTTTCGCCACTCCACGACTGTGCGCACGCAGTTCGTTATTGGTATCCAGTGAGCGGTAACCCGAGATGAGCTGTACGGGCTTACGGGTGCCTAAAAGGCCTTGCAGGCGGAAGAGCTGGTCGAACAATCCTGGGTCAATGGCTTTCACTTTATTCGCGCGAAAATCACGGAAAAAATGGTTTAGTTTTGCTAATTCATCCTGAATATAGGCTCTTCCGTCGAAAAACTCCGCTTTAATTGACTCTCCAGTATGGAGGTTGTTCAGTGTCAAAATACGCGGACGTGGGGTGGAGAGTGTGGCAAATGCTGGCGTAGGCAAGATGGCGGCGCCGAGAGCAACGCCACCAAACGCCAGCAACTTGCGGCGATTAGCGTCAAATTTGTCCATGATAATCAGGTCTACAGGTAAATGTTTTCGTTAATATGCACTTCTGGCGCACGAGGGGCACCTTAACTGGCAAAAAAGCCGACGTCAAGGTGGCCCATCCCCAGCAACGGCGGGGCTTGCAGCGAATCAGCCCTGCCGATGACCAATATTACGACAACAGATTTATCAGAACTTCTTCATTTACCTGATTAATTGTTCTGCTTTTGACACAATTTGTGCGCTGGATCGCGCAGTCAGATCATAATTGTAAATATCTGTACGATACTGAGTGCGTCCGTCTGCTCCCACAAACGCCGTCAGGTAATACAGATTCACCGGAATATTCTGGCGGATGTTGACGTACCGGGTATCACCTTGCTTCAGCGCATCCGAAATCCGCGTATCGTTCCAGCCTGCATCCTGAAGCAGCATATTTGCCAGCTCAGAGGCCTTATTCACACGCACGCAGCCGGAGCTGAGCGCTCGCGTATCTTTCTGGAACAGATTGTGATTCGGCGTATCGTGCAGATAAATCGCGTCTGAACTTGGCATATTAAATTTGTAACGCCCCAGCGAGTTGTGCGCGCCCGGCGCCTGCTGGAAGCGGAACGGCAGATTCGATGGCGTAATGGTCGACCAGTCCACCTGCCACGGGTTAATCGTCTCTTTGCTGTTCCAGCCGCGCATAACGGTATAACCGTGGCGTTCCAGATACCCTGGATCATTCCAGACTTTGGGCAGAATATCTTTTCGGGCCAGTGTTGGCGGCACATTCCAGGGCGGATTCACCACCACGTTATTAAGCGCGCTGCTCATCATTGGCGTTTTCCGATCGGGGCGGCCAACAATCACCCGGGAAGCCAACACCTGGTTGCCGTTCTGGTAATAAACCAGCGAATAGGCCGGAATATTGACCATAATGCCCGTTGATAATTCTCCTGGCAGTAAACGCAAACGCTGAATATTCAGCGCCAGTACCCCTGCACGTTGCGCAGGCGTCACATTCAGCCATTCGCGCGTCGCCGGGCCGACAGCGCCATCCGCCCCCAGCCCTTGCCAGGTCTGAAAACGTTTCACCGCATCAACAAGCTCACGATCATAAGCCGCACGGACTGCCGGAGCGGGTTGGCTACGCTGAGTGGATTGCCGGGCGACAGGTTTCACGGCGGCAGGCTCCACCGCGACGGCGGAAGGGCTGACAACCACATCAGCCGCCACGTCATCCCCCGGGAGCGCTATCTTAGGCCCGCCTTCCAGCATACCGGTGCGCTGTAAAATCTCACGCAGCGCAGGCACATCATTGCTCCACTGACCAGGACGCAACGTCGCGGTACTGGTCAACTGTGGCCAGGGGCGAGCGTCGCTAACCAGCTTTTTCAGTGAATCATGCAGCGCGGCGTATTGCGGATGCTGTGGCGCGAGGCTGGCGACAAACGTCGTCAGCTGACCGTTGTCCAGCGCAACCTGCCACTGGTTGATCACCGAAAGCGGCGGTGTTGCCAGCGCATAAGGTTTGTCGCTGTACAGCCAGCGCGTCCCTTTTACGGGAATATTGGCGATGAAATGGAGATAGCCCATCATGGCGTCGGATAAAACAGCATCTCGCGCCAGACCGGTGACTGACGGGTCGGTCAGCAGCGCGACCCAGGTGGTAAATTGCGGCTGGAACCCGGCGATGGCCACTTCCGCCAGCTGCTGCTGAAACGCTTTCACCGCATCGCGATTTTCCCACATTGGTTGCATATCGCGGGCGGCATACAGCAGTTCCAGTTGATTCAGATAAACCGGCGTATAACCAGAAGGAAGTTGCGATTGTAATTCAGCCCGGGCTTTCTCCGCAGAGATCCCCTCCGGCAGCGGCTGAATCCCCGCCATTACCGCTGTCGTAGGCGATTGCGCTTGCGGCTGTGACAACGCGGTAGGCTGTTCGCTGACGGTCGCTGAGCTGTCGCCAGGAATCATTTCAGGCTCATCGGCCTGCACACTGAACAGTGGAGCAAATGTTACGGCCAGGCATAAACTGATTGCCGACAGCCGACGACTACAAATTTTGTTAAGCAACATCCCTTGCCCCCTGTTTCTTTATCATACTTTGAATAGCCAGGTTGCCCGCTCACATTGGGTAAAAACCTGAAAACGCCAATACCTTCTTAAGTATGACGAGCAAGCCTGCTTACTCGTCAGGCTTACCTTCAGTATATAAACATCAAAAAGGTTTTGCCTAACCTAATGTAAAGAAGTTTAAAGAAAAAGCACCTGGTGTAAGGTGCTTTTCAGACTTCTATTGATCGATTTTATGATGAAAAAAGACGGCGCGAAGGCCGTCTTCATCTTACTTACCCGGCGGCCTGCGACGAGGCATCTTCGGTGCCAGTGCCAGGTAGGGTCTCCGGCAGTTGTGGGGCGAAGCCACGCAGTCCGACCACATGAACGTGTTCGGTATTGTGGAAAACCTTACGCACCAGCTTATAGGTAGTGCCTTTCTCAGGGCTGATGTTTTCCGGCGCCGCGATGATAAGCTGCATTTGCAGACGTTCGCACAGTTCGAACAGCGTCGCGATGGAACGCGCATCCAGACGCGCAGCCTCATCAAGGAACAGCAGGCGGCATGGGGAGATATCTTTTCCGCGCAAGCGGCGGCCTTCGTCTTCCCAGCTTTGTACTACCATCACCAGAATGGACATCCCGGTACCAATCGCTTCACCGGTAGACAGCGCGCCGGACTCCGCACGCAGCCAGCCGTCTGAACCACGGTTGACTTCGACTTCCATCTCCAGATAGTTACGGTAATCCAGCAGCTCCTCGCCAATGGTCTGCGGCGTACGCTGCCCCATATCAATCTGCGGATTCAGGCGCTGATACAGCTTCGCCAGCGCTTCAGAGAAGGTCAGGCGGTTGCTGTTAAACAGATCCTGATGCTGCTCATGCTGTTCGGAAAGAACATCCAGCAAGGTCGCATGTGTTTCCCGCACGTTAACGTTGAGACGCACGCTGTTCACCTGACCGAACGAGACGTTTTGCAGTCCCTGGTTCAGCATACGAATACGGTTTTGTTCGCGCTGAATCGTCTTACGAATAATGTTCGCCACGCTGCGCGAGCTGATCGCCAGCTTCTGTTCGCGGGAGGTCAGCTCTTCCGTCAGGCGACTCAACTCAATTTCCATCTGCTCGATGGCCTCAACCGGGTCATCGGTACGGATGATATCCTGGCGAATACGCTCCCGCAGATGCTGGTAAACCGCCACGAAGAACTGGATCTTACGTTCCGGTCGTTTTGGATCTTCCGACATACGTAATACATCACGCAGGTGTTCGTTATCCGCCACCGCCAGACGCAACGCGCCCAACGCCTTATCCGACATGGAGCGAAGTTCATCTGCCGACAGATAAGCCAACTCGCGACGATGCAGACGGCGCTCTACCCCGTTATCTTTCACCATCCGCATCACCGCGCACCACCCGGCTTTCGCGGTGACTACCTGCTCGCGCATTTCATGATAATCGCGTTCCAGTTTGCGCAGTCTGCGGGTCAGGTTATCCATCTCCGCTTCACAGAAGGTCAGCGCTTTTTCCAGCTGGTTACGACGTGAGCGGTTATTGCTCAGTTGCGTATGCAGTTCGTCACGGCGGATACGCGCGCGCTCTTCCGAACCGCTGTCGGCGCGCACGCCAATATCCTGTAATTCACGTTGCAGGTCGCCCAGCAGCTCTTTCTTGGTGTCATACGAGCTTTTCAGTGAGGCCAGAACCTGATTGTACTGGCTGAGTTGCGCGGCATGACCGCGTAACGCTTCACGGGCACGGGTACGCTCGGCTTCCGCCTGTTCCAGACGCTGGCGCAGTTTTTCGTTCAGATCGCTGTTGCCGCTCAGCATTTCAGCCGAGTCGGAATAGCTGAAGTGCGCCCGACGCTGTACGACCTCCGTCAGCGCAAAAGCCTGCTGACGCGCATCCCGCTGCGTTTGCTGGGAGTATGCGTAATCTTCTTTCAGTTGCTCAAACTGTTCGGGATCGTTTTGCAGAACCGAGACGATCGGCTCCAGTTTGGCTAACTGATTACCGTGTTGCTGTATAAAACGCGCCGCTTCCTGCGCATCATCCAGACGTTCCTGAATTTCATCCACGCGGTCAGCCAGCGTGTCGTCCGCCAGCAGGTTCAGGCGCGGCAGTAAGCGGTTCAGAGCGGAGACGCCCTCTTTCGCCTGTTCAAACTGAATACGCTGCTGCTGGTTGTCGTTTTCATGCGTAGCCAGCACGCGTTCCAGTTCAACGCGACGGCCATTCAATTGGCGAATTTCCGCTTCCGGGTCGGCCTCAAACGCGACCGCCAGATGGCTGCCGATAAAACGACTGAACGCCTGATGCAGACGCTGAGTTTTCTGCACGTCGAAGGACAACGTCGCAAAGCGTTCAGACAGCCCTTCGCGCTCAGCATGCAGACTTTCAATACGGTTTTCACGCGCGGCGCGACCAAAGATCGGCACCGTCGGGAAACGGGAATAACGCCACTGACGCTCGGCGGTTTTCACCACCACCGCGTTTTCCAGCTCATCAACGCTGAAGACGCTGTCATCGAACGACTGCGGGTCCCCTTCGATGAAATAGAGATCTTCCGGGCAATCCGTCAGCCCTTCAAGCTGTTCGGCGATCAGCGACAGATCCGGCACCACGATAGCATGACGGGACGGGCCGTACAGCGCGGAGAAGTACGGCGCGTCTTCGAAGCTGACGTCATCATAGATTTCCGACAGCAACACGCCGCCAAAACGCTCCGCCAGCGCGTTCAGACGCGAGTCTTCCGAGCCGCCCGGCTGGCTTAAGCGTTCAATCTCTTCGTCAACCGCGTTCTTACGCGCGCCAACTTCGTCACGCTCTACAATCGCTTCACGCTCGCGCTCCAGCAACTGTTGCAGATACTCGGTTACCTCCTGGCTGGAGGTAAACTCTTCGCCGCTCTGTTCGCACAGCTGATTCAGACTGTTTTGCGCCGCCAGCCAGATCGGGGCGCGCTGCATTAAGTGCTGAATGCGGGACTGGAGTTGCTCCTGCTCCTGACGCAGCGTCATACGCTGTTCATGGGCGTTAGAAACGCTATCCGACAGGGCGGCGATGCGGGCTTCCAGCTCCTGGTGCAGCGCTTCCAGCTCGTCAATGTCGAAATGTTTGCCCTGACGTTTACAGAATTCCGCCAGCAGGCGTTCAGCTTCCTGCTGTTCGCGCAAGCGCTGTTCCAGTTCACTCAGACGCATACGCAGTGGCTGAACCTGCTCCGCCAGGTGACGCTGTTCCACGCCTTCGCGCAGCAGGTCGCGCGCCACGCTCCAGGCTTCATTACGCGCCAGCGGGCCATTAATGGCGGCCACCAGCTGATATGCCTGTTCAAACTGACTGTGCGCGGTTTGCGCCACGCTCATTTTCTGTTCCAGCGAAAGCAGTTTTTCCGTTGCTTCCTGCTCTTTCGCCTGGAACGTTTCCAGCCATTCTGCGGCGCTGTCCGCCGTCAGGTCAGGCAGATGACAAAGCGCTTTGGCGCGGTCGAGCGCCTGGATCGCCTGGTTGTACTGAATCGCGCGCGTCTGCTGCACATCCAGCGCCTGCTGATAGTCCGCCAGTTGGCTTTTCAGTTCATCCACTTCCAGCTCGGCGGCTTCCGCACGGGCTTCGTTCTCTTCCTGCATGTCGGCGGCTTCGGCCACCACTTCATTTTGCTCTTCGAGACGAATTTGCAGCTCATCGAGATCCGCTTCATAGCGCTCGATCTTCTCCTGCTGACGCAGCGCGGTCTGCACCAGGTTCAGGTGGTCGCTGGCGGCCTGGTAATCCGCTTCCAGATCCCCTTCCGCACCGTTGTGCTCGCCCAGTTCACGCGCCATGTCGACGTGTTTGTACTGTTCCGCCGCCAGTTGCTTACGCGATGTGTACAGCTCGCGACGAAACTCCAGCGCTTTATCCAGATGAACCCGGCGTTCGTTGGCATGGCGCATGTAGTCCGCCGCCACGTAGTTAGTGGCTTCGCTAATCAAATGCTTGAACAGGTCACGATCCGACTGGGTTACGCGGATCGCTTCCAGCGTCATACGGTTTTCACGCAGCGCGGCTTCCATATCCTGGAACGCTTTACGCACGCCGCTATTTTCCGGCAGCAGGTAGTCACGCAGGGAACGGGTAATCGCGCTGGAGATCCCGCCGTACAGCGAGGCTTCAATCAGACGATAGAACTTGCTGCGATCGGACGCAGAACGCAGACGGCGGGCAATGATGCCCAGATCGAACATCAGTGAGTGATAATCGGTGATCGAGTTAAACTGCTTAAACTGCACGCCTTCCATCGCATCGAGCTTCTCTTTCAGCTCCGCGAGGGTCAACACGCGCGCCTGGCGCTCGTTCAGCGTTTCCGTCACCAGTTGCGTCGGCTGCACCGACATCGGCAAGCCCTGAATGGCAAACGGTTTGATATCAACTTTGCGATCGCGTCCGGCGACCTGCTGCAAACGTACGCCCACCACAACACGCTGATGGCGAGAATTGAGGACGTCGAGCATGGAATAACAGACGCCCGCTTTCAGCTTACCGTGCAGGCCTTTATCGCGCGATCCGCTGGTGGCCCCGGCTTCCGTGGTGTTACGGAAATGCAGTAAGGTTAAGTCCGGGATCAGCGCCGTGACGAACGCCGCCATCGTGGTGGATTTACCGGCGCCGTTCCCGCCGGACAGCGTGGTGACCAGCTCATCGAGGTCAAAGGTGCGGGCAAAAAAGCCGTTCCAGTTAATCAGCGTTAGTGAGCGAAATTTACCGCGTTCAATCATTATTCTTCCTCTCCACTGTCCGGCTGATTCTCTTCGGTCTCATCGTTGAGTTGCAGGTGATTTTCAACCGGCATGGCTTCCCCATCGCGGATTAAGCGACGCTGCGCTTCACGCGGATCGTCACCGGTACGCACATCCGCGCCAAAGCGGAACACCGATTCCGTGATGCGGAATTTGCTGCTGTCATGGCCCATAAACCACACCATCCCTAAGCGACGCAGACGGTTTAACGACGAGCGCACCTTCTCCTGTAGTTTCTGACGATCCACGTCAGACCCCGTTGAGCGGTTGTTGACCAGTTTCAGCAATTTGGCTTCGTCTGTCAGGGCGAGCAGCTCATCGTACAGTTCCTGCTGGGTAAAAATCCCCTCATTCGCCAACCGCTCCGGGCTGAGATAGAGATAGCAGAGGATTTTACCCACCATCATGTCCAGTTCAGACAAGACGGAGCGCGGGATAATCGTCGTGGAACGCGGGCGCAGGTAGAAAAAACCCTCCGGCGCGCGAATCAGTTCGACGTTATAGCGACTGTAAAACTCTTCCAGATACTCCTGGAAATCCATCAGGAAGGCATGATTATCCAGCTCATCCAGACCGATATGTCTGCCGGAGCGTAATGCGCTATCCAGCGCCGGAAATAACGGGTTTGCCAGCGCCTGCGCCAGCTTAACCGGCATCACTTGTTCAATATTTGTCAATGACATGCGCCTGTACCTTGGCTCCGTAATCATTAATCGGCTGCCATTTGGCTGGCAGTCCGGTGAAGTCTGCTTGCGCTACGCCAAGACGTACCGCCTGATCGATAACAATACGCGCCACGTCGAAGTGACGCGCTCGTGGGTATTGCGCCAGATATTCGCGCACTACCAGGCCGAGATCCAGTGGGGCTTGTCTGGATTTATAGATAGCCAGCTGTTCTTCGATGATCGCCGCCAGTTGTTCGCGGATCTCGTTAAATTCTTCATATTCCAGGTCCGGCGGCAGTTCGCCGGTCACCTCTTCATCGCGCAGCGCCATCTCTTCATCGCGCATATCCAGCAGACGATCGGCGTTGGCATAGGTCAGCGCCCACGGCTCATCAAAATAGCTCTGGATGGACTGGCGCAGTCGCTGGGCAAAGACGCGGTTTTTATCCATATCAATCGCGGTACGGATAAATTTGTGTACGTGTCGGTCATAGCCAATCCACAGGTCGATGGATTGCTGACCCCAGCTAATAATGCGGTCGAGTTTGCTTTGCAGATCGAACACCAGACGATCCACAAAATGCAGGTCGTCATGCGCCATCGTGGCGTCCTGGATGCGTAACAGATTGGCCTGCAATTTATCGCCAGCTGCTTCAAGCGTATCCTGCAACTCACGCAGCGTGCCGGATGTTTCAGAAAGCAGCAGTTCGCAACTCGAAATTGCCGCGCGCCAGTCTTTGTTCAGCAACTGCGCAATGTCGTCTTTTACCTGCTGCTGCTGCTCATCCATAATGCGCTGGGTCAGGTCGATGCTGTCGAAAATTTCCGCGACCGAATATTTCAGCGGCGCATAAACGTTACGATGCCAGTGAAACTCGTCGCCGCCCTCATCTGCCGCATCCGCCGCCCGCTTCAGTTCACCCGCGACAATGGATAGCTGCATGGAGAGGCGCAACGTGGAAAACTCACGCTGGCGGATGTAGTAATCGGTAATGCCAATCCCGAGCGGCGTCAGGCGATAAATAGCGTTGCCTTCCGCTTGCTCGCTGGTAAAGCGGTTCAGCAGACGTTGACGTACCATATCGTTGATCGCGTTGTTGGCGCGCACGCCGATGGTTTCGCTGGTTTGCTCAAACGCATCACTGACATGGCGGAACGCATCCACCAGTTCGCCTTCACTCATCTCCCCGTCCAGGCGCTCGCCGTTCAGCGTGGCTACCGCTAGCAGGAACGAAAGTCGGTCTACCGGCAGAGAGATGGAAAAGTCATTTTTTCTGGCCCAGGCAACCAGTTCGGGGACTGTCTGGGAAAATTCACTCATAAGTTATCCTTGCATCTGCGGTTTGCGCGCGGTGACATGAATGTAGCGGCCAAGGCTAATATACGGCTCCTGGCGGCAATAACGCGTTTCTAATTCAACTAACATCTCATAGCTGTCACGCTGTTGATGCTTCTCACGCAGATAATCATGAAATACGCGTACGCCGGTCTTACCGGTAATCTGCCAGCCAATATCTTCCAGCCACTGATAAACCTGCTCGGGTTTACGTGGATAGTCTGGCGAAAGCGTACGCTTTTTGCGTTTTGGCATCCCCACCTGCACATAGTCAAAGTTCCCTGCCACCATGTTATGCATCAACAGGCCGTTAGCATTGTAGAACATTAACGACAGTGCTCCGCCGGGGCGCAAAACTGACCAAAGCGTCTCTAACACGCCGACCGGTTCCGCCACCCACTCCAGCACAGCATGAAACAATATCAGATCAGCGGAGGTTTCCAAATGCGAAGCGACATCCTGAACGGCGCATTGTATAAAATGCATGTTTCCGCTCACACCTTTTGCTTCTGCCGCCTGCTGCGCACGCGCGATCATCTCGCCGGACAGATCGCACAATGTAACCTGATGCCCACGCTCCGCCATTTTGATGGCCGTTTGCCCCTCTCCGCCGCCAGCATCCAGGATGTGCAGTTTTCGCTCGCCGAATTCCGCCAGCAACCGATCAAGATCCTGCCACAGAATCGCCTGTCGCAGCTGTCCTTTGGTGGTTCCGTAGATGTTACGGGAAAACTTTTCAGCAATGTCATCAAAATTGCGGTCCCGCATCGGACTCTCCACAGGCTGGCTCAGGTGTGCTTTTAAAAAGAAGCTATTTTGTCATAGTCGCGGCGATATTTAACCTGTCTGGTGTAATATCCCTGCTGATCCCCTGCTGTATGGTCAAAAAAGGAACCAAAAAGGATGCTTTTTACTCTGAAGAAAGTGACTGGCGGTCTGTTGCTGCCGCTTCCCTTTATGCTGCTCATCATGGGCGTGGGGCTGGCGCTGGTATGGTTTAGCCGCTTTCAGAAAACCGGGAAGGCGTTTATCAGCCTGGGATGGCTGGCAATATTTCTGTTAAGCCTGCAACCTGTTGCTGACCGTTTACTCAAACCGATTGAAGACAGTTACCCCACCTGGCAGGGAACGCAAAAAGTAGACTATATCGTGGTGCTGGGCGGCGGCTACACCTGGAACCCCCAGTGGGCGCCCAGTTCAAATCTGATCAATAACAGCCTCCCACGTCTGAACGAAGGCGTACGCCTCTGGCTGGCCAATCCGGGATCGAAACTGATCTTTACGGGCACGGCGGCAAAAACTAATCGCGTGAGTACGGCAGAAGCGGGCGCAAGAGTGGCACAATCGCTGGGTGTGCCGCGCAGCGACATCATCACGCTGGATCAGCCAAAAGATACCGAAGAAGAGGCGGAAGCGGTGAAACAGGCCATCGGCGATTCCCCTTTCCTGCTGGTCACTTCCGCCTCCCACTTACCGCGCGCCATGATCTTCTTCCAGAATGTTGGGTTACATCCGCTGCCTGCGCCAGCCAATCAACTGGCGATAGATTCACCGTTAAATCCGTGGGAGCGAGCAATTCCCTCCCCGGTATGGTTGATGCATAGCGATCGCGCCGGTTATGAAACGCTGGGGCGCATCTGGCAGTGGCTGAAAGGCGCGTCAGGCGAGCCAGGGCAGCAGTGATTTTGTCGCGAGGTCAAAGTTGGAGCGGCTAAAACGCCCGGTATTGACCAGCTGCGCGACTTCGTCCCATAACACATAAAGCCAACGCCGCCAGATAAACGATTCCGCCACTGGCGCGTGTTGCAGATAATGCCAGAGCAACCCTTCCGCCAGCGCATTGTCCATCAGCCGGAACAGTTCATACTCTCGTGGCGCCCACAGCATAACGCCAGGCCCCACCATCGCCAGAAGCTGATCGCTGCGGGCATCTTTCAACATACTGCGCAGGCTAAAATTGCCGTGGATGAGCACGCAATTATCATTAAATCCTTCAAACAGCGCAGGCAGGCACTCCCGGGTACGAAACAGAATGCGTTTATCCTGCATGGTTAACCCGGTGTTGTTGAACTGGTTTAACGTCGTCCATAGCACTTCAACACGCTGGCGATACCAGGACGGCCAGATATTTTCCTGCGTATGATCCACCGCGCCCACGCAACCCCGGCTGTCCTGTCGATGCCAGGCTAACAAACCTTCTACAATCTGATCCTTCAATTGCTCCCAGCGCTCAGGCGTGCGGGCGGGCGCTTCCACAGAGACGCCACGCAGACGCTCCAGCAGCAGGACATCAGGCCCGGGGTGTTCCTCATGCGTCATCACGCCATAGACAACCGGCATGCGTACCGTGCCGCTACGCGCCAGCATGGTCGTTTTCCATGCCAGTTGCTGCGCCACGCCAGGGGTCGTAAAACTTCTCGCCATTAGCGGCATCGGGTTTCCCTGACTGTCGTACAGCGACCACAAGGCCGTATCCGCCTTTTCACTCACGCACTCTATACGGCTGAGTTTTTCGCCCAGCAGATGACTCAGTTCGGCTCGCAGCTGTTCCATTTCAGATTGCCCTCATAAACGCCACTGCTTTTATAATGAGCGCCGTATGGACAGATGTCACCCGGATGAGATCAATTGATGAAAAGAAAAATGAAGGGAAAATCGTAACGATACGACACTCCTCCCATTTGTGAGAGGAGTGCGATAGCGGATATCAGCGCATTTCGGCGCGAACGCGCTCAAGATCTTCGGCTGTATCAACGCCCGTTCCCGGGACTTCTTTGGCGACGGCAACATGGATTTTTTCGCCATACCACAGCACACGAAGCTGCTCCAGCATCTCAATATGCTCAAGCGGGCTGGGCTGCCAGTTCACGTAGCGGCGAATAAACCCGGCGCGATAGCCGTAAATTCCCAGATGGCGCAGGAACGTGTCGCCCACGGTCTCAAGGCTTTTCGCAAAACGATCGCGATCCCAGGGGATCGTCGCACGCGAGAAATAAAGCGCATAGCCTTCAGCGTCCAGCACAACTTTCACTGCATTAGGATTAAAGGCTTCTTCAGCACCGTGAATCGGCGCCGCCAGCGTCGCCATACCAACCTGGCGCTGCGCCAGGTTTTCCGCCACCTGACGAATAATCACCGCCGGGATCATCGGCTCATCACCCTGCACGTTCACAATAACGGTATCGTCGCTAAAACCGCATTTTTCAACGACTTCCGCCAGACGCTCCGTCCCGGACTGATGGTCAGCGCGCGTCATGCAGACTTCCCCACCCGCCGCTTCTACCGCGCGAGCGACATCTTCATGGTCCGTCGCGACAATAATGCGTTCAGCGCCAGATTCGCGCGCGCGTTCCAGAACATGCACGATCATCGGTTTGCCGTTGATATCCAGTAAAGGCTTACCGGGCAGACGCGTGGACGAAAAACGAGCGGGAATAATGACCACAAAACTCATGATTTACTCTCATCAGCAGTAATGGAACGCGCTTCCGTTTCCAGCAATACCGGAATGCCATCGCGCAATGGGAAAGCCAGGTTATCCAGTTTGCAAATCAGTTCTTGTTTTTCCTGGTTATACCAGAGTTTGCCGTTGCATACCGGGCAGGCAATGATTTCAAGTAGACGATGATCCATAGTTCCTCCAGATGGACCGGATTGTGAATCCATCAATATTAACATAATCGTTTATGAGACCGCGTCTATTTCCCAGCCATGACGATTTTCTGCAAACAAGGCGGATGGACAGTTCCCTAGCGTGACGCGGCTGGCCTGTTGCCAGCGAGCGAACGCATTAATCGCCTGTAACAACCCTTTTTGCAGCGTCGGGCCCGGTTTAACCCCCTCCTGCAACCAGAGCGAGATGACTTCCAGCACGCCCGTTTTGCGATGCATTTTGGCATCCATACGCCCAACCAACTGCCCCCGATGCAGCAGCGGCAAAACAAAATAGC
The DNA here is from genome assembly GCF_030333655.1 of Citrobacter sp. CK180. Taxonomy (NCBI): domain Bacteria; kingdom Pseudomonadati; phylum Pseudomonadota; class Gammaproteobacteria; order Enterobacterales; family Enterobacteriaceae; genus Citrobacter; species Citrobacter sp. CK180. Next base: position 27,527 of record NZ_JAOWFM010000048.1, on the reverse strand, counting down.
CGTACTGGCGTTTAGGCGCCGGGGTATAGCACTCCAGGCGGTAGCTAAAATCGAACAACTGCTCTGCCCGTTTCCGGTCCCAGACGACGGGATCAAAAGGGGATAAAACCGCGCTATGCGTAGCGGTGAGCTTATTGTTCAGCGCCTGCTCCAGTAGCGGCAACAGATCGGCGTGTAGCCACATTGCCCCCAGCCTGTCGGCCTGAACGGGAACCAGTTGCCCTTGTTCAACGCGGATATCACGCCACGTTTTCACTTCAGGTCGCCGCAGGCGATAGTAATCCGCCAGCCACTGCTCGCGAAAAATCCCCAGACTGCGCGCGCTATTATCCAGCATGGCGATTTCTGCTTCTGCCTGCGACAGTAAATCGCGTTTATCGTCCCAGTGCGGCATCACGCGTTGCGTCAGGTCATACACGCGCTGAAAGTTGCGCCGTTCTACAACCATGACTTTCCCGGCAGTGAACAATCCTTCAAGATGGCGCTTATGCGGCTTCCATTCCCACCATCCACTGGCGCCTTTGCGTGGATGCGCAAAATCCGCTGAGCGCACAGGGCCGTTATGGTGAATATGCTGGATCAACTGCGCGATCTCATCGGCATGTTCCTGCATCCACGATGCTTTGTACTTCCAGCCCATCTTCTCAGGCGCCAGCATACGGTGACGAATTAGCGTAAAGTCGCTACGCGGTAAGAAACAGGCCTCATGCGCCCAGTATTCCATGAGTTCGCCACGCGACAACGAGTCGTCCAGCCACTGTTGCGGGTAGTGGCCCAGACGGCTAAACAGCACCAGATAGGGGCTGCGCGCCACAACGTTGATCGTATCGATTTGCAATAAAGACATGCGCGAAATCGTCGCGAGAATATCCGCAGGCAATGCCTGACGGCGGGGCTTTTTCAGCAAACCTTGCGCAGCAAGATGGAGATGACGAACATCCGTAAGAGAGAGATGCGGCAACGACATGTATAACTCCGGGAATCGTTCGCTGCCGCCACATCAATTTGTGCTAGCGAGCCAGCGAGATGAGTTGTTCAAGCAGTGCATCAGGTTGTTCACCCGACAAACGCGCGTCTACAGGTAAATACCACCAGTTGTCCTCGGCAAATCCCCGGCATTTAACGGCATCTTTTTCCGTCATGACCAGCGTTTGCCCGTCGGTTACTAACGCCTTCACATCGTTAAAGGCGAGAGACTGATGATCGGCCAACGGAACGCATTTCTGTAGCGATGCCCCACACGCTTCGAGCGTAGCAAAGAAACGTGGAGGATGGCCAATCCCCGCCATCGCGACAATGTTGCTTAACTCCGCGACATGACGGCGCTCACCGGTGCATAAATTGACCGCCAGCCCTGGCGCCAGCTGCATCGGAATTTCTCCTGGTCTGGCAACGCCGCCGTTGACGATCACCGCATCTACCGATTTAAGCCGACTGGCGCGCTCACGCATCGGCCCTGCGGGCAACCACCAGCCATTGCCAAACCGACGCACGCCGTCGATGACAACGATTTCAATATCGCGCGCCAAACGATAATGCTGTAGCCCGTCATCCGTCACGATAATTTGTACATCGTGACGCGCGAGAATCGCTTTTACTGCGTCTGAGCGAACCGGCGAGACAGCGACAGGCGCGCCGGTTCGTTGATAGATCAGTACTGGCTCATCGCCCGCTTCCGCAGAGGACGTTTGTGGAGTAAGCAACAGCGGATAAGACGCCGCTTTACCGCCATACCCCCGCGAAACAACCCCCACGCGAATGCCGCGCTGTTGCAGTTGCTCGACCAGCCAGATAACGACCGGCGTTTTTCCGTTGCCCCCCGCCGTAAGGTTCCCGACGACAACGACCGGCACCGGCGCATGCCAGGCGCGTTTAATTCCCAGCCGGTAGCACAGGCGAATCCCCCCACTCACCAGGCCATACAGCCAGGAGAGTGGGAGCAACAGACGCCACAGGGGCGATTCACCAGACCAGATGCGGGCGATCATTGGCCAAATTGCATTTTATGCAGTTGCGAATACACACCGCGCTGCTCCAGCAATTCGCTATGGGTTCCACGCTCAACAATAATCCCGTCTTCCACCACGACAATTTCATCAGCTTGTTCAATCGTTGAAAGACGGTGCGCGATAACCAGCGAAGTACGGTTTTTCTGCAACTCATCCAGCGCGGACTGAATCGCGCGTTCGGATTCGGTGTCCAGCGCAGAGGTGGCTTCATCCAGAATCAGGATTGGGCTGTCACGCAGCAACGCACGGGCAATCGCGATACGCTGACGCTGACCACCGGAAAGCAGTACGCCGTTCTCGCCGATAACCGTATCCAGACCGTCATCCATCTTGCTGATAAAGTCCATGGCATACGCCATACGCGCCGCTTCTTCAATTTGCTCGCGGCTGTACTCTTCAGTACGCGCATAGGCGATGTTGTTCGCAACCGTATCGTTAAACAGGTGCACATTCTGCGAAACCAGCGCGACCTGATTACGCAATGAAGACAGGGTATATTCACGCAGATCGTGTCCATCCATCAGGATATTCCCTTCATTGATGTCGTAGAAGCGCGTGATCAGACTGGCAATGGTTGATTTACCTGAACCGGAACGCCCAACCAGCGCAACCGTCTTACCCGCCGGAATGTGCAGATTGATATTGCGCAGCGCAGGCGTTTCACGCCCCGGATAGGTAAAGGTCACATTGCGGAATTCCAGATCGCCCGTCGAGCGTTCAATTACGCGTTTGCCTTCATCTTTCTCTTGCTCGCTATCCAGAATAGCAAACAGCGTCTGGCATGCCGCCATACCACGCTGGAACTGCGCATTGACGTTGGTCAGCGATTTCAGAGGACGCATCAGGGCAATCATTGATGAGAATACGACGGTAATCGTACCCGCAGTCAGGCTGTCCATTACGCTCGGGAAGCTAGCCGCATAGAGAACAAAGGCCAGCGCCAGAGACGCGATCAGCTGAATGATCGGATCAGAGATGGATGATGCAGACACCATTTTCATCCCTTGCAGACGCATTTTATTGCTGACTTTGTCAAAACGCTTCGTTTCAACTTCCTGACCGCCAAAGATAAGCACTTCTTTGTGGCCTTTCAGCATCTGCTCTGCACTGGTGGTCACCTGCCCCATCGTGTTCTGCATGTTTTTACTGATGCTACGAAAACGCTTCGATACCACGCGAATCGCAATAGACACAACAGGCGCCAAAATGACCAGAATGATCGACAGTTGCCAGCTGTTATAGAACATCATGATAAACAAAGCGATGATCGATGCACCTTCACGCACGACCGTAATCAACGCCCCGGAAGACGATGATGCAACCTGTTCTGAGTCATAGGTAATACGAGAAAGCAGTGTCCCCGTTGATTGTTTATCAAAGAATGCAACAGGCATCCCCATCATATGACCAAACAGACGACGGCGCATGGTCATCACCACTTTGCCCGATACCCATGAAATACAGTAGCTGGAAATATAGCTGGTGATACCACGTAATATCATCAGGCCAATAACCACCAGCGGCATCCAAAGCAGCACCGATCGATCTGTTTTACCAAAACCATCGTCCAGCAATGGTTTGAGGAGCGATAACATAAAAGCATCGCTGGCCGCATTGAGGATCAACGCGACACCCGCCACGATCAGCCCAGTTTTGAAAGGCGCAATGGTAGGCCACAGTCGGCGGAACGTCTGCCACGTAGAGAGATCTTTATCGTTATGCATTCAAAAAACCAGCATTTGTTGAAATAGCCGCATATTCTACCCGTTATCCTCTGACACGCCAAACCACTGATGATACCAACGAGGTAAAATTTGCTCCCGTAAACCTCGTATGCGCCAACCTTGCGGGGAAAAATCCACCGAAATTTGCCCCTGATGCGGGGTATCCAGCCACTGATAACCTTGTTGTTGATAGCGCTGTTTTACCTTCCAGGAAGGCAGACGCCAGGCGTTGTAGCGCGATGCTGACGCCAGCGCGGCCAGGCCCTCAACCCGTTGAATTAACGCTAATGACGACGATGTATTACTGCCATGATGCGGAACCTGAATGATTGTCGCCTGCAAATGCCGCCAATAACGACTTAGCATTTTTTGTTCAGCCGGAGATTCAATATCGCCCGTCAGCAAAATACTCTGCTTTCCGTCATCCACTTTAACCACGCAGGAATGGTTGTTGCCCTTTTCCCTGTTTCCTTTAATCGGCCAGTGTGCGCTGAAGGATAGCCCCTGCCACGTCCACTGCTCCGCACGAAAGCACGGCAGATGGCCCTTCCAGCCTAATGGGCTTCGTATCCAGAGCGAAGGCCACGTCTTCTGTAATGATGACAGGCCACCCCGATGATCCAGATGTTCATGGCTCAGGATAATCCCCTCAGGTTCCAGATTGTGCCAGCGTAGCCAGGGAATGATGAGCTGCTGTGCGCTATCGCCATCCGGCCAGGCGCGTCCCGTATCATAAAGTATCGCTTTCCCATTATGCGCGATAACCATCGCCAGCCCCTGTCCGACATCCAGCATATGAACCTGCCACGCCTCCGTGCGCGGCGTACGCCATAACGGCCAGCTCAACAGCAACACGCCAGACAAACAGATCACCGGGTAAGTTCGCCAGGCATTCAATCGCCACGCCATAAGCGTTAACCAGGGAGCCAAAGACAAGTATTGCCAGCGATAATCAATATTAATCCACCCTTCCGGCAGACTTTTCAGCGCCCGGAACAACACGTCCAGAGAGGCGTCAGCCAGCGCCCAGAGGCCTTCTTCAGCCATCAGCGGCCCGGTCAAATGGCCGATCATTCCCGCCAGTATCAGTGGTACAGAGATAAATGTAACCAAAGGAACAGCAAACAGATTCGCCAGAAAAGAGGTCACACTTACGCCATGAAAAAGCGCTATTTGCACAGGTAAGAGCAGAAGCGTAATGCCCAACTGTAAGTGAACGAGGTCCAACACGACTTTCCCTGCCCGAGGCAACGCCCAGGCCGGTACAGGAAACCACTGATACCAGAAAATAAGCGCAGCGACGGCAAAGGCCGAAAGCCACAGACTTTGCGACAGAACGGCAATCGGATCGGCAATCACTATTGCCGCCAGACAGCAGAACCAGACCTCCCAACCGCTCCATTGCCGACCGCTCAGCTTCAGTAATCCCCACGCTGCCAGCGCCACAACCGTACGTAACGCGGGGGGTTGTAACCCCGTGAGCCAGGCATAAAACGTCGCGCACACAATCCCTCCCACTAACGGCGTTTGCCAGTGAATCCACCGGGTGGGAAGTAAAAATTGCGCGCCACGAATCAATCCTCCGGCCAGTAGTGCGGCAAAGGCGATATGCAACCCTGAAATGGCCATCAGGTGCGCCGTACCAGTATCGCGCATAATATTTTTGACCTCTTGCGATACTGATAAACGCTCGCCCATGCCTAATGCCAGGATAACCTGCTGCCAGGGGTAGCACGCCAGCGTGGTATTGAGGGAAGCAAGATAACGTGCGCGTAAACTACATGACGATTCGATGACCGTCGCATGCAGAAACCGGCCGCTCAGAGGCTGATGTTGCGTGAGCGCATAACGCTGGCTATCAAATCCCCCCTCATTAAGCTGACCATGCACGGCACGGACTTTTAGTTTCATCGCCCAACGTTGACCTGCACACACTTCGCCGGGCAAATATTGCCCATAAAGAACAACGCCCACCGAGGGAAACAGGCGTTTCCCCTGTACATGGGTAATTTGCCCGTAATGTGTGGTGGCATGATCGGTCGCCGTAATTTGCACCACGGCTTCTTGTGTTGCGCCAGGCAAGGTATTACCCGGCCAGACAGCTTGCTTTGCAGCAAGTATTCCCCAGAGAAAAAACAGCAGGGTCAAGCTGGCGTACTGCGTATATTTATATGGAACAAAGGACAGCGCGCAGGCAAAACAAAATATGCCAATGAGACACAACGAACCGGGAAGTACAGGTAAGAATATTAGCGGAAGAATTCCGCATAATGCACACACGCTGACCGTTGTTATTTTCATAGACACCTCCCTGTTACAAGAAGTGTGCAGATTTAGCTAACGTTTGTCTGGCGACAATTTGTGGTTATTCGGCGCAAATTCCGTGGTTTTCACGTTAGGAATGCAAGATGCACATAAAAATGAGAGGGGCTTTCCAGTTACGCCTACGAGAACGCATCTGTAGATCTGATAAGCGTAGCGCCATCAGGCGCTGCTTTATGCCGGATGGCGACGCAAAGCGTCTTATCCGGCCTACTGAGTCACGGGAGCATACCTGTAGTCCTGATAAGCGTAGCGCCATCAGGCGCTGCTTTATGCCGGATGGCGACGCGAAGCGTCTTATCCGGCCTACTGAGTCACGGGAGCATATCTGTAGGCCTGATAAGCGTAGCGCCATCAGGCGCTGCTTTATGCCGGATGGCGACGCGAAGCGTCTTATCCGGCTACGGAGTCACAGGTACATATCTGTAGGCCTGATAAGCGTAGCGTCTTCAGGCGCTGCTTTGTGCCGGATGGCGACGCAAAGCGTCTTATCCGGCCTACGGGAGTCACAGGTACATATCTGTAGGCCTGATAAGCGTAGCGCCATCAGGCACTGCTTTATGCCGGATGATGGCGTTGAAGTCTCTTTTCCGGTCGGAATGCAGAAATGAAAAAAGCACCGTTCAGGTGCTTTTTTCTGGATCAAGTTTTTCGTTAAAACTTAACCGTAAATATTGGCGCGATCGCGCAGTTCTTTACCCGGCTTAAAGTGCGGAACATACTTTCCTTCCAGTTCTACTTTATCGCCAGTCTTCGGGTTACGTCCGGTACGAGGTGCGCGGTAGTGCAAAGAAAAGCTGCCGAAACCGCGGATTTCAATACGCTCGCCCTGCGCAAGAGTCGAGGCCATATGTTCCAGCATCTCTTTTACTGCATCTTCAACCGCTTTCGCGGGAATGTGAGATTGCTGGGTTGCAAGTCTTTCAATCAATTCTGACTTGGTCATGATTCCTCCGGTTCCTGTAAGCAAATTGGCTGCTGCTGTTATTGCATTGATTAAGGGCGGCCGTAGCCGCCCTTAGTGCTTGATTACAGGACGAATCTTGTAATCTGTCAAGTAAACTCATCAAACTTCGGGATAAAACACCCGAAGTTTCAGAGAATTACTCGCCTTTAGCTGCTTTGAAAGCTTCAGCCATTGCGTTGTTGGAGAAGTTTGCATCTTCCTGTTTGTTAACAGTTGCGATTGCATCTTTCTCGTCAGCTTCGTCTTTCGCACGAACAGACAGGCTGATTGCGCGGTTTTTACGATCAACGCCGGTGAATTTAGCTTCAACTTCGTCGCCAACGCTCAGAACCAGAGTCGCATCTTCAACGCGGTCACGGGATGCTTCAGAAGCACGCAGGTAACCTTCAACGCCGTCAGCCAGTTCTACGGTTGCGCCTTTAGCGTCAACAGCAGTAACTTTACCGGTTACGATAGCGCCTTTCTTGTTCAGAGCAACCCAGTTGTTGAACGGATCTTCTGCGAGCTGTTTAACGCCCAGGGAGATACGCTCACGCTCTGCGTCAACTTGCAGAACAACTGCTGCGATTTCGTCGCCTTTTTTGTATTCACGAACTGCTTCTTCGCCTGCAACGTTCCAGGAGATGTCAGACAGGTGAACCAGGCCGTCGATGCCGCCGTCCAGGCCGATGAAGATACCGAAGTCAGTGATAGACTTGATTTTACCTTCAACACGGTCGCCCTTGTTGTGGGTTTCCGCAAACTGCTGCCACGGGTTGGATTTGCACTGTTTCAGACCCAGGGAGATACGACGACGTTCTTCGTCGATATCCAGAACCATAACTTCCACTACATCGCCAACGTTAACAACTTTGGACGGGTGGATGTTTTTGTTGGTCCAATCCATTTCGGAAACGTGAACCAGGCCTTCAACGCCTTCTTCGATTTCAACGAAGCAGCCGTAGTCGGTCAGGTTGGTCACGCGACCAGTCAGTTTGGTACCTTCTGGATAACGCTTAGCGATAGCTACCCACGGATCTTCGCCCAGCTGTTTCAGGCCCAGAGATACACGAGTACGCTCGCGGTCGAACTTCAGCACTTTAACAGTGATTTCGTCGCCAACGTTTACGATTTCGCTCGGATGCTTAACGCGTTTCCATGCCATGTCGGTGATGTGCAGCAGGCCGTCAACGCCACCCAGATCAACGAATGCACCGTAGTCAGTGAGGTTCTTAACGATACCTTTAACTTCCATGCCTTCTTGCAGGTTTTCCAGCAGCTGATCGCGTTCTGCGCTGTTTTCGGATTCGATAACGGCACGACGGGAAACCACAACGTTGTTGCGCTTCTGATCCAGCTTGATGACTTTGAATTCAAGCTCTTTGCCTTCCAGGTGCAGCGTGTCGCGCACCGGACGAACGTCTACCAGGGAACCTGGCAGGAACGCACGAATACCGTTCAGCTCAACAGTGAAGCCGCCCTTAACTTTGCCGTTGATAACACCGGTAACAGTTTCAGCATCTTCGTAAGCTTTTTCCAGCGTGATCCAGGCTTCGTGACGTTTCGCTTTTTCACGGGACAGCAGGGTTTCGCCGAAGCCGTCTTCTACTGCATCCAGAGCAACGTCAACTTCGTCGCCAACCTGGATTTCCAGTTCGCCCTGGGCGTTTTTGAACTGCTCAGCCGGAATGGCGGATTCAGATTTCAGACCAGCGTCAACCAGTACGATATCTTTATCAATAGCAACAACAACGCCGCGAACGATGGAACCCGGGCGGGTTTCGATTTCTTTTAAGGACTCTTCAAAGAGTTGAGCAAAAGATTCAGTCATGTTTAATCTTCAGGTTTCATATTTAACGTCCACCTGGCTCCATGCCGGATGGGGTTGTTTCACATACCCACTGTCAATCCATTGCAGCGGGGGTACTACAAATTCGGTCGCACTTAAGCGAGTGCCAGTTTTTGGCGCGCGTATTGTAACGCTTTTTCAATCACTTGCTCAATGCTTAATCGGGTAGAATCCAGAACTAAAGCATCGGCAGCAGGAACCAATGGCGCGACAGCGCGATTACGATCGCGGTCGTCACGTTCCTTTATCTCGGCCAAAAGGCGTTCAAAGTTAACACTAAAGCCCTTCTCCTGCAACTGTAGCATACGGCGGTGAGCGCGTTCTTCAGAAGACGCATCCAGGAAAATTTTTACTGGCGCATCAGGGAATACCACCGTTCCCATGTCGCGGCCATCGGCAATCAACCCTGGCGCATCGCGAAACGCACGCTGGCGGCGCAAAAGCGCTTCGCGCACGCGCGGGAATGCAGCGACCTGAGATGCCGCGTTCGCGACTTCTTGCGTGCGGATTTCCCCGCTCACATCTTCCCCTTCCAGAATGACTTCCAGATTGCCATTGGTTGAGACAAAACGAACATCCAGATGAGACGCAAGCGGTACAAGAGCGTCTTCAGAGGTGACATCAACATGATGATGTAAGGCCGCCAGCGCCAGTACACGATAAATCGCGCCCGAGTCCAGCAGATGCCATTGCAATGCTTCCGCCATTGCCTTGCACAAGGTGCCTTTACCTGCACCGCTTGGGCCATCAATGGTAATTACCGGGGCAATTGCCGTCATCTTTTTCTCCTTAAACAGGCATACCGTTAACGTGAACGCCGCGCATTATACGCGCCAACGCTCACAATCGTTATCTTTGTATGCAAAAACCCATTTTGTCTGTCATCAGATGAGGAAGATTTGCGCAATTATAGCGGGCTGGCGAAGAGCCAGCCCAAAAGATGACAATGTTTTACTTTTATCAGGCAGGCGTACTAATACGCGCCAGTTGTTCGAAGTAATCCGGGAAGGTTTTAGCGGTACATTTCGGATCGAGAATCGTCACCGGCGTATCCGACAACGCAACCAGCGAGAAACACATCGCCATACGGTGATCGTTATAGGTGCCGATTTCGGCAAACTGCAACTGAGCCGGTGGCGTGATACGAATGAAATCATGCCCCTCTTCTACTTCAGCGCCGACTTTACGCAGTTCCGTCGCCATCGCAAACAGGCGGTCAGTCTCTTTTACACGCCAGTTATAGATATTACGCAGCGTGGTGGTGCCTTTAGCAAACAACGCCGCCGTGGCGATGGTCATCGCCGCATCCGGGATATGGTTCATGTCCATATCCACAGCGTTCAGTTCACCGCGCGTACAGGCAATGAAGTCATCGCCCCAGGTGATGGTGGCGCCCATCTTCTCCAGTACATCGGCAAAGCGGATATCGCCCTGCATACTGTTGCGGCCAATCCCCGTCACTTTTACCGTTCCGCCTTTAATGGCGCCAGCGGCAAGGAAATAAGAAGCGGATGACGCGTCGCCTTCCACCAGATATTGACCCGGTGAATGATACTGCTGCTCCCCTTTCACCACAAAACGCTGGTAATTCTGGTTCTCAACCTCAACGCCGAATGTTTTCATCAGGTTCAGCGTGATGTCGATATACGGTTTGGACACCAGATCGCCTTTAATTGCGATCGTCGTATCCTGCGGCGCAAGCGGCGCGGTCATCAGCAGCGCGGTGAGGAACTGACTGGAGACGCTGCCATCAACCTCAACGTGACCGCCGCTAAAACCGCCGCGCAGACGCAGAGGCGGATAGTTTTCCTGCTCCAGATAATCAATCTTCGCACCGCCCTGACGCAGCGCATCGACCAGATGACCGATCGGGCGCTCTTTCATGCGAGGCTCACCGGTCAGCACGATATCATTTGCCCCCAGGCACAGCGCGGCGGCAAGCGGACGCATCGCCGTTCCCGCATTGCCCAGGAACAGTTCCAGCGCGCCTTCGGCATGTAATACGCCGCCCTGCCCGGTAATTTCACAGCGGGTACGGTCGGCGGAAAGGGTATAACTGACCCCCAACGCACTCAGCGCGTTCAGCATATGGCGAACATCATCGCTGTCCAGCAGGTTTGTCAGAACAGTGGTGCCGCTTGCTAATGCCGCCAGTAACAAAGCGCGATTCGAAACACTCTTGGAGCCAGGCAGATTGATGGTGCCATCGACCCGCGCGATGGGTTGTAACGTCAGGGATTCCATGAAACTCAACTCTCAAAAACAGAAATAAAAACCCCACAGGCTGGCTGTGGGGATGAAAAAAGAAAACGAATTAGCCGTGGCGACGCTCGAAATCGACCATGAAATCCGTCAACGCCTTCACGCCTTCAAGCGGCATTGCGTTATAGATAGAGGCGCGCATTCCGCCCACCACGCGATGACCTTTCAGCGCATGCAAACCCGCAGCGAAAGATTCCTCCAGGAAGACTTTATCAAGCGCGCTGTCCGCTAGCTGGAAAGGCACGTTCATACGTGAACGATTCGATTTCGCCACATCGTTACGGTAGAAATCACTGTTATCAATCACGCCATACAGCAGTTCCGCTTTTTGCTGATTGATTTTGTTCATCGCCGCAACGCCGCCCTGCGCTTTCAGCCATTTGAACACCAGGCCAGAAAGATACCAGGCAAAGGTCGGCGGGGTATTGAACATCGAGTCGTTGTCGTTCAGCACGGTGTAATCAAGGATAGACGGGCAAGCGATGTTCGCTTTACCTAACAGATCTTCACGCACGATCACAATTGTCAGCCCCGCCGGGCCGATGTTTTTCTGCGCCCCGGCGTAGATCACGCCATAACGCGACACATCCAGCGGCGCGGAAAGAATTGTGGATGAGAAATCCGCAGCCACAACGACATCCGAACCAAAATTCGGCGTTTCATCAATTGCGATGCCGTCGATAGTCTCGTTCGGGCAATAATGAACGTAAGCGGCGTTATCAGAAAGCTGCCACTCGCTCATCGGTTTGACCGCACGCAGACCGTCAACCGTGACTTTGGCGTCAATCACGTTTGGCGAACAGTATTTTTTCGCTTCTTTGATGGCGCTGGCCGCCCAGTAACCGGCATCAACGTAATCCGCCGACGTTTTATCGCCCAGAATATTTAACGGAATTGCCGCAAACTGCCCACGGCCGCCGCCGTGGCAGAACAATACTTTGTAGTTGGAGGGGATGCTGAGGAGATCGCGAAAATCCTGTTCCGCTTCCTCTGCGACCTGGATAAATTCTTTGCCGCGGTGGCTAATTTCCATTACTGACGTGCCAAGACCGTGCCAGTCACGCAGATCCTGTTGAGCCAGTTTAAGCACTTCCGCCGGTAGCATTGCCGGACCTGAACTAAAATTGAAGACCTGAGCCATTTCCCCTCACCACGTTGCGTTATTATCGCCTCAACACCCGAACGTCTGCGCAAGGCAGGACGACGGATATTGGGTATAAGTTATTCCTGTGGATATCGGTTTTATCATTCAGTGACACGCGCCGCAATGGGTAAAACTCATCAGGCCAAAAATGCGCGCTACGTCACACAACAGAATCTATCGGATTGACGACATAAAACCGATAGATTCGCTGTCAGGTAGCCCGTTTTACCCGGCTGGCCTTCGACCATTCTGGATTTGCGCCTCGCGGGCGTCATTGACGATCCCCGGCATTCACAGGAACGACGCTACTACGCACTTTTATTTACGCTGCCGGGGCGGCGGCGATAGCGCCGTCAACATAAAACCCGTATCATTGCGCGCTTTCCGTACGACAAAAGTGATTTTCATGACGCAAACATTTATCCCCGGCAAAGACGCCGCCCTGGAAGATTCCATCGCTCGCTTCCAGCAAAAACTGCTCGACCTCGGTTTTCATATTGAAGAGGCCTCCTGGCTGAATCCGGTGCCTAACGTCTGGTCGGTGCATATTCGCGACAAAGAGTGCGCGTTGTGCTTTACCAACGGCAAAGGCGCAACCAAAAAAGCCGCGCTGGCTTCCGCGCTGGGTGAATATTTTGAGCGTCTGTCCACCAACTATTTCTTCGCCGATTTCTGGCTGGGTGAAACCATCGCCAATGGCCCGTTCGTGCATTATCCGAATGAAAAATGGTTCCCGCTAACCGATGACGACGCCCTGCCGGAAGGGTTACTGGATGACCGTCTGCGCGCGTTCTACGACCCGGAAAACGAGCTGGCCGGAAGCATGCTTATCGATCTGCAATCCGGTAACGAAGATCGCGGTATCTGCGGCCTGCCGTTTACCCGCCAGTCTGATAATCACACCGTGTATATTCCGATGAACATTATCGGCAACCTGTACGTTTCCAACGGAATGTCGGCCGGTAACACCCGCAACGAAGCGCGTGTGCAGGGTTTGTCTGAAGTGTTCGAACGTCATGTTAAAAACCGCATCATCGCCGAAAGCATTAGCCTGCCGGAAATTCCAGCCGATGTGCTGGCACGCTACCCGGCAGTGGTAGAGGCCATCGCTAAGCTGGAGGCGGAAGGTTTCCCAATCTTCGCTTATGACGGCTCGCTGGGCGGTCAGTATCCGGTTATCTGCGTCGTCCTGTTCAACCCGGCCAACGGCACCTGCTTCGCCTCCTTCGGCGCGCATCCTGATTTCGGCGTTGCGCTGGAGCGTACCGTCACCGAGCTGTTGCAGGGCCGTGGGCTGAAAGATCTTGATGTCTTTACCCCGCCAACGTTCGACGACGAAGAAGTGGCTGAACATACTAACCTTGAGACGCACTTCATTGACTCCAGCGGTTTGATCTCCTGGGATCTGTTCAAGCAGGATGCCGACTATCCGTTTGCTGACTGGAGTTTCTCCGGCACCACGGAAGAAGAGTTCGCCACGCTGATGGCAATCTTCAATGCGGAAGATAAAGAGGTCTATATTGCCGACTATGAGCACCTCGGCGTTTATGCCTGCCGCATTATTGTGCCGGGCATGTCTGATATTTATCCGGCAGAAGATCTGTGGCTCGCCAACAACAGCATGGGCAGCCATCTGCGCGAAACCCTCCTTGCCCTGCCGGGCAGCGCATGGGAGAAAGAGGCTTACCTCAATCTGATTGAACAATTAGATGAAGAAGGCTTTGATGACTTTACCCGCGTGCGCGAGTTACTTGGTCTGGCGACAGGCCCGGATAATGGCTGGTATACCCTGCGCATCGGTGAGCTTAAAGCAATGCTGGCGCTGGCTGGCGGCGATCTGGAGCAGGCGCTGATCTGGACAGAGTGGACGATGGAATTCAACGCCTCCATCTTTAGCGCTGAACGTGCGAACTACTACCGCTGTCTGCAAACGCTGCTGCTTCTGGCGCAGGAAGAAGACCGCGAACCGCTGCAATACCTGAATGCTTTCGTTCGGATGTATGGCGCCGAAGCTGTTGAAGCGGCCAGCGCGGCACTGAGTGGCGAAGCGGCATTTTATGGGCTGCAAGCGGTTGATAGCGATCTGCATGCTTTCGCCTCACATCAGTCTCTGCTGAAAGCCTATGAGAAATTGCAGCGCGCCAAGGCCGCTCACTGGTCAAAATAGAAGCGAATAACCTACTGTAGGTAGGTTTAAACAATCGACTGAGCTATATTACGGGGCGCTTTATGCGCCCTGTTTTTTTATTTTTTTGGCAAACGAAAATAAATGTAATAACAAGGTTAAATATTGGTAGTTGATATTACAGATATTAATGTGCTGGTGTTACTTTATTTGCCAATTACTCCATTTTAATTAACTGCCATCGGGGAGGCTCAGCGAAAAAATTCAACTCACTTTATAATTTTTAAAATTTATTTTTATTTGGATAATCAAATATTTACACCGCAATCGCGTAAAAACCACGCATCTTGCGGGCCTATAAGCCAGGCGAGATATGATCTATATCAAATTCTCATCTATAATGCTTTGTTAGTATCTCGTCGCCGACTTAATAAAGAGAGAGTTAGTGTGAAAGCTGACAACCCTTTTGATCTATTACTCCCTGCTGCAATGGCCAAAGTGGCCGAAGAGGCAGGTGTCTATAAAGCAACGAAACATCCGCTGAAGACTTTCTATCTGGCGATTACCGCGGGTGTGTTCATTTCCATTGCCTTTGTTTTCTATATCACCGCCACAACCGGTACAGGCACAATGCCTTTTGGTATGGCGAAACTGGTTGGAGGCATCTGCTTCTCGCTGGGGCTGATTCTCTGTGTTATCTGCGGCGCAGATCTTTTCACATCAACAGTGCTGATTGTTGTCGCGAAAGCGAGCGGCCGAATCACATGGGGCCAACTGGCAAAAAACTGGCTCAACGTTTATTTTGGTAACCTGATCGGTTGTCTGCTCTTTGTGTTGTTGATGTGGCTTTCCGGCGAGTATATGACCGCCAACGGCGGATGGGGGCTTAACGTCCTGCAAACCGCCGACCACAAGATGCATCATACTTTTATTGAAGCTGTCTGCCTGGGTATCCTGGCTAACCTGATGGTTTGCCTGGCCGTGTGGATGAGCTACTCGGGTCGTAGCCTGATGGACAAAGCGTTTATCATGGTATTGCCCGTCGCCATGTTTGTTGCCAGCGGTTTTGAGCACAGCATCGCAAACATGTTTATGATTCCGATGGGGATTGTAATCCGTGACTTCGCCACACCGGAATTCTGGGCCGCAGTGGGCTCCAGTCCGGAAAGTTTTTCTCACCTGACCGTGATGAATTTCATCACCGATAACCTGATTCCGGTCACAATCGGTAACATTATCGGCGGCGGTTTATTGGTCGGGTTGACATACTGGGTCATTTACCTGCGTGGCGACGATCATCATTGCTGATGAGCGTTATACGCAGTAAATAAAAAATCCACTTAAGAAGGTAGGTGTTACATGTCCGAGCTTAATGAAAAGTTAGCCACAGCCTGGGAAGGTTTTACCAAAGGTGACTGGCAGAATGAAGTAAACGTCCGTGACTTCATTCAGAAAAACTACACTCCGTACGAGGGTGATGAGTCCTTCCTGGCTGGCGCGACGAATGCGACCACTGCACTGTGGGACAGCGTAATGGAAGGCGTTAAACAGGAAAACCGCACTCACGCGCCTGTTGACTTTGACACCTCCGTTGCTTCTACCATCACTTCTCACGACGCTGGCTACATCAATAAAGCGCTTGAGAAAATCGTTGGTCTGCAAACTGAAGCTCCGCTGAAACGTGCGATCATCCCGTTCGGTGGTATCAAAATGGTTGAAGGTTCCTGCAAAGCGTACAATCGCGAGCTGGACCCGATGCTGAAAAAAATCTTCACCGAATACCGCAAAACCCACAACCAGGGCGTATTCGATGTTTATACCAAAGACATTCTGAACTGCCGTAAATCCGGTGTTCTGACTGGTCTGCCGGATGCGTATGGCCGTGGCCGTATCATCGGTGACTACCGTCGCGTTGCGCTGTACGGTATCGACTTCCTGATGAAAGACAAATACGCCCAGTTCGTCTCTTTGCAGTCTGACCTGGAAAACGGCGTAAACCTGGAAGCGACTATCCGTCTGCGTGAAGAAATTGCTGAACAGCACCGCGCGCTGGGTCAGATCAAAGAGATGGCGGCTAAATACGGCTGCGATATCTCTGGTCCGGCTACCAACGCTCAGGAAGCTATCCAGTGGACCTACTTCGGCTACCTGGCCGCTGTTAAGTCTCAGAACGGCGCAGCAATGTCCTTCGGTCGCGTATCCACCTTCCTGGATGCGTACATCGAACGTGATATCAAAGCAGGCAAAATCACCGAACAAGACGCACAGGAAATGATTGACCACCTGGTCATGAAACTGCGTATGGTTCGCTTCCTGCGTACGCCGGAATACGATGAACTGTTCTCTGGCGACCCGATTTGGGCAACTGAATCTATCGGCGGTATGGGCGTTGACGGCCGTACTCTGGTTACCAAAAACAGCTTCCGCTTCCTGAACACCCTGTACACCATGGGTCCGTCTCCTGAGCCGAACATCACCGTTCTGTGGTCTGAAAAACTGCCGCTGAACTTCAAGAAATTCGCCGCTAAAGTGTCCATCGACACCTCTTCTCTGCAATACGAGAACGATGACCTGATGCGCCCAGACTTCAACAACGATGACTACGCTATCGCTTGCTGCGTAAGCCCGATGGTTGTTGGTAAACAAATGCAGTTCTTCGGTGCGCGTGCAAACCTGGCGAAAACCATGCTGTACGCAATCAACGGCGGCGTTGATGAAAAACTGAAAATGCAGGTTGGTCCTAAATCTGAACCGATCAAAGGCGACGTTCTGAACTTCGACGAAGTGATGGACCGCATGGATCACTTCATGGACTGGCTGGCTAAACAGTATGTCACCGCGCTGAACGTGATCCACTACATGCACGACAAGTACAGCTACGAAGCCTCTCTGATGGCACTGCACGACCGTGACGTTATCCGCACCATGGCGTGTGGTATCGCAGGTCTGTCCGTTGCTGCTGACTCCCTGTCTGCAATCAAATATGCGAAAGTTAAACCGATTCGTGACGAAGACGGCCTGGCTGTAGACTTCGAAATCGAAGGCGAATACCCGCAGTTTGGTAACAACGACTCTCGCGTTGATGACATGGCGGTTGACCTGGTAGAACGTTTCATGAAGAAAATTCAGAAACTGACCACTTACCGTGGCGCTATCCCGACTCAGTCTGTTCTGACCATCACTTCTAACGTTGTGTATGGTAAGAAAACCGGTAACACCCCAGACGGTCGTCGTGCTGGCGCGCCGTTCGGACCGGGTGCTAACCCAATGCACGGTCGTGACCAGAAAGGTGCTGTTGCCTCTCTGACCTCCGTTGCAAAACTGCCGTTTGCTTACGCTAAAGATGGCATCTCTTACACCTTCTCTATCGTTCCGAACGCACTGGGTAAAGACGACGAAGTACGTAAAACCAACCTGGCGGGTCTGATGGATGGTTACTTCCACCACGAAGCGTCCATCGAAGGTGGTCAGCACCTGAACGTGAACGTGATGAACCGTGAAATGCTGCTGGACGCGATGGAACACCCGGAAAAATATCCGCAGCTGACCATCCGTGTATCAGGTTACGCAGTACGTTTTAACTCCCTGACTAAAGAACAACAGCAGGACGTTATTACTCGTACCTTCACTCAGACCATGTAATTGGGTTTTGACTGAAATCGTACTGTAAAAAGCGTACAATAAAGGCTCCACGTAAGTGGGGCCTTTTTAACAACTAAGTCTCTTTCGCCAGCTATCTATACTCAATGGATGACTGCCAAAACAGACTCGACACAGTTAATAACTGTGCACTAACACGGCCCCGGATGGGCCACATCTGGAGAAACACCGCAATGTCAGTTATTGGTCGCATTCACTCCTTTGAATCCTGTGGCACCGTTGACGGCCCGGGCATCCGCTTTATTACGTTCTTCCAGGGCTGTCTGATGCGCTGCCTGTATTGCCATAACCGCGACACCTGGGATACGCATGGCGGCAAAGAAGTTACCGTTGAAGATCTGATGAAAGAGGTCGTCACCTACCGCCACTTTATGAACGCATCCGGTGGCGGCGTAACGGCTTCCGGCGGCGAAGCGATCTTACAGGCTGAGTTTGTTCGCGACTGGTTCCGTGCCTGTAAGAAAGAAAGCATCCATACCTGTCTTGATACCAACGGCTTTGTTCGCCGCTACGATCCGGTCATCGATGAACTGCTGGAAGTCACCGACCTGGTGATGCTTGACCTGAAGCAGATGAATGACGAGATTCATCAGAATCTGGTTGGCGTATCCAACCATCGCACGCTGGAGTTCGCCAAATACATCTCCGCAAAAGGCATTAAGACCTGGATTCGCTACGTTGTGGTGCCGGGCTGGTCTGACGATGACGACTCAGCACACCGTCTGGGCGAATTCACCCGCGATATGGGCAACGTTGAAAAAATCGAACTGCTGCCCTATCACGAGTTAGGCAAACACAAATGGGTCGCAATGGGCGAAGAATACAAGCTTGATGGCGTTAAACCGCCGAAGAAAGAAACCATGGAGCGCGTAAAAGGTATTCTTGAGCAGTACGGTCATAAAGTGATGTACTGAGTTATTTTGTCGGTATCGCCGGATGGTGACGCGAAAACGTCTTATCCGGCCTACAGACGACAGGCCAGATCTCCGTCATTATTCAAGAAGCGAACTACGACATAAAATATTCCGATAGCTTGTTCGCTACGCTCTCAATCGAGAAAATACTCTTCTGATGCGCTTTGCGACATTCCGCATAGCGTTCATCCTGTTCTTCCAGCGCATTAAGCAATTTATCTGCGACCATCATCGCACCGGCAATCTCGGCAAAACCATACTCACCTTCCCCTTTCAGCGCCACGGCGGCTTGTAAGTTCCAGTCAGAAAGACGGCTAAGCGGCGCAAAAGTGCCCCGCGTCAGCGAAAGAATCCGCGCGCTATGTTGTTTTGCCAATGCCAGAGCCTGCATCATATCTGCCGACGTCTGCTCGGTGTGCACCACAATAATTCCCTGGCTCTGCGGTTCAACCATCATGGATGAGGTTGTGAGATAAAAACGATCGACAAAACTCGCAGCTTTGCCCATTTTGATCAGGTTCATCTGCAAAAACAGCGCGACAGGTACCGCCGTACCGACAGCGTAAATCGCCACATTATTGACCTGGTTAAGCCACGCAGCCGCAGCCTGTAGCTCCTGAGTATTAATAATGGCATGACTGTCGCGGATACTCGCCATCACAGAGGATATCTCCTCATTACCTTGTTCTTCAGGGCGCGCGGCCCCCTGCTCCAGCGCCAGTGCAGTTCTGAAATCAGAAAAGCCTTTAAAGCCAAACGCGCGACAAAAGCGCGTAATACTTCCTTCACTGGTTTCAATAGAATCGGCCAACTCAGTAATAGTGTGCCGCATCACAAAGTCAGGATTTTCCGTCACAAAACGGCCCACTTTCTCCAGGATCGGACTGAGCCCGGCAGCTTCATTTCTAATATTTATCAGTAAATTAGTATTAATTTGGCTCATTTTTCGCCTTTTTGCTCAAAATGCAAACACAATCACATCTTTCTGCTTAGCTTAAGATAATAATTTTTTTCACATTACACGCAATGGAAAATAATTATTTTTACAAAACAGGAGAAAGCAAATGAAAGGTCTTATTGTCTGTCGTACCGGCATGGGCAGTTCCTTGATGCTCAAAATCAAAGCGCAAAAAATCATCGATAAGCATGGCTGGGATATTGAGCTCGAACACGACGTCTTGTCCGGGCTTGCCACCTGGCAAGGAATTGACTTTGTTATCACCATGCGCGACCTCACCGATGAAATTGAAGCTGCCGGATTCAGAGCTATCGGTATAACCGACTTGATGAATAGCGAAGAAATGGAAACCGCGCTCACCAGCGTAATTCAGGACAACTAACCTCTTCCGGAGGCAATATGGATCTCCTCAGGTTTATTGTATTCGACATTCTGGGTGTAACCCCACTTTTAGTTGGATTTATTGCATTAATCGGCCTGTTAATTCAACGTAAGCCGATTGAGAAAGTATTATCCGGCACGTTCAAAACCATTGTCGGCTTTCTGGTCTTTGCCGGTGGTGCCGGACTGGCCGTCACCTCTCTGGGAAATTTCCAGACGCTGTTCAGCGACGGATTTGGGCTTAAGGGTGTGATGCCGCTGGCTGAAGCACTAACCGGATTAGCACAAACAAAATTCGCCATGTGTGTTTCACTGATTATGGTTATCGGTTTTGGCTGGAATCTGTTTTTTGCCCGTTTTACACCATTTAAATATATCTTTTTAACCGGTCAGCATAATCTGTACCTCTCCGCTCTGCTTACTGTAACGCTAAAAGCTCTGGGTTACAGTGATGGTACGACGATTATTGTGGGTTCTGTACTGTTAGGGCTGGCTGCCTGCATCTATCCGGCCATCGCCCAACCGTGGATGCGCAAGATCACCGGCAATGATGAAATCGCTATGGGCCACTACGTCACGCTGGCCTACGCCGCTTCGGGATGGATTGGCTCGAAAGTCGGCGACCCTAAAGAGTCAACGGAAAAGTTGAATCTGCCCGGATGGCTGGGGATCTTTAAAGACTACATTGTCTCCGTATCCATTTCGGTCAGCATTTTCTACTACATCGCCGCGCTGGCTGCCGGGAAAACCGCCGTGACGGCCGTAGCAGGCGGAATGCATTGGCTGGTCTATCCGTTATTTCAATCCCTGACTTTTACCGCTTCACTCTACATCATCATTACCGGGGTGCGACTGTTACTGTCTGAGATCGTCCCGGCGTTTCTGGGGATCTCAGAGAAGTTCATTCCAAACGCCAAACCAGCACTCGACTGTCCGGTGGTATTCCCCTATGCACCAACCGCTACCGTCCTCGGCTTTATCTCCTCATTTGTTGGTGGGTTGGTGGTAATGGGCATACTCGCGTTGATTGGTCAGACGGTCATCATCCCCGTCGCCATTCCTTATTTCTTTATTGGGGCAACGGCAGCCGTTTTTGGTAACGCCTCCGGGGGATGGAAAGGTGCCGTGGCGGGCAGCTTTATTACCGGCATTCTCATCGGCATCGGCCCCGCGCTGATCTACCCCATTATGGAATCCGTAGGCCTTTCTGGCACCAGCTTCCCGGAAACCGATTTCGTTGCTCTTGGGCTGGTGGTGTATTACATCGGCAAAATGCTGCCCTGATAAGGAGTGAACATGAACATTGATAAACTGAAGTCTCACGCGCTGGCAGCTCGCCGCGATATTGTGACCATGATTTATGAATCCGGCATTGGGCACCCGGGTGGAGCGCTCTCGATTATTGATATCCTGACCTGGATTTATCATCAGGAAATTGATCTTGATGAGTCTCCTCGCGCTCGGGTGGTAATGAGCAAAGGCCATGCCGTCGCCGCACAGTACGCTCTGTTGTTCCAGAAAGGAAAAATTGACCGCAGCGAATTCAACTCGTTCCGTCAGATCAACTCACGTCTGCAGGGTCATCCCAGTGTGAAATCACTACCTGAAGTTGACGCAACCACCGGGCTGTTAGGCCAGGGGCTCTCGGTCGCATTAGGTATGGCCGCCGCGAAAAAGCACGCTCAGGATCCCCACCGCGTCTTCGCCATCATTGGCGACGGAGAAATGCACGAAGGTCAGATTTGGGAGTCATTGCAGCAAGCGGGACACATGCGAATGGATAACCTGGTCGCGATCGTCGACTACAACGGTTTCTCCTCGCACGATCCTGTTAACGAGGTAATCAACCTTGAACCGCTGGCCGATAAAATCCGCAATTTTGGCTGGCATGTCCTTGAGTTGCAAAATGGCAACGATATGCATCAGGTTGCCGACACGCTGATGCTATCACGCCATCTGAAAGGCAAGCCGGTGGCGATTATTGCCCACACAACCAAAGGCAGTGGCGTCAGCTATATGGAAAATAACGGAGACTGGCATTCAAAAACCCCAGATACAGAGCAATACCAGCAGGCAATGGAGGAATTACAGTAATGAAAGCACCACGCGATGAAATTGGTAATGCGCTGCTTACCCTAAAAGCGAAAGGTTATCCGATTGTCGTGATCGACAGCGATCTGGCCAGTTCCACCCGCACGGATCAATTTCAGAAGGTCTGGCCTGATGCATTCTTTGAAATGGGCATTGCCGAAGGTTCCGCCATGAGTTTTGCCACAGGCCAAGCACTGGAGGGCAATATTCCGTTCTATGTTAACTTCGCGATGTTCGTTACCGGCACCGCATGGACACAGCTTCGCCAGGCATGCTATGCAAAAGCGAATATTAAATTAGTAGGCAGTCATCCTGGCATGGATGACGGTCCGGACGGCGCATCACACCATGCGCTGGAAGATCTGGCCTTAACGCGCGTGCTACCGGGGATCACGATTCTGACGCCTGCCGATGCAGAAGAAGTTGAAGCCGCATTTGAACAGGCAGTAAACATTCATGGCCCCGTCTATATCCGCGTTGCACGGGAACCAATGCCCGTTCGCGATAAATCGGTCGTTCCGCGAGTAACAGACATCGCAGCCGTTGCCGATTCCGGTAATGATTTCGCTATTCTCTACGAAGGCACCGTACTGGAACAGGCGAGCGCGGGTTATGAGCAGTTATGTTCCGAGGGTAAGCGGGGAAAACTGATTCATGTCGCCACGCTGAAGCCATTTAACCGCCAGCGATTCCTGGCGTTAATCGCGGATTGTCCCCATATCGCAACAATTGAAAATCATACGATAAACGGCGGGCTGGGCGGGCAAGTTGCGGAAGTGCTGGCAGAGGAAGCGTCAGGTATACGCCTGACTCGTCTCGGGACGCATGACACATTTACAGAATCGGGTAACAGCCGCCAGCTAAAAGAGAAATATGGAATTTCAGCGTCGGCACTCTGCGACGCACTCAGATAGTCAGTCTGGCAGACCGCGATGCGGTCTGCCTTCTGAGAAAGGAGAAAACAATGGTACATGCACTATTTTCTGCCAGCCAGTTTCATGAACGATGCGACACATGGCAAGAGGCCGTAAAACTGGCCTGCTTACCACTGGAAGAACAAGGGGTGATAACAACTGAATATGCGCAGGCGATAATCCGCGAAACAGAACAACATGGCCCATGGTATATATTAAGCCCTGAGTTTGCATTACCGCATGCCCGCCCGGAAGAAGGCGTTGCCAGTACCAGAACACATCTGTCGCTTTTGTCTCTGAAAGACGCGGTACACTTCCAGGATCACCCGAATGTACGGCTGGTGATCGTCCTTGCCGCCGCCGACAGCACGCAACATATAGAAAGGATTCAACAACTGATGTGCTGGCTGGATGAAGCGGAGCGTTTACAACGGTTGACCAGTATTACCCGTCTGGCGCAGCTTCATTCCGCTCTTCATACCTGAGCGTTTCGACCAGCCAGCTTAGCCAGACGAGTCACATAAATTAAACGTGCGCCACAGGAGTCGGCGTATGTCCTGCGTTGCGCAGCAGCATAAGCAAATAAACAAACGAGACGCTGGCAATCATAATAAACAACAGATTATCAGAGTAATTCTGCATCAGCATCGCGGTAAATGACGGCCCCAGCAGGCTGCCTACGGTATAGCTGAGCAGCAACGCCTGGTTCATCGCCACAAGCTGATGACGTTCTACCTTTTCACAAGCCCAGGCCATCGCGACGGGATAGAGCGTAAAGCCTGCCGCCCCCAGAATGAATAAGGCGGGCGCCATCGCAGCCTGAGTCAGCATGGCAATACTGCCGAGGATCACCACGAAGACCTGTACACGCAGCACCAGAAGACGACCAAACTTATCGGCCAGACGACCAATCGGCCATTGGCCTAAAATACCGGCGCTCACCAGCACGGCCATCCAGAAACCGATGCTCGCATTGCTAATCCCCTGATGATTAAGGTACAGCGGCATCAGGCCATACAGCGATCCCAGTACAATCCCGGAAATAATGCATCCGTTTACACCTAACCGCGCCTGACGCAGTCTCAGCATTGACGTAATCGGCGTCGTATCGTGTTCTTCCGACTGCTGGTTCAGGATACGGGTAAAGAGCAGCGGCAAAATGCCCGCCAGAATCATGCCGGTTACCCACGGCAGAACGCTCATTAATTCTGTCGGAACTTTACTGACCAGCAGTTGCCCCAAAAACGTTCCCACGTAATAGACCATCATGTACGCAGCCAGTAACCGCCCACGATTACGGGATGTTCCGCTGCACATCAAAGCGCTTTCCACCACGACCCAAATCATGGCGCAGCCCACGCCGGCAACAAAGCGCCAGGCCAGCCAGCTCCAGAAACCAATCATCATGCCCAGCCCTACGCAACCCGCCGCAAAAATGAGCGAGGCAATATAGTAACTGCGGTTAAAGCCCAGGCGCTTGATTAAATACCCGGTAAGCAACGTCCCAACCAGATTCCCGGTAAAGTAGGACGAACTGACCATACCGACCTGCCAGGTTGCCAGGCTTTCCTGGGCAAGCCACAAGGGGACGAGCGTGTTTAATACTGCGATCGCCAGGGTCAACAAAAGCAGGCCGCACAGCAAAAGCATGACGGGCCGGGTATAGATGGACATGGATAAAAACCGTGAGGAAGTTCAAATTTCATGCGCATCATGCCACCAACAAAAACATTGTCAATCTACCCGAATCGCGGCATTACGCGCTTTCCCGCCCTTCGATTTGAAATACTGATTCATGGCATGAAAGAGCAGCGTCCGATAAACATCATGTTATTGTTTTAATTGACCTAAAACAAAACTGCCGCGTTTCGTTCAGTCGAAAAATTTCATGGTTCCTGCAACATCATTTTTCCGGTCTATGCTTTTGGGGAAGACAACATACCGGAATGGCTTTTGATGTAACGCTAACTCTCATCAGGAGAAGATAATGACTAAGCCTTACGTTCGTCTCGATAAAAATGATGCCGCGGTTCTTTTAGTTGATCACCAGGCGGGGCTGCTGTCTCTTGTACGAGACATCGATCCTGACAAATTCAAAAATAACGTTCTCGCACTTGGCGATTTAGCCAAATACTTCAACCTCCCCACCATCCTTACCACCAGTTTCGAAACGGGGCCAAACGGGCCGTTGGTGCCGGAATTGAAAGCACAGTTCCCCGATGCCCCCTACATTGCACGCCCCGGAAACATCAACGCGTGGGACAATGAAGATTTCGTGAAAGCCGTTAAGGCGACAGGTAAGAAGCAGCTCATCATTGCGGGGGTTGTCACGGAAGTGTGCGTGGCCTTCCCCGCCCTCTCTGCGATTGAAGAAGGGTTCGATGTGTTTGTCGTGACCGATGCGTCAGGCACCTTTAATGAAATTACCCGTCACTCCGCCTGGGATCGCATGTCGCAGGCTGGCGCGCAATTAATGACATGGTTTGGCGTGGCGTGTGAGTTACACCGCGACTGGCGTAATGATATCGAAGGTCTGGCGACGCTGTTCTCTAATCACATTCCTGATTATCGCAATCTGATGACCAGCTACGACACGTTAACTAAGCAGGAGTAAAAAACCAGGGACATATTGCCTGATGGCGCTTCGCTTATCAGGCCTACACGATCCGTAGGCCTGATAAGGCGCGAGCCGCCATCCGGCATATTATGGATTAACTCGCCACCGCCATTCCCACGGTCATATGGAGCCCGTAGAATACGCCGCGACCAATCAGTTCCCCTACCAGCAGCAGGATAAACGCCACCGACAGCAGCGGAACCGCAGGTTGATAACCTTTCAACTGCGGCACAATCCAGCAGCACAGTGCCACGACCAGCACCACAATACGCCAGGCCATCAGCGAACCATAATCCGGTACGAGCGCAGAAGCCTGCTGGATGGAGCTATGAATCGTCGCCAGCTCCGCTCCCTGCATCACTGACATAATGGCGCTGACCACCAGTGCGAGAACAGAAATTACGGGCAGCAGACGCATTGCCCAGCCATCGACGCCCGCAATACGCAGCAGCAGATAACCCAGCAACGGCCCCCCCATAAACAGCGTCAGGAAGAAGCCCAGCGGCGTCCAGATGCTGTACCAGGTCGGTATGGTATCAATGCTGTTATACACGCGCACCATCATCCAGACAAAGATAACACCCAGCACGATCGTCACAACCAGCCAGAGATTACGCAGCGCCGGAGAGAGCTTTTTCAGCACCGCCAGTAACCAGCCGATCCCGCCGACGGCAAAAAAGAGCGAGCCGCTGGCAATTTCATTACTCAATGCCGACGAGCCTACGCGGTTCAGCGAATTGAAGGCGCGCATTGGCGACCCCAGATGCAGCATAGACGCGATGAAGCCAATTCCCATTAGCACCCACAGAGCAAACATGCAGGTCAGTACACGCTGTTGAGATTCGGTACGCAACTCGCCTTTCATCAGCGCCAGAGCCAGAACGATAAAACCGCCGACCACGCACTGACCAAAAACCGTGAAGATCATCAGCGGCCATTCATGCCATCCACTTCCCATCTTACACCTCCTTCGGATTTGCCAGATAACCCGTGGTATCCCCGGTCGGGCGGCTGTTGGCGTTGGGTTTAATCACAATGTTCGGTCTGGTGAAGTGCGCGCCCGGCAGCGGTGCAACGGCCGCCAGCGTGCCATGTTTCTTCCGCAGCTCTTCTATCGGGCCAAAGTCCAGCGCGCGCAGCGGGCAGGACTCGACGCAGATCGGTTTTTTGCCGTCGGCAACGCGGTCATGACAGCCGTCGCATTTGGTCATGTGGCCTTTGGCGGCGTTGTACTGTGGCGCACCGTACGGGCAGGCCATATGGCAGTAGCGACAGCCGATGCAGACGTCCTCATCCACTACCACAAAACCGTCCTCGCGTTTGTGCATTGCGCCGCTCGGGCACACTTTCGTGCAGGCCGGGTCTTCGCAGTGGTTGCAGGAGATGGAGAGATAGTAGGCAAAGACGTTCTGGTGCCAGACACCGTTATCCTCCTGCCAGTCGCCGCCCGCATATTCATAGATGCGACGGAAGCTGACGTCCGGGGTTAAATCTTTGTAGTCTTTGCAGGCCAGTTCGCAGGTTTTGCAACCGGTGCAACGACTGGAGTCAATAAAAAATCCATATTGGGTTGTCATCGGTTACTCCTTATACCTTCTCAACCTGAACGAG